>JBKJSN010000004.1:0-3673 GCA_046595815.1 Mycobacteriales bacterium
CACGGGGTCCCACCCGAGCAAGACCAGCACAGGGTCCAGAGCGACCTGTGACACCCCGCTCACCCCCTTCGCCACGTCCGTGACCAAATACTAGCAAACACATTCGACAAACGAAACGAGTCTGTGCACAAGTTCCCAGCGAACTATCGAAGTTCTAGGGCAAGCCACGGAGGTGCCGTGGCGCCACACGGGCGGCCGGCCTGCGACCCGGGCGCCCGCCGTACCCGCGCGACCGTCTGGTGCTGCGCACGTGCGGCGCGGGAGCCGGGGAGGACGGGCCGAGCCGGTTAGGGTCGGAGCGATGGTGCTGAACCCGGTCGGACCGCTGCCGGCGTCGACGTACTGGCGCCGGCGTCTGGTGCTGCTGACCGTGCTCGTCGCGTTGCTGCTCGTGGCGCGCTCGTGTGCCGGGGGGAGCCCGGAGCCGGCGAAGGGGCGGCCGAGCCCGACCCCGACGACCTCTCCCAGCCCCAGCGCCTCGCCGACCCCCCGGCCGGTGAAGACCACGGCGAGCCGGCCGGGGACGTGCAGCGACGCCGTACTGACCTTGCGAGCCTCGACCGGGGAGCGGAGCTACCCGGCGGGTAGCGCCGTGCGGTTCACCCTCACCGTCACCAACACCGGCAGCGCCGCCTGCCGACGTGACCTGGGTGGCGGGGCCATGGAGGTCCGGGTCTTCAGCGGCAAGGACCGGATCTGGTCCAGCGACGACTGCGGCACCGACAAGGGCGTCTCGGTGCAGAGCCTGCCCGCGGGCGGGAGCCTGGAGACAGGAGTCTCGTGGCCCGGCAAGAGGTCCGCGCGCGGCTGCCCGACCGGCCGCCCGGAGGCTCGGCCGGGCACCTACAGCGTGCGCGCGCGGGTCGGGACACTGACCTCGGCGGCGACGGTCTTTCGGTTGACTGGCTGAGCAGGCTCAAGCACCCGAGCAAACCGGACGACACAAGCCCCACAGGCCCCTCCAGCAAGGGGCTGGGACGGGGTCGGACGTGGGTGCAATGGGAGCGCGTCGTGCGCTGCCCGAGGACGTGGCTCGCTCGCTGCGCGAGGCGTTCGCCGCGGAGATCGCCTTGCGCCTTCCTCAGCTGCGCGGGGGCGACCCCGAGGCTGCGCTGCACGCCTCCCACGCCCTGGCCAGCAGTGCCTGGGTGGTCGGTGAGCGCGACGTGAGCGTGCTCGCCCGCTCCGTCGAGGAGCACCTCCTCGAAGGCCGTGCGCCCGAAGACCTGCCGGCGCTGGTCGCCGCGCTCGAGGGCTTGGCGTGACCGCGCCTGTGACGACGGACCTGATCCGGATCGTGGTGGTGGACGACTCGCCCGTGCAGCGGCGCTTCCTGCGCGCCGCCGTCGATGCCTCTACCGACCTGACCGTCGTGGGCGAGGCCCGCAACGGCAAGGAGGCCGTCGCCCTCGTGGCGCGGCTGCGCCCCGCCGCCGTCCTGATGGACCTCGACCTGCCCGTCATGAGCGGCATCGAGGCGATCGAGCGGATCATGGCCGCCAGCCCGACCCCGATCCTGGTCTACAGCGCCCACGTGGGCGGTGACGAGCGGGCGAACGCACTCGAGGCTCTCGCAGCAGGGGCGGTCGACGTCCTCGCCAAGCCCGGCCCCGGCGACACGACCAGCCTTGATGAGTACGCCGACCAGGTGCGCAAGCGCCTGCGCGTCGCTGCCCGCGTGCGCGTCATCACCCACCCCCGGGGAAAGCTCCGCTCCCGCGGGATCCCGGTGGCGGCCCTGCCCATCGTGGGCGAGCTCGCGGCCCGACCGTTGGCCGTCGACGACGCCGAGGTCCGCAAGGGTGTGAAGCTCATCGCGATCGGGGCCTCCACCGGTGGGCCGCAGGCGCTGCACACGGTGCTGAAGAACCTCCCGCGTGACTTCGAGCAGGCTGTCCTGGTGGTCCAGCACATGGCGGAGGGGTTCATCCCCGGCCTGGTGTCCTGGCTCGACCAGCTCGTCCCGCTGCCCGTCGTCATGGGGCAGACCGGCCAGCGGCTCAAGCCCGGCGTGGTCACCATCGCGCCGAGCGGCAGCAACCTGCTCGTGCAGGACGAGCGGCTGCGGGTGGTCTGCGTGCCACCGGAGCCGACGCAGTTCCACGTGCCGGGCATCGACCAGTGCTTCGCGAGCATCGCGGACGCGCTCGGGCCTGACGCGATCGGAGTGCTGCTGACCGGCATGGGCCGGGACGGCGCGGTCGGCCTGAGGGCGATGCGCGACCGCGGTGCCGCGACGCTCGGTCAGGACGAGGCGACGAGCACGGTGTACGGCATGCCGCAGGCGGCCCTGGCCCTCGACGCCATCGACCGGCAGGTCCCGGTGCACGAGATCACCCCGGTCCTGCTCGGGCTGTTGGGGCGCACATGAAGGTCGCCCTCACCGCCGAGCAGTTCAACGCCCTGCGCGTGCTGCTGTCGGACGTCGCCGGCCTCGTCTTCGACGACAGCCGTCGCGAGTCGATGGCGTACTCGATCGCCGAACGCCTCCGGGACACCGGTGCGCCCGACGTTCCGGCGTACCTCGCTCTGCTGAAGGACCCGGTGGAGCGGCAGCGCCTCGTCGACGAGGTGACCATCCAGGAGACGCACTTCTTCCGCAACCCGCCGCAGATGCGGGCGCTGCGTCAGCACGTACTTCCTGAGCTTCTCCGGCATGCGGAGAGCAACGGCCGCCGGCTGCGGATCTGGAGCGCGGGTTGCTCGACGGGCGAGGAGCCGTACAGCATCGCGATGTGCCTGCGCGAGCTGCTGCCCGCCCAGCACGGGTGGGACATCAAGGTGCTCGCCACCGACGTCTCCCAGCGTGCCCTGGGGGCGGCCCGGGCTGGCAGATACGGCGCCCGTGCAGTCATGAACGCGACCCCGGAGGACCTCGCTCGCTTCTTCACCCACGAGGCCGATGGCAGTTACGTCGTGCGGCCCGACGTGCGTGACCTCGTGGAGTTCCGCCACCACAACCTGGTGACCGAGCCGGTGCCCTTCCCGTCGAACGAGCGCATCGACCTTGTGCTGTGCCGCAACGTCACCATCTACTTCTCGCGCGACACCACCCGCGAACTGATGAAGCGTCTGCACGAGGGGCTGCGCGACGGCGGGTACCTGTTCCTTGGCCACTCCGAGACGCTCTGGCAGGTGAGCGAGGACTTCCGCCTGGTCTCCCTCGGCAGCGGTGAGTCGGCCGCTTTCGTCTACCGGCGCCTCGACGGTCGGGCCGCCGAGCGACGTGCGGTGCTGCCGGACCGGCGTACCGGTGAGGACCCCAAGCCGGCAGAGCGCCGCACCTGGCCGCGCCGCACGGAGAAGCTCGTCGAGATCCTCAACAAGCCGGTGACCTTGCCGGCGAAGCCCAAGCCCAAGCCGGTGACGGCGGATCTGCTCATGGGGCAGGCCCGTGCCGCGCTGGCAAAGGGCGCGTACACCGAGGCGGCGTCGCTCGCGGCGGAGGCCGTGGCGGTGGAGCCACTGCGGGGCGAGGCGTTCTACCTGCGCGGGCTCGCACTGGTGGACCAGGGCGATGACCAGGGCGCGCTCGTCGAGCTGCGCAAGGCCGTCTACCTCGAGCCGCGGATGGGCTTCGCCCACTTCTTGCTGGCCGGTGCGCTCGACCGACTCGGTTTCGGGTCCGCCGCAGCCATCGCCTATGCCGCCGCTGCCGACACCTTGGGCTCGC
>JBKJSN010000025.1:0-39219 GCA_046595815.1 Mycobacteriales bacterium
AGGGGTCTGCGGTCGGCGGAGACCGAGGCGCTGGACCATCTGCCGGACTCGGACGTCAAACGTGCGTTGCAGGAGATTCCCGAGGACTTCCGCCTCGCGGTCTATCTCGCGGACGTCGAGGGTTTCCCCTACAAGGAGATCGCCGAGATCATGGGTACGCCGATCGGCACCGTGATGTCCCGGCTGCACCGCGGCCGTCGCGGACTGAAGACGCTCCTCGCTGACTACGCGCTCGAGCGTGGACTCATCAAGGCCACCGGCGACGCTGGAGGTGAGGCATGAGTTGCGGCGACCCCCACGAGACCCCCTGCAGCGAGGTACTGGAGAAGGTCTACCTCTACCTCGATGGCGAGGCCGTCGAGGACGACCACGACCACATCCGGATCCACCTCGACGAGTGCGCGCCGTGCCTGCGCAAGTTCGGGCTCGAGCAGGCCGTCAAGGCACTCGTCGCGCGGTCGTGCGCCGAGCAGGCCCCGAGCGAGTTGCGGGAGCGCGTGATGTTCCGCCTCCAGCAGGTGCGCATCGAGATCGACCACGTGGAGTTCCGCGCCGAGTAGGTCCGCCTCCCGGCTAGGGTGCGTCGGCATGAGGGCTCTCGTGACGGGGGCTGCGGGCTTCCTGGGCAGCCACCTGTGCGAGCGGCTCGTCGCAGACGGTCATGACGTCGTGGGGCTGGACGACCTGTCGAGCGGCCACCTGGCGAACCTCGCGGCCGTCCGTCGGCGCAAGGGCTTGTCCTTCCACCACTTCGACGTTGCGGCGGAGCTGGTCGGCGAGCTGGTCGCCCGCGAGCGTCCGGACGTGGTCGTGCATCTCGCGCCCGTGCTGCCGGTGCACCTGCTGGCGGCCTGCCTCGCGGTGCAGGCCCGGGTGCTGGTGGGTGGCAGCGCGGAGGTCTACGGGGTCACCAGGTCGCCGGTGACGGAGCGGCATGGCAGCCACCCCGCGAACCTCGTCGGCGCCCACCACGCGGCGGTCGAGGCCTATGTGCACGCCTACGTCGCGCGCGGGCTGCGGGCCACGACGCTGCGCCTCACGACTGTTTACGGCCCGCGTAGCGGTGGGGTGGTCACCGCGTGGGCGCAGGCGTTGAGGCGGGGCCGGCCGACGCAGGTGTTCGGGGACGGCTCCGCGGTCCGTGACCTTGTGCACGTCGAGGACGTGGTGGACGCTTTCGTGCGTTGCCTGGGCGGGAGGGCGGACGGGCGGCGGCTCAACGTGGGCACGGGGGTCGGGACCACGGTCCGGGCGTTGCACGCCGAGGTGGCTGCCGTCGTCGGTGCAGCGGACGCGCCCGAGTTCACCGCGCCGAGGGTCCAGGACCTGGGGTCGGTGCTCGTCGACCCCGGTGGTGCGCGACGCGCGCTGGGGTGGGAGCCCACCGTGGGGCTGCGCGAGGGCCTGGCCCGCACCCTGACCTGACCGGGGGACGACGAAGGCCCCGCCGGAGCGGGGCCTTCGGGACAATGCTTACGCGTTGGGGCGCTTGCCGTGGTTGGCGGCGCTCTTCTTGCGTGCGCGGCGCTTGCGGCCCTTCTTGGCCATGGGTGTCTCCTGTCGACGAGGGTGTCCTGTGCCCCAGGCTACCGACCTGCCGCGCGAGGGCGGGTCAGGCGGGCTTGCGCATGCCCAGGAGCACGAGCTGGGCCAATCCCGCGGCCACCAGCACGTCGCCGGGGCTCACCACCTCAGGGCGCCAGGGAAGCAGGACCGGGATGACGTCGCCCAAGGGGCGCAGCGTCGTGGACGACGACGCGAGCTCGTGCCGCGGGTCCGTCCCGGCGAGCAGGTCCTGGGTGGAGACGCCCGCCTTGCCACTGGCGTGCTCCGAGACAGGCATCGCCCCGTTGAGCCCGACGACCAGCGCGTTGCAGAGCAGGCCGAGCGCGACGAGCCCGGTGCCCCGGATGCCCCTGTTGCTGAGGAGGAAGGCGGCCACGAGCAAGGCGGACGCGCCCAGTCCGAGGGGGTAGTACGAGCCGCCCGCGAACGCCCCGCCGAGCTGAGCAGCAACCGCCACGGCGACCAGCCAGCCGTGCCGCAGTGGCAGGTGCCCGAGCTGTCCGAACCGTCCGCCGGTGGCCAGTGCAAGCAGCAGGGCCGAGGCGAGGACGACCAGGGCGAACAGCACCTCAGTAGTGTCGCGGCTCATGAGCGATCTGGTGGTGAGCCGAGACGGTGGCGTGCTGGTCCTTCACATCAACCGTGAGGACAGGCGCAACGCCCTCAACGGTGCGGTGCTCGACGGGATGCTCGCCGCGCTGCGCGATCCGGGCGACGCGCGGGTCGTGCTGATCACGAGCGCCGGCAAGGTCTTCTGCTCCGGTGCTGATCTGGTGCAGATGGCGCCCGATGCCACCGGCTTGGAGGTCCATGAGGGCCGCGGCAAGCTGCGGGAGGTCGTGCTCGCTATGCAGGCCTGCCCGCTGCCGGTGGTCGCCAGCGTCCAGGGGCTCTGCCTCGCTGGTGGGGTGGGGCTGGTGCTCGGCTGCGACATCGTGCTCGCGGCAGAGGATGCGGCCTTCGGGCTCCCAGAGGTCGACCTGGGCCTGTGGCCCTTCATGGTCAGCGCCCTCCTCGGCCGGCACGTCAGCCCCAAGCGAGCCATGGAGATGATGCTCAGCGCCCGCCGCGTACCCGCGTCCGAGGCGCTCGAGATGGGGTTGGTCAGCCGGGTGGTCGAGGACCTGCCCGCCGAGACCGAGGTCTTGGTGCGCGCGCTCGCCGGCAAGCCGCCCGTGGCCGTTCGCTTGGGCAAGGCCGCCTTCCACTCCGCCATGGAGTCCTCGCTGTCCGCGGGGCTCGAGGCCATGCAGGCCCAGCTGTCCCTGCTCAACACGACACAGGACACCAAGGAGGGCGTGACGGCCTTCCTGGAGAAGCGCAAGCCCGTCTGGACGGGCAGGTAGTCAGACGTACCCTGGCGGCATGACGCAGACCCCGCAGGAGAAGGCGGCCGAGCAGGTCGCGAGCCACGATCCGAAGCGGCCGCAGAAGCTGCTCGACTTCATGCTCACGGGGTGGGCTGAGCGGGACGGCGGGCTCCCTGCGGAGGGCGAGGCTTCGCCGTACCGGCGGGCACGCCGCGACCGACTGGCGGCGCGCTTCGCGGGCGAGGCGGTCGTCGTGCCGAGCGGTGGGCTGAAGGTCCGAGCGAACGACACCGACTTCCGGTTCCGGCCCGGTAGTGATTTCTCCTGGCTGGTGGGCTCGCACGTTCCGGACGCGGTGCTGGTCATCGATGCCGCGGGTGAGGCGGTGCTCTACCAGTCGCCGGCCTGGACGCGGGAGACGCCGGCGTTCTTCACCGACCGTAACGGTGAGTTCTGGAACGGCCCGCGACCCTCGCTCGACGCCGTCGCCGCCGAACTCGGGATCGACACCCGGCCGCTGGAGGAGATCGAGAAGCTGCGGGGCACGCGGGCGCGGTTGCTGCGCGGCTACGACCAGAAGGTCCAGGAGCTGTTCGAGAGCGAGGAGCAGACCGATACCGAGCTCGCCACCTGGCTGGGCGAGGCCCGGTTGGTGAAGGACGAGTGGGAGATCGCCCAGCTCCAGGAAGCCGTCGACGCGACGATCAAGGGCTTCGAGGACGTCGTCCGAGAGTTGCCGAAGGCGGTCGCCACCAGCGAACGCTGGGCCGAGGGCGTCTTCGGTCTGCGGGCTCGGGTCGAGGGCAACGACGTCGGGTACGGCTCGATCTGCGCCGCCGGTTCGCACGCGTGCGTGCTGCACTGGACGGACAACGACGGACCGGTCCGCGAGGGCGAGCTGTTCCTGCTCGACATGGGGGTTGAGGGCAACGAGCTCTACACCGCCGACGTGACGCGCACCCTGCCGGTCAGCGGTCGGTGGACACCCCGCCAGCGGGAGGCCTACGACCTGGTCTACCGCTCGCAGGAGGCGGCCATCGCGGCCTGCAAGCCGGGAGCGAAGTTCCTGGACCCCCACAACGCCGCGATGCGGGTGCTGGCCGAGGGGCTGCAGGCGATGGGCATCGTGGACTCCGCCGAGGAGGTCCTGGCCGAGGACGACAAGCGCTACAGCCGCTGGACGATCCACGGGGTGAGCCACATGCTCGGCCTGGACGTCCACGACTGCGCGAACTCCCGGGATGAGCTCTACCGCGAGGGCGTGCTAGAGGTCGGTTACGTCCTCACGATCGAACCCGGCTTGTACTTCCAGCCTGATGACCTTCTGGTGCCGGAGGACCTGCGGGGCATCGGCATCCGGATCGAGGACGACGTGGTGGTCACCGAGGACGGCTGCCGGAACCTGTCGGCCGCCCTTCCGCGCGAGGCTGGCGAGATCGAGACGTGGATGGCTTCGCTGCGGGTGTGATTCCGCCGTACGGGTCAAGGAGGGGGCTCGAATGGCCGAAGCACCACCTGTGACGAGCAGCATCGAGCCCTTCCTGCGCGCCCTGGTCGACAGCGGCGGTTCCGACCTGCACTGCAAGGTCGGCTCGCCCCCGCGTGTGCGGATCGACGGGCGGCTGCGCAAGCTCCAGACCCGCGACCTGACGGCGGCGGACACCGACCAGATGGTTGCTGAGGTGCTGCGCGAGGACCTCAAGGAGGAGTTCGACCGCACGAACGAGGCCGACTTCGCCTACTCCATCCAGGGCGTCGGCCGCTTCCGCGTGAACGCGTTCCGCAGCCGCGGCTCCGCCGGGCTGGTGTTCCGCCGCGTGTCGATCGGCGCCATCCCGCTCAGTGACCTGGGGCTGCCGCCGGTGCTCGCCTCGCTCGCCATGGAGCCCCGCGGCCTCGTGCTGTGCACGGGCCCGACCGGGTCCGGCAAGACCACCACCCTCGCCGGGATGATCGACCACATCAACGCGAGCAAGGAGGTGCACATCGTCACGATCGAGGACCCGATCGAGGTGCTGCACTTCGACAAGCTGTCGATGATCAACCAGCGCGAGGTGCGGGTCGACACCGAGGACTTCGTCGTGGCGATGCGTGCCGCCATGCGCCAGGACCCCGATGTGATCCTCGTCGGCGAGATGCGTGACTACGAAACCGTCAAGGCTGGTCTGGCCGCCGCCGAAACCGGCCACTTCGTGATGTCGACGCTGCACACGACCGACGCCGCGGAGACCATCAACCGCATCATCGACTTCTTCCCGCCGCACGAGCAGAAGCAGGTGCGACTCGCTCTCGCCGCCTCGCTGAAAGGGATCATCTGCCAGCGACTGGTCCCGCGCGCCGACGGCGAAGGCCGCTGCGTGGTCATGGAGGTGTGCGTCAACACCGGTCGCATCGCCGACGCCATCGCGGACCCGGACAAGACGAGCACCATCCCGCAGCTCATCGCCGAGGGCACGTACTACGGCATGCAGACCTTCGACCAGAGCCTGGTCGGCTTCATCCGCGACGGCGTCATCACGCTGGAGGCTGCGATGAGCGCCTCCACGTCCCCGCACGACCTCACCGTCGAACTGCGCCGCCTCGGCCTCGTCGCGTAGAACCCGCTCGCTAGTTCCTGATGGTCCCGTGCTCGACGCAGCGGGCGGACCAGCCGGTGGGGTGCACCTGCACGACCATGCGCCGACGGCACTGGCCGCAGTAGCGCGGGGGGTCGAGCTCCAGCTGGCGCCGGCACGCAGCGTGCGTCCCGGGCTCACCGCACTGGCCGCAGAACGCGAGCGTCAGCACGTAGGTGAGCAGGTCGACCCCCGGGACGGGTGACCAGTCGCGTTCGGGGGTGCGCAGGAAGCCGAGGCGCTCGTAGATCCGGTGTGCCCCGACCATCTCCGGCTGTGTCGACAGCCGTACGGCGGAACAGCTGGCCTCGACGGCCCGCCTGAGGCACTCGCTGGTCAGCGCCGTCCCGGCACCCTGGCCGCGGCCGGCGGGGGAGATGCCGAGCATCCGGATCTCCGCTTCACCGGGGGCGGAGCGTTCGGCGTACGGCGTGCCGCCGACGGCGAAGGTGACCGAGCCGACGGGCGAGCCGTCGACGACGGCGACCAGGACGGTGGCGAGGTCGGCCCGGGAAGACACATCACGGATGACCTCGGCGTACTCAGGCCCGACGAGGCCGTCGACGAGATAGGCCGAGACGGTCAGGTCACCGACGACAGCGTGCTCGTCGGGACGGAGCGGACGAACCTCCAGGGATCCCGACACACAGCGCAGGCTAGTCGCCCGCGCGGGGCTGCCAGTCGCGGCCGTCCCGGGTGTCTGCGCCCCAGCGGGCGGCTGCGAGGGCGAGGAGCACCGGGGTGGCTAGCAGGACGAAGGTGGTCATGACCTCACGGTGCGCCCGTTCGTCCTAGGCCGAAAGTGGCAGAAAGGCGCGGTCGTGCGAGAAACCTGCCATACTCCGGTCATGGCCCTCAACGACGTGGTGGCGGTGGTCGCGGACGGGTTCGCGGCCTTCGAGCTGGGTGTGGTGTGCGAGGTCTTCGGGCTGGACCGGTCCGACCAGGGACTCCCGGCCTACGACTTCGCCGTAGTAGCGGCCGAGGAGCCCCCGCTCACCTCGGGCCAGGGGTTCCGGCTCGACACCGACCACCGGCTCGACCGGGTGGCGAGCGCCGACCTGGTCTGCATCCCTGCCTGGCGCGATCCACTCACGCGTCCGCCGGAGCCGTTCCTCGAGGCGGTCGTGGCCGCGGTCGACAGGGGCGCCCGCGTGCTCTCGGTGTGCAGCGGAGCCTTCGTGCTGGCGGAGGCCGGCCTGCTCGACGGGCGCCGCGCCACGACCCACTGGCGCTATGCCGAGCTGCTCGCCGAGCGGTTCCCGGCGATCGAGGTGACCCCGGACGTGCTGTACGTCGAGGACGGGCCGGTCATCACCTCGGCCGGTACCTCGGCCGGCATCGATGCCTGCCTGCACCTGCTGCGCCAGGAGCACGGCGTGGCCGTCGCCAACGCCGTGGCCCGCAGGATGGTCGTCCCGCCCTTCCGCGACGGGGGACAGGCGCAGTACGTCGAGGCGCCCCTGCCGCTGCAGCGCCGCGCCGGGACCGACGCCCTGGCAGGGCTGCTGGACTGGGCGGCGCAGAACCTGCACCTGGACCTGTCCGTGGAGGAGCTTGCCCGACGGGCGCACATGTCGCCCCGCACCTTCGCCCGCCGGTTCCGCGAGGCCACGGGCACCACACCGCACCGCTGGGTGCTCGGGCAGCGCGTCGGGCACGCCCAGCGGATGCTCGAGCAGGGGCTCGCGGTGGAGGAGGTCGCCCGGCGTGCCGGCTTCGGTTCCGCCGCGACCTTGCGCGCCGCCTTCGGTCGCGAGCGCGGCACCTCGCCCTCGTCGTACGCACGGACCTTCGCGGGAACGGGCTAACGCCCCGGGCCGGTTCTGCCGATAACCACCGGTATGAGGTCCTGGGAGGTCCGGCTCGCCACCGCGCTCGCGTGGCTGTCGGTGCTGCCTGGCGTGCTGTGCTTCGTGCTCGCCTTCCTGGTGATGGGTGCTGATCCCGGGTTCTTGTTCGCGATTTTGCCGATCGTCGCCTTCGTGCTCTTCGCCGTCGGGGTCCTCCTGGTGCCGGCGGGAGTCGGCCTCGCCCTGCAGCTGCAGAAGGCGGCGCCGGGGGCCCGGATGCGGACCGCCCTCGCCGGCGGGGGCCTGGTCTTCACGGGCCCGTTCGTCCTGGCGGCCAGCCCCTTCGCGGGCATCGGCCTCGTTCTGTACGGCGGAACGCTCCTGTGGCTGATGACCACGGCCGGCGCGGCCCGAGACCTCGGCCCGTGGGCCGCCTACCTGAAGCAGCCAGCGTCTCAGACCCCCTGGTGGCAGACCTGGAGGGCGGGTCTGGCCCAGGACATACCGCTGTGGGAGCTGACGGTGCTGTACCTCGCCGGACTCGCCTTCGTCGTGGGCCTCATCGCTGTCCCGGTCGTGGCCGTCGACCGCGGGCGCTCGGCGTACCTGCTGTTGCTCCTGCCCGTCTCGATCGCCGTCGTGTACGTCCTGGAGCGCCGGATGCGCGCCCGACTCGCCACGCGAAGCGGTCGCTGACCGCGGAGGTACCTGGGGCGCGGATTCGACCGGGTTTGTGGTCGAATGCGGCCGCCGGTCATCTGCCGGCTTCCCGCCCACCCAGCACCGGGAGCCCTTGTGCACGCCCTTTGTTTGCGCCGCCCTGCCCGCGTCGCGGTCGCCACCCTGGCCGCAGCCGGCATGGCCCTCACTGCCACCCCCGCCCTCGCAGCCACGTCAGCGGCCGCCTCGACGCTCGCCCCCGTGAGCACGCGGCTCGCCGCGGCACTGGCGAGCCTGCCGGCGGCCACGCCGTACGGCGCGTACGTCAACGTGCGCGGCGGAGGGGCGGCTGAGCGCGCCGACCTGCTGACCGACCACGGCCTGTCCGTCGTGGGCGACTTCGCCTCCGTCGGCGTCGTCTACGGCACCGGCACACTCGGGGCCATCGAGACCCTGCGCCACGACCCGAACGTGAGCTACGTGTCGACCGACACCACGCTCAAGGCTCTTGACGAGTCCTCCGGCTGGGCCATGCGCGTCGAGCAGGTCCAGCGTGCGGTGGGCAACGGCCCCTACCGCGACAGCGCCGGACGGATCATCGACGGCACCGGTGTCGGCGTCGCGGTCGTGGACTCCGGAATCGACGGGACCCACCCCGACCTCGCGAACCGTACGGTCCGCAACACCAAGTACAAGTGCACGACCCCGGTCCTGCAGAACACCACGACCCGCCTGTGCTTCGGCCCGGTGGTGAAGCAGGAGGTCGTCAACAGCGACCCCTCCAGCGGGCACGGCTCGCACGTGGCCGGGATCGTGGCCGGTGACGGCACCGCCTCCAAGGGCACCTTCCGCGGCGTCGCGCCGAAGGCCTCGCTCTACGGCTACGCCGTGGGCGACGGCCAGAACATCTGGAACTTCGACGTTGCCGCGGCCTTCCAGGACATCCTCACCACCAACGCTGCGGGCACCAACACGCCGCGCATCCGCGTCGCCACGAACTCCTGGGGCAGCGCGGCGGGCACGGCGTACGACCCGAACGACGTGATCTCGCTGCTGACCAAGCAGCTCGTCGCCTCGGGCGTCACGGTCCTGTTCGCAGCCGGCAACGGCGATGCCACCGGGAACGGCGGCACCGGAGCCGACGACCGCCTCAGCTCCACCGCCAAGGACCCGACGAAGGGCGTCATCACCGTCGCCAACTACGACGACGCGGGCACGGGCACGCGCAACGGCGTGCTGGCATCTTCGTCCAGCCGCGGCCGGAAGGGGTTCCCGAACGACTACCCGGACCTGTCAGCGCCGGGCAGCTCAATCACCTCGACCTGCCGTGCCGTGCAAGCGATCTGCGCAACGGGACCGACCCTGGAGTGGGCGCCGCAGTACTCCAGCCTGTCGGGTACGTCGATGGCCACCCCTGCCGTCGCCGGCATCGTGGCGCTGCTGCTCCAGGCTCAGCCGTCGCTCACGGCGGCCGGGATCGAGACGCTGCTGCAAGACACGGCATTCAAGTTCGGCCTTGCGACCTCCTACGAGGACGACCTGCAGAACCCGGGTGGGAAGACGTCCTTCGACAAGGGCGCCGGCCTCGTCGACGCCCAGGCGGCGCTCGATGCGCTCGGCACCGCGCATGACGGCGGCGAGTCCGCCCAGGGCACCCCGCAGATCGCGATCACCTCGCCTGCCGACGGTGCGCTGAACGACGGTACGGCGACCATCGCCGTGACGGGCACCGCCGCAGACGGGTACGTCGCGCCGAGGCCCTTCACGGCCCAGGTGATCGCGTCGGGTGACGGCGGAGACCTCCCCTCGCCCGCCGCCGGTGCTGCCGATGTGGCGGGCCTGACCGCGACCGAGACCGCGACAGGCGTTCGCTACGCCCTCAGCGTGCGCAACCTCGCCGACGCCGGCCCGGTCGGTGGCGACTGGGTGGTGCGCCAGGTCATCAACGGCGCGTCCTACGCCACCGAAGTCCTGTGGAACGGCACCACTGCCTCGGCCTCCACCTCCACGAGCGCGACCTTCAACAACGCCCCGGCCACGGAGATCGCCGCCAGCGTGGCGACCAACACCGTGTCGTGGACGGTCCCGTTCACCAAGCTGGGCAACCCGGCGTCGATGACCCCGGCCATCAAGGTCTATGTGCAGTCCTACCAGCAGACGTCGGCGGACCTCGCGCCCGGCGGCGTCATCGTCCAGAGCATCGTGCAGCCCGAGTACGGCGCGTACGTCGTGCGCCGGCCCTCGCTCGCGGGTCCGCCGGTCACGACGGTCACCCTGTCCCTCGACGGCGGTGTGGCCCAGGCCGTTGCCGTCACGGGCAACAGCCCGGGGTACAACTGGGCGACGACGGTCGACCCGGCCGGCCTGGCCGATGGCACTCACACCTTGGCCGCCACGGTGCTGACGGCTGGCGTCGCGCGGGCCACCCGCACGATCGCCTTCACGGTCGAGCGCCCGGTGGTCGTCGTGAGCGACGTCGCCATCACCTCGCCGGCTGACGGCACGACGGTCGACCGTGCGGTCACGCCGGTCTCGGGTACGGCGAGCTCCAACGCGCCGGCCGGCCAGGTCCGTGGCGTCACCGTGCAGGTCGCGGGCGTCGGGTTCGACTCCGGTGCCCTCGCGGCGACGGGCACCGACAGCTGGAGCCTGCCGTTCGACTTCGGCGCGGTACCGGGCGGGACGTACGTCCTGACCGCCAGCTTCACGCTCGACGGCGCGGTCGTCGCAATGGCGAGTCGCACGGTGGCCGTCCCGGCTCCCGTCGTGCTGATCTCCTGTGCCCCGAAGGGCCTGTCGTTCTGGAAGAACCAGTTCAACGGCAGCAGCAAGGCGATCTTCACGACGGCCGAGGCGAACGCCCTCGCGGACAAGGCCGTGGCCCTGTCCGACGGGTATTTCGGCAGCCGCTCCGCGCTGGTGAACGTGCTCTACGCCAGCGGCAAGCTCCCGACCGAGACCTCGGCCGCGCGGCAGTACGCCCCGCTGCTGCTGAACCTCGCCGCGGGCCAGCTGTCGGCAACGATGGGCGCGCAGCTCGGGCTGTCCGGTGCCGAGACGCTCGACCCCGCGGTTTACGACACCGCGAAGGTTGGCTCGACAGTCGCCGCCGCGACGTCGTGGATCCGGGCGCAGTTCTCCACGGGAGACCTGACGGGCGCCGAGAAGACCGCGATCAACCTGAACACCCGGACCGGGCTCACCTGCTGAGCTCGACCTCCGCACGGACGCTGCAGCCTGCGAGGTGGTCGTTGACCACCCCGCAGGCCTGCAGCATCGCGTAGGCAGTCGTCGGCCCGACGAAGACAAAACCCTTGCGCTTCAAGGACTTCGTGAGCTCGATCGACGCCTGGGTCTTCGACGGGACCGCCCCCCACTCCTCGGGGGCGGGTCCGTCGTGCCTGTGCTGCCAGACGAGCTCGACCAGACCGCCGCCGAGCGCGAGGGTGGCGTGTGCGTTGCGGACGCACGCCTCGAGCTTGGCGCGCGAGCGGATCAGGCGCGCGTCGGTGAGCAGCGGCGTGACGTCCATCGACGCGACGGCCACGGGGTCGAAGCCGTGGAAGACCTCGCGCAGTGCCTCCCGCTTGCGGAGCACCGTGATCCAGGCCAGCCCAGCCTGGAAGCCCTCCAGGCAGATCCGCTCGAACAGGCCCTGCTCGGTGCGGACGGGCCGTCCCCACTCGGTGTCGTGGTAGGCGCTGTAGAGCTCGTCGCCCTCGCCGAAGCACCTCACGACAGGGCGCGGACCATGGCGCCGGTGACGGCCTCGACGTCCTCGACGCTGCTGACATACGGCGGCATCGCGTAGAGGAGCTTGCCGAAGGGCCGCACCCACGCGCCCTCCTCGACCAGCCGGGGCTGCAGGACAGCCATCTCGCACGGGTCGTGCAGCTCGATGACACCGATCGCTCCGAGCACACGGACGTCCGCGACCGCGGGCAGGTCCCTGGCGGGCGCGAGCCCCGCCGTGAGCTCCGCGGAGATCCGTGCGACGGTGCCGCGCCAGTCCTGGCTCAGCAGCAGTCGGGTGGAGGCAAGCGACACGGCGCAGGCGAGCGGGTTCGCCATGAACGTGGGTCCGTGCATCAGCGTCCCCACCCTGGAGGCCACTTCGTCGGTGGTGAGCACCGCGCCGAGCGTCATCGTGCCGCCGGTGAGGGCCTTGCCCAGGCACAGCACGTCGGGCACGACCCCCGCGTGGTCCATGCCCCAGAGCTCCCCGGTGCGCCCGAAGCCGGTGGCGATCTCGTCGAAGACGACCAGCACGCCGCGCTCCCGGCACAGCGCGACCAGTCGTCGCAGGTACTCCGGGGAGTACCACCGCATCCCGCCTGCCCCCTGCACGATCGGCTCGACGATGACGGCAGCGACCTCGTGCTCTGCCAGGGCCTGTACGACGGGGGCCAGGTCTTCGTCGGCGCAGGGCTCGTCGTAGAGCGGCCTGGGGCGCGGGATGAAGACCTGCTCTGGGACGTAGCCGCGGAACAGCCCATGCATCCCGTCGGGGTCGGTGACCGACATCGCGCCGGCGGTGTCGCCGTGGTAGCCGCCACGGATAGTCAGCACGCGGGGGATGCCGGTGGCCTGCACCGCGAGCTTCAACGCCACCTCGACCGCGACGGAGCCGGAGTCGGCGAAGAAGACGCGTGTGAGCGGCGCGGGCGTGATCGACACCAGCAGCTCCGCCAACGCGACTGCGGGTTCGTGAGTGAGGCCGCCGAACATGACGTGGGAGAACCTGTCCACCTGCGCGTGCAGGGCGGCGTCCAGGACGGGGTGGCGGTAGCCGTGGATGGCGGCCCACCACGAGGACATCCCGTCGACCAGGACCCGTCCGTCGTCCAGCGTGAGCCGGGTGCCGCAGGCGTCGACGACGGCGAAGAGTGGATCGGCGACGGGCGGTGCGTAGGGGTGCCAGAGGTGCGCGCGGTCCCTGTCGACGAGGCTCATCTAGAGCGTCTGGGAGAGCGCCTTCAGCGGCATCTGCAGGTCGGCCAGCATGTCCAGGTCCTGGGTCGCAGGGCGGCCCAGGGTGGTCAGGTAGTTGCCGACGATGACCGCGTTGATGCCGCCGAGCATGCCGTCCTTCGCCAGGTCGCCCAGGGTGATCTCGCGGCCGCCGGCGAAGCGCAAGATGGTGCGGGGAAGCACGAGTCGGAAGACCGCGATGGCCCGCAGCGCGTCGTTGGCGTCCATCACGGGCAGGTCGCCGAAGGGGGTGCCCGGCCGGGGGTTGAGGAAGTTCAGCGGAACCTCGTGGGGCTCCAGCGCGGCCAGGTCGAGGGCGAACTCCGCCCGCTGCTCCAGCGTCTCGCCCATGCCGAGGATGCCGCCGCAGCAGACCTCCATGCCAGCGGCACGGACCATCGACAGCGTCTCCCAGCGCTCCTCCCAGGTGTGGGTGGTGACCACCTGCGGGAAGTGCGAGCGGGCGGTCTCGAGGTTGTGGTTGTAGCGGTGCACCCCGATCGAGGCCAGCTCGTCGACCTGCTCCTGGGTGAGCATCCCGAGGCTGCAGGCGACCTGGATGTCCACAGCCTCGCGGATGGCCTTGACACCCTCGCGGACCTGCGCCATGAGCTTGTCGTCCGGTCCGCGTACGGCGGCCACGATGCAGAACTCCGTCGCCCCCGTCGCGCGGGTCTCGACCGCAGCCTTGACCAGGGACGGGATGTCGAGCCACGCGGCGCGCACGGGGGAGGGGAACAGCCCGGACTGGCTGCAGAAGTGGCAGTCCTCAGGGCATCCGCCGGTCTTGAGGCTGATGATCCCCTCGACCTCCACCTCGGGCCCGCAGTGCGTCATCCGCACCTCGTGCGCGAGCGCCAGCAGCTCGGGCAGCCGCTCGTCGGGCAGCTGCAGGCAGGCCAGCGCCTGCTCCTCGCTCAGCCCCACGCCGCGCCCGAGCACCTGCTCGCGTGCGGTCTCCAGTACGTCCGTCAACAGCTCAGTCACCGGACCAGTCTCCCAGGCCGTTCCGTGGTACCTGCCCGCGGGCTACTCCCAGGTACGCCGGAACGCCCGGGCGTCGAAGGCCCCACCCAGTGCCGGGGCCAGGCCTGCGCGCGCGAGTTCCAGGAACTCCGCAGGCGCCAACGCTCCGGCCCCCTCAGGAAGCGCCCCCAGCAGCGGCCGGGCCGCGAGCGTCTCGAGATCGCGCAGGTTGCAGCGCTCGGCCAAACCGGGGGCCGCAGGCCAAGTCCCCAGGACGACGCCGCTCAGCTCAAGACCCCGATGGGCAAGTGCCTCCAGCGTCAGGGCGGTGTGGTTCAGCGTCCCGAGCTGCGGGCCTGCCACGACCAGCACTGGCGCGCGCAGCCCGCGCGCCAGGTCGGCAAGGGTGGTGCCGTCCTCGTCGAAGCGCACCAGCAGGCCGCCGGCGCCTTCCACGAGCACCAGCTCGTGAGAGCCCGACAGGCCCAGGACCAGGTCGTAGAAGCGGGCCGGGTCCAGGGGCGCGCCCCCGCAGAGCCGCGCCGCAGCCGCCGGCGAGAGCGGGTCGGGGTAGCGCACGAGCTCGTGCACCTCGGTGCAGCCGCTCAGTCGGGTCACGTCAGCCAGGTCGCCCGGCGCGCCAGTGGGCACCCCTGTCTGGGCCGGCTTGACGACGGCGACGGACGCGCCCCGGTCGAGCGCCAACGCCGCCACCGCCGCCGTGACGATGGTCTTGCCGACCTCGGTGCTGGTCCCGGTGACGAACAGCAGGGTCATCCGCGCACCGCGCTCAGGACGACGGTGGCTGCCCGGGCGACCTCCGCCGGGGTCAGGTCGGCGCGGGCCGCCAGCCGCAGGCAGGAGCCTGCCAGGGGCACCGACGGCGGCCGGAAGCAACCGACCCGGACCCCGGCCGACCGGCACGCCTGCTGCGCAGCAACCGCCCGCAGCGGGTCGCCGAGCACGACGCGCAGCACGGCGCCGGGGGTCGCCGCAACGCCGAGCGCCTCAGCCAGCCCAGCGCCCACCTCAGCCAGCGCAGCGATCCGGTCGGCCGTCACCAGCGGGATCGCTGCCAGCGCCGCCCCCACCGACGGCGGAGCCAGGCCGGTGTCGAACACGAACGTGCGTGCGGTGTCCACCAGGTGGTCGCGCAGCATCGCGGGCCCGAGCACAGCGCCGCCCTGGCTCCCCAGGGCCTTGGACAGCGTCACGGTGCGCACAACGTCCGGCTCGTGCTCAAGTCCAAGCAGGGCGCAGGCTCCACGCCCGTCCGGACCGACCACCCCGACCCCGTGCGCCTCGTCCACCAGCAGCAGCGCGCCGTACCGGCGGGCGATCGCGTGCAGCGCGCCCAGGTCGGCCAGTGACCCGTCGACGGAGAACACCGCGTCCGTCACCACCACCGCGCGACCGTCGTGCCCGGCCAGCGCCGCCTCGACCGCCTCCAGGGCGCCGTGTGGCACCACCTGCACGGTGGCCCGCGAGAGCCGGCAGGCGTCGATGAGGGAGGCGTGGTTCCCCCTGTCGGACACCACCAGCGTGCCTGGCCCGGCGAGGACCGTCAGGACCCCGAGGTTCGCGAGGTACCCGGAGGAGAACACCAGTGCCGACTCCGCCCCCAGCCAGCCGGCGAGGGCCTCCTCCAGCGCCAGGTGCAGGTCCGTGGTGCCTGTCACCAGGCGCGAGCCGGTGGAGCCTGCGCCATACCGTGACGCCGCTGACACGGCCCCCGCGATGACCGCCGGGTGGCGAGCCAGGCCGAGGTAGTCGTTGGACGCAAGGTCGAGCAGCCCCGGCGTACCCGGGTCGAGGTGGCGCACGAGTCCGCCGGCCGCGACACCGGCGCGCGCCTGCTCGAGCCAGCTCCACGGGTCTGCCACGTGCACGACTCTAGAGTTCGCTTCGTGTCGACTCTCGCGGAGCGTGTCCAGGCGCGCACCGACCTGACCCAGCAGGACCTGAACCACCTGCAGCTGCTGCTCGCCGAGTGGCAGCTCGTGGCCGACCTGAGCTTCGCCGATCTCGTGCTGTGGGTGCCCACGCACGAGGGGAGCTGGCTTGCGGTCGCGCACATGCGGCCGACCACGGGGCCGACGACCTACCCGCGCGACGTCGTCGGCACCGAGCTCGAGGAGAGCTTCCGGGTCGAGCGTGCCTGGCGCGAGGGCCGCATCGTGCGCGACGGTGAGCCGGAGTGGCACGACGAGATCCCGGTGCGCCGGGAGACCATCCCGGTACGGCGGGGTGGTGCCGTCATCGCGGTGATGTCACGCGACACGAACCTGAGCGCCGCCCGGGTGCCCAGCCAGCTCGAGCTGGCCTACCTCAGCGCGGCCGGCGAACTGCTGCAGATGGTGGCCGAGGGCGAGTTCCCCTTCGCCAGCAGCGATCCTGACCCCGAGCACGCGCCCCGAGTCGGAGACGGCCTGTTGCGCCTGGACAGCACCGGGCACGTCGTCTACGCCTCACCAAACGCCTCCTCGGCCTACCGGCGCCTCGGCGTGACAGGTGACCTGCTCGGCATCCACCTCGGCACCATTACGGCCCGCATCACCGCCGGGCCGGGCCGGCTCAGCGAGCCGAAGGGCTCGGCGGCCATCGCGGCAGCGCTGCGCTTTCGCGAGCCGCGTGAGAGCGAGATGGAAGGCCGTGGCGGGGTGGTGGCCCTGCGCGTGCTGCCGCTGTTCCCGGCCGGCGAGCCCCGGGGCGCTCTGGTCCTGGTCCGCGACGTCACCGAAGTGCGCCGCCGCGACCGCCAGATCCTCGGCAAGGACGCGACCATCCGCGAGATCCACCACAGGGTGAAGAACAACCTGCAGACCGTCGCCGCCCTGTTGCGGATGCAGGCCAGGCGCATGACCGACCCGGCCGCCCGCTCAGCCCTGGAAGAGTCGGTACGGCGGGTGGCCAGCATCGCGGCCGTGCACGAGACGCTGTCGACCGCGCTCGGGGAGCAGGTCGAGTTCGACGCCATCGCGACCAAGGTGCTGGACATGTGCGCCGAGGTCGCGACGACGGGGGCGCCCGTGACGGTGGTGCGCACAGGGTCGTTCGGGGTGCTGGCCGGAGAGGTCGCCACCTCGCTGGCGATGGTCCTGACCGAGCTCGTGCAGAACGCTGTGGAGCACGCCTACCCGGACGGCCGGCCAGGACGGATCGACGTGGTGGTGGACCGCGCGCCGCACGCGCTCGTCGTACAGGTCATCGATGACGGCGCCGGGCTGCCGGCCGGCTTCGACCTGGCCGCCAGCAAGCGGCTGGGCCTGCAGATCGTGCGGACGCTGGTGAGCGCTGAGCTCGGGGGTCAGCTGGTGCTGGAGCCCGCCGTGCCCAGAGGCACCAAGGCGGAGCTGCGGGTCCCGCTCGGCGGCTGAAGGCCACCGAGGCCGGGGTCCTCGCCGTTCGTGACGCCGCTGAAGGTCAGGAACAGCCACAGGAAGGCCAGCAGGGTGAGCACCGCCAGGGCGACGCCGAGCGCCCGCACCCGCCACGCCGCAGCATGGCGGGAAGCGGGTTCCCTGGCGACGAGTGGGGGGCGGACATACTGCTCGCGCGGCACCGTCAGGCGGTGCGCAAGCCGGTGCGCTGCCGGCGGGTGAGCGCCCGGCGCTCCTCCTCGCTGGTGCCGCCCCAGACGCCGGCGTCTTGGCCGGTCTCAAGGGCCCACGTCAGGCACGGGTCGACGCTGGGGCAGCGACGGCACACGGCCTTCGCGTCCGCAACCTGGCTGGAGGCCGGACCGGTCGTCCCGATGGGGAAGAACAGCTCCGGGTCCTCTTCGCGGCACAGCGCGCTCTGGCGCCAGTCCATGCGACCCACTCCTCGCTCACAGCGCGCGGGGGCGCCGTCGCTGTGTATCGCCGGCGCCGGGGGGGAGCCGGTCGTTCAAGACGTCAGGTGCGCGTCCGGGGAAACCGAACGCGGTTCCACATAATCACCGCGGGTACCGCCTGGCAAGGCTTCTGCAACGCTTGACTGGCAGTTCGGGTGAGGCATTCGTCACCTCGGGTACCCGGTTGTGACGCCCTTCACACCTGCAGCGTTCGAAATCGGGCTCAGACCATCACGTCGAGGGCGGCCGGGACCGAGACCAGGCGCACCGACTCGCGGTCCCCGACGAGGTCTCCGTCGACCTGCATCGGGAGGGGCACGCTGGAGGTCAAGGTGAGTTCCGCGAGGTCGTGCAGGTTCACCACGTGCTTGCCGTGCGGGCGCCCGTTCTTGGACAGCACGTGCGAGAGCGTGCGCAAGGTCGTGGCGGTCGCGCTCCGCGTCAGTCCGAGCACGTCCAGCCCGGTGTCGAAGGACGCGTCAGGGCAGAGCCGCACGGGGCGCTCTGCGAGGTAGGTCCACGGGTCGGTGTTGCAGACCAGGGCCAGGGCCAGCTCGAGCGGCTCCGCCCCTGGCCGGGTCAGCGTGAAGGAGGCCTTGCGCTGCGCCCCGAGGTAGAACTCCTTCAGGGCAGCGCGGACGTAGAGCGGCTGCGTCGCCGTACGACCCTTGGCACGTGCCTTCTCCACCCGGCGCACCGCGCCGGCGTCGAGCCCCAGGCCGACGTTGAAGGTGAACCAGCGGTCGTCGGCCCGGCCGAGCCCGATCGTGCGTCGGCGGTCCTCCAGCAGCGACTGCAACAGCACGCCGGTGGCCTCGACGGCGCTGTTCGGCAGGCCGAGGGACCGCGCGAAGACGTTGGTGCGACCAGCGGGAACGACCGCGAGCGCGGGCAGCCCGGGCCGGGGGCCGTCGTGGAGCAGGCCGTTGACGACCTCGTTCACCGTGCCGTCGCCGCCGAGGGCGACCACGACGTCGAGCCCGTCCCGGACAGCCTGCTCGGCAAGCTCGGTCGCGTGGTTGCGGTGGTTGGTCTCGACGACGTCGAGTTTGACCTCGCTGGCCAGGGCGTGTGCGAGGACGTCGCGGACACGCGCGCTCGTGGTCGACGCCTTGGGGTTCACGACCAGCAGTGCCCTCATCACTTCAGGGTACGGGCCGATACTCTCGCCCGCGTGCTGCTGCTCCGACGTCTCGCCTGGCTGCTCGCGGTGGAGGGTGCCCTGCTGGTGGCGCTGGGCGTGGGATACGGCGTCGCGAGCTTGAGCGATACCAGCGAACGGGCTCCGGCAGAGCTGGCCGCCGGGGCGGCCGTGGTCATCGGCGTGGTGCTGCTGCTGCTCGCCCGCGGTGTCGACCGCCGGCGAGGCTGGTCACGTTCCCCGGCCGTGGTGCTGAACGTCTTCCCGCTCCCGATCGGCCTGGGAGTGCTCCAGGCCGGCGTGTGGTGGGTCGGCGTACCCCTGCTGCTGCTCGCGGGTTCGGTGCTCTACCTGTTCGCCACCCCCGACCTGCGCGAGGCGTTCCGCGAGGCCTGATCACTGGTCGGCGAGCAGTCCCTCACGCAGCTTGATCAGCGTCCGGGCAAGCAGCCGGGAGACGTGCATCTGGCTGATCCCGAGCTCGGCGGCGATCTGCGACTGGGTCATGCCACCGAAGAAGCGCAGGACCAAGATCCGCTTCTCCCGCGGGGGCAGCGCCTCGAGCAGCGGCTTGAGCGACTCGCGGTACTCCACGCCCTCGAGCGCCTCGTCGACCATCCCGAGGGAGTCCGCCACGGCCGGGCCGTCGTCGTCGTCGGAGTCGGGAGCGTCGAGCGAGACCGTGCTGTAGGCGTGGGCGGACTCCAGGCCTTCGAGGATCTCCTCCTCGCTGAGCTTCAGGTGCTGCGCCAGCTCGGCCACCGTGGGGGCGCGGTTGAGCTGTTGGGTGAGGTCTGAGGTCGCCCGGGTCAGGGAGAGCTTGAGCTCCTGCAGACGCCGCGGGACCCGCACCGCCCAGCCCTTGTCGCGGAAGTGCCGCTTGATCTCACCGGCGATGGTGGGGGTCGCGTACGTCGAGAACTCCACGCCGCGGTCCGGATCGAAGCGGTCGATGGCCTTGATGAGACCGATCGTGGCGACCTGGACCAGGTCGTCCAGGGGCTCGCCGCGGCCGGCGAACCGGCGCGCGAGGTACTCCACGAGCGGCAGGTGGGCCTGGACCAGGGCATCACGGATGGGCTGGCGCTCGGGGTCGTCGGCGGCCAGCTTCGACAAGGCGAGCAGCAACTCGCGGCTGCGCTCGCGTTCCTCCGGGGTCACGAAGTCGACACCCGGTGCTTGACGAGCGAGAGCATCACCCCGTCGTCGGTCGCCTTGCTGGTGACGTCGCCGACGAGGGCGGTGAGGACGGTCCAGGCGAAGGAGTCCTGCGTGATCTCGACCGGCTCGGTCGTGGGCAGGCTGACCGTGACCGCGAGCGCCTCGGAGGACAGCTCGAACGTGCACTCGAAGGATGCATCGGCGGCGGCGTAAGGCAGCAGCAGAGCGCAGGCCTCGTCCACGGCGATCCGCAGGTCCTCGATGTCGTCCAGCGTGAAGTCCAGGCGTGAGGCCAGCGACGCCGTCGCGGTCCTCAGCACTGACAAGTAGGCACTCGCTGCGGGCAGCCGCAGCACGACCTGGTCACTCATCCGGGTCCCTCCCCCTCATGATCACTGCAGAACCTGCCCTGAAGGTGAGCCACCTACACCCCCAGGACACCGAGAGTGACCAATGGCACCATCTACCGATGCAGTTCTCCCGCCGTACCGCTTTCAAAGCCGCTGCCGTCGGAACGGTGGCCGCCTTCCCCGCACGCCAAGCGAGTGCCGCGCGGGTGGTTGCACCCTTGCACACGACCCTTGCCTCCACCGTACGGCGGGGCGCCAGGCTCTCGGGCGGTTACACGCGGTTGGTGGCGGGCCCGGGGGAGCCGCACGTGCTCCGCGAGGACCTCGGTGCGAAGGCTCTGCGTGGCAGGGAGGGGCGGCGCCGGTCCCTGCTGGCCTTCGCGCACCTCACCGACATCCACGTCGTGGACGCTCAGTCGCCGGCGCGGGTGGAGTACACCGACCGCTACAACGACGGGCCTGGGTCGCCGCTCATCTTCAGCGCGGCCTACCGGGCTCACGAGATGCTCACCGCCCAGGTCGCGGACAGCATCGTCGGGGCCGTCGAGCGGGTCGGGCGCGGCCCGGCAGCCGGTGGGCCGCTGTCGTTCGTGATCTGCACCGGCGACAACGTGGACAACTGCCAGCGCAACGAGCTGCGCTGGCAGATCGACGTACTCGACGGCAAGACGGTGCGTGCCGACAGCGGAGACCTGACCCGCTACGAAGGCGTCGCGGATCAGGACGCCACGTCCTACGACGTGCACTACTGGCACCCCGAGGGTGCTCCGGCCGGCAAGGAAGCCGACCAGTGGCGGGCCGTGCACGGCTTCCCTGTCGTGAAGGGGCTGCTCGACGCGGCTCGGCGGCCGTTCAAGGCGATGGGGCTCCGTCGGCCTTGGTACACCTGCTACGGCAACCACGACGGGCTGGTGCAGGGGAACTTTCCGCACTCCTTCCAGCTGAGCGCGATGGCCACCGGACCACTGAAGATCATCGACTTGCCTCCGGGAGTGTCCTTCGAGGACGTCTCCGCCGGGCGTGCCTCGGCGGGGGTGCTCGGCGGGGCGCCCGTGCGTCAGGTCACGGCCGATCCGGGTCGGGCCGTGCTCACCCGCACCGAGACGATCAAGGAGCACTTCACGACCGGTGGCCTCCCGCTCGGGCACGGCTACACCGCCAAGAACCTCGCCGACGGCACGGCGTACTACACCTTCGACCCGGCACCGAAGGTGCGCTGCATCGTCCTGGACACCGTCAACCCCAACGGTGAGTCGAACGGCTCGCTCGATGCCGAGCAGCTGGCCTGGCTCACAGCGACCCTCGCCGCCTCGGCTTCCAAGCTGGTCCTGGTCTTCAGCCACCACACGCTGGACACGATGACCAACCAGATCCCCGTCATCGACGAGCCGGGTCAGCGGGTGCTCGGTGCACAGGTGCTGGCAGTGCTCCTCGCCCACCCGAACGTCGTTGCCTGGGTCAACGGGCATACCCACGAGAACAAGGTCACCCCGCGCCCGCGCACCGGCGGCGGAGGGCTGTGGGAGATCAGCACCGCCGCGCACGTCGACTGGCCCGTGCAGGCCCGCCTGCTGGAGCTCGTCGACAACCGCGACGGCACCGTGTCGCTGTTCGGCACCATCATCGATGCGGCCGCCCCCCTGTCGTACGGCGGTCGGCTCGACTCGACGGCGTCACTGGCCTCGTTGGCTCGCGAGCTGGCGGCCAACGACCGGCAGGAGCAGAC
This sequence comes from Mycobacteriales bacterium, assembly GCA_046595815.1. Classification (GTDB taxonomy): domain Bacteria; phylum Actinomycetota; class Actinomycetes; order Mycobacteriales; family SCTD01; genus RYN-111. Next base: position 22,095 of record JBKJSN010000025.1, read on the forward strand.
CGCGGGGCGCGCGGGGAGCACCGGGGACCGCAACGTGGAGCTGGTCGTGAGGGCACCGTTCCGGCTGTGATGTCGCCGGTGCGGGTGCTGCTCGCGGTCTTCGCAGGCGGCTGCATCGGGGGTGCGCTGCGGGAGCTCGTGGCGACCGACCTGGGCACCACGCTGGCGGTGAACCTGTCCGGCTCGCTGCTGCTCGGACTGCTCGTCGTGACCGTGCCGCACCACTGGCGGCCACTGCTGGGCACCGGTTTCTGCGGTGCCCTCACCACCTTCGGTTCCGTGGCGGTGGTGGCGGTCGACGACGGCGAGCTGGCCTACCTCGCGGCCTCGCTGCTCGGCGGGGTGGCTGCGGCCGCTCTCGGAGTGGCGCTGGGCCACGCCCTCACGCAAGGCGCGGAGCTCGCGCCCGAGGACCCGGACATCGAGGTCGAGTGATGCTCCTCGCCCTTGCCGCCGGCGCCGGCGCCGTGCTGCGTTACCTCGTGGACCGGGCCGTGCCCGCGCACCACTTCCCCCGCGGCACGATCGTCGTCAACACCACCGGGTCGTTCCTGCTCGGCCTGCTCGTCGGCGGCGATGTGGGCCCGGTGCTGTCGGTGGGACTGCTCGGTGGCTACACCACGCTGTCGACCTTCGCGGTCGAGACCGTCGCGCTGGTCGAGCGTGGTCGGCGCGGGGCTGCGCTGCTCAACGTCGCGCTGTCCGCCGTACTCGGGCTGGCCGGGGCCTGGGGTGGGCTCGCCCTGGCGCGCTCGCTCTAGAAAGCCGTCGGGTGCAGGCCGTCGCGGACGACGACGCGCTTGGGGTCCCAGGGTGACTGGCCGCGGCCGCGCTCCAGCACGGTGATCGTCGTACCCGTGATGACGATGTAGGCGTAGGAGGTGTTGTCGGCCTCGTCCGACTCGAGGACCTTGTTGAGGGCGTCGGCAGTGGAGCGCACGAGGTAGCGGCCGTTGCCGTTGGTGCCGAACTCGACGTAGTTGCCGTCCTGCTCCCAGCTGTAGAGGTCTGCCCAGCCGGGGGACAGGCCCATCTTGGTGCCCGAGGTCGGGTCGTAGAACAGCCCACCCGCGCTGCTGATGCACGTCGACTCCGCGCTGTTCTGCCGGCCGCCGAAGACCGACCACTCGGAGATCTTCACGTCGGCCGTGCAGAAGCCCTGCTTCGGGCCGTCCCCGACGTGGGTCATCGTGCCGCGGGCAGCGTCGTCGACCCGCAACAGCTCGAGCTTGCCGAAGCCGCTGTGGTGGTAGTGGCCGTGCGTCTTGTGGTACTCGAACTCGCCTGCGGCGCGGCGCGTCACGCGGCCGTCGGACCAGGCGATGAGCTGGGTCGCCTGCCCGGGCGTGACCAGCCCCTGGTTGCCGGGGAAGTCGAGCTGGAGCGGCCCGACGCCGACGTTGGCCGGACCGATCGAGAAGCGCAGGCAGCGGATGCCCCGCTGCTCGGCGGTGTCATCGGTGTTGCACGAGCCCTGGCCGGAGCCCGCTACGCCGCCCATCGTGAACTCGTGCGGGGGGACGAGTCGCAGGTTGGGCAGCAGCGCCACCGCCTTGCGTGGAGCGGGCGGCGGTGGGGTCTCGAGCTTGGCGCGGAACCGGACCTCGGGGTACTGCGCGTTCATCGCCAGGGTCCAGGTCCCGGGCTGTGGGCGCAGGACGTAGGCCTCGCCGCTGTCCCAGCCGCCGAGCTGCGCGACGTCCTTGCCAGCCGGGTCCTTGAGCGTGCCGTAGGCCGCCTGCCGGAAGTCCGGGTGGTCATAGGCGACGCGCAGCCGCCAGCCGCCGGGCCGGACGACGATGCGGTACTCGTTCGAGGCGTGGTGGCCCCAGAAGGCGGCCTGACCGGGGCGCAGGGTCGCCTCGACGGGCGTCGCTGCCTGCGCCGGTGCAGCCAGGGCGAGCAGGACCAGGGCAGCAACGAGCCGAGCCAGACGTCGCGTGTGCATGTCTGTGAGATCCCCTGGGGTGTCGAAAGGTTCGTGCGGGTGTCAGGTAAGGGCGAGGGCCTGGAGAGCCGCGCCGTCAACGCGCCACACGGTCCACTCGTCCTCGGGGCGGGCACCCAGGGAGCGGTAGAAGCTCTGGGCGGGTTCGTTCCAGTCGAGCACCCACCACTCGAAGCGTGTCCAGCCGCGGGCCACGCAGATGCCCGCGAGGGAGACGAGCAGGTCCTTGCCCAGGCCCGTGTCGCGATGCTCGGGGCGGACGAACAGGTCTTCAAGCCACAGCCCGGGCTTGCCCTGCCAGGTGCTGAAAGTGCGGTACCAGAGGGCGAAGCCGACCACGGCCTCGTCGATCACGGCCACCTGGCAGCCGGCCGAGGGGTCGGGGCCGAAGAGTGCGTCGTGCAGGTCCGCCTCGGTGGCGACGACGGCGTCGGGCTCGCGTTCGTAGGCGGCCAGGTCCCGCACGAGTTCCAACAGGACGGGTACGTCGGACGGCAGGGCGGGGCGGATCACACGTTCCACGCCTTGAGAGCGCGGTAGTCGTGTTCGTGCCCCAGCACGCCGATCCGGGCGGCGTCGAGCATGAAGTGCCGACCGTCCTCCGGGAGGCCGCCGAGGTAGAGCGCGGCAAGCACCCGCAGGACGTGTCCGTGGGCGAAGATCAGCACGTCGCCGTCGGGGAGCTTGTTGAGCACCCGCTCGACGCGCTCGCCGAGCTCCTCCAGCGACTCGCCCAGCGGCTCCTCCCAGACGCTCCAGCGCTTGGCGGCCGACAGCTGGGCGGTCGTCAGGCCTTCGGCCGAGCCGTAGTCCCACTCGACGAGGTCCGGCTCGAGCAGCGGAGCGAACCCGGCGAGCTCCGCCGTACGACGTGCGCGCGACAGCGGGGAGGACAGCACGGTGTCCCAGTCCCGGTTGAGTCGGAACGTCAGGCCACGGGCCTGCTCCTCGCCGACCTCGGTCAACGGCACGTCAGTGCGACCCGTGTGCCGCCCCGTGGCCGACCACTCTGTCTCGCCGTGCCTCACGACCCAGATCTCACCCACGGGCTACATGCAACCAGGCCCGGCGACCGGGCGTGCGTTCCCGCCTGTCGAGTCGCGTCAGGCCTGGGCGGGACGCGGCTCCGGCGCCGCCGCAACGGGCATCAGGGAGGTCTCCCGAACGGTCGCCCAGCGCGCGACGGACGGCTGCCTGCTCAGCAGCGAAGGAAGGGTCGAGCGGACGGTCACCAGGGACATGAGCAGCCAGTAGCCGAGGGGGTAGAGCGGCGCGACCCAGAACGACCGGCCCACGCTGGCGTCATAGCGCCGGTCGAGGTGGACCCCGAGGGCCAGCTGCCCCAGGCAGGCGGTCGCGACGATCATGCCCCAGGCGTTGGGGAAGGGGGAGGCGCCGGGAGGGGCGACGCCGACGCTCAGGCACAGCGCCCAGAAGACGAGCATGACCAAGAACGCGTGCGCCCAGGCGATGGAGAGCACGGCCTCGACGTACACCGGCCACTGACGGCGGTTCTTCCACGTGCTGATGACAGCGCGGTGGCGGCGCAGGACCTGGACCAGGCCCAGCGCCCACCGGCGCCGCTGGCGCCACAGGGCGGGCAGCGAGGCGGGCACGGTCATGTCGACGAGCGCGCGCGGCTCGTAGCGGATGTCGTAGAAGCGGCGCTGGAGCCGCCAGGAGACGTCGATGTCCTCGGTCGCCATCGAGGGGTCGAACAGCCCGATGTCGCGCAGCGCGGAGACGCGGAACGCGCTGATGACCCCGGACACCGTGAGGATGCGCCCCCACACCACCTGGGCCCGGCGAAGCAACGACACGATCGAGGTGAACTCCAGGGTCTGCAGCTCGGCCACGAGGGAGGTGCGGTTGGCCACCCGGGGGTTGCCGGTGACAGCGGCGACGCGAGGCAGTCGGACGAAGTGCGCCGCGATCGGGCGCAGCGCGTCCCGGTGCAGCCGGGCGTCGGCGTCGACGACCACCAGGACGGTGCCGCGCACGAGGGGCATCGCGTCGTTCATGGCCAGGGCCTTGCCCTGGTTGTCGGTCTTGGCCAGCAGCCGGAAGCGACTGTCGCGCAGGACGTGCGCCCGGGCGATGTCGGCGGTGCGGTCCGGTGACCCGTCGTCGACGACCAGCACCTCATACCGCGGGTAGTCCAGGTGGTGCAGCACCTCCAAGGTGCGGTCGATCCCCGCTTCTTCCCGGTACGCCGGAACCATGACCGTGATGAGCGGCAGCTGCTCGTCGGGGATCGCGTAGAAGGCGTCAGCCTTGGTCCCCTCCCTGCGGGTGGAGTAGACCAGCGCGGTGGCAGCCCAGACGACCGCGGTGATCATGGGGTAGAGGGCGATGAAGACAAGGAGCGCCTGCACAGGCCAGGCCGTGCTCAGGGACTGGAGCACCGAGGTCACTGCACGACCTCGTAGCGCTTCACGCCGTCGACGAGGGTGAGGCGGACCAGGCGTCCGTGACGAGCCTGCTCAGAAAACTCCAGCGGTACCCCGAGGCTGTCGGTGGTCCAGGGCGCATCGACTGCCGGTACGCCCCGCCGCGGACCCTTGCGTTCGTAGATCCCGCGGTTGTGGCGCACCCAGGCGAGCGTCAGCGGGGTGACGATGAGCGCCGCGATCACGGGGACCATCAGGTCCGGCAGCCAGGAGTCGGGGTGACGGCGCAGCACTGCCCACCAGGCGAGCCCCAGCACGACCCAGGAGACGACGCCGACGACGATTCGGCGCAGCCCCCAGGGGTCGGCATGCTGGCTCATGCCCGAGACATCGGCAGGAGCGCTCTGCGTCCCTATCGTCCCTTAGGGCCACGTTCTGCCGCGTGTCAGGTGCGGCGCCTGATCACAAAGGACTACCGGATGACGGGGTTCGCCACATCGGTCGCCGGTGTTCCAGTCACCTCGTAGCAGCCGTCTCCCCTGCCCGGGGTGCCGGCGTCGGGACCGTGGTGCGCCGTCTCGAGACCGTAGGCGGCCGGGTCCCCGCCGCATGACTCGCGACCGTTGGTCGTGACGGTGTACGCGGCGTGGTTCTGGCCGTTGGCGAGCGTCTGCCCGTCGCCCTGGTGGGCCACTGAGACGTGGTGCGCATGCGCCGACGCCGGCGCGGCGAGACCGATCAGGATCAGCCCGGTGGCGGCGGTCGCGGTCAGTGTGTGAGTCACGAGCTTTCGCATGACGGTCCCCTTGTGTCCTTCGTGGACGGTTGTCGTCCACCGCAGGACCGACGCTAGGCATCGCCGTACCGGCGTTTCATCGGGGAGATCACCCATCCCGCAGCCGGGTGGCCACCTCCGTGCGGTTCCGGGCGCCGAGCTTGGCGAGCACGGCCGAGGCGTGATGCTCGACGGTCTTGCGCGACAGGAACAGCTTCGCGGCGATCTCGGGGTTGGTGGCGCCTGTGGCCATGAGCTCGGCCACCTCCCGCTGTCGGTCGCTGAGGACGGCCGCTGCGGTGGGGCCGCGCCGCCAGGGGCGGGCACCGAGCTCGCGCAGCCGTCGGCGGTACGCGGCGGCGAGGTTGGTGATCCCGCGCTCGTCGCACTCTTCGAGCAGCTCCTCCAGCACCACGACGGCCTCGTCGCGAGGGAGGAGGCCGGCGAGGTCGCCGCCGAGCAGCAGGGCGGACAGGTGGTTGTTGCGGGAGGAGTAGTTCCGCCGCAGCGAGTCCAGCGCGGCGACATCTCCGTCGAGGAGGTGGGTAGCCCATCTGTGCCAGCGGCGCTGTGACTCCGAGGAGTGCGGGCCTTCGGGCAGGATCTCCCGGGCACGGTCCGTCTCGCCGAGAACCGCCAGCAACCGGGCGATTTCCAGGCGGGTCTCGTGGAGGCATCGAGGACACCCGACCGCGGTCACCTCGGACAGCGCTCGCTCGCACAGGACGAGGGCTGTGTCGACGTCGTCGGATCCTCCGAGCCGGGTCGTCAAGCCCGCCGCATCGCGCACGCTGAAAGCTCCCAGGTGGCGACTCATCCCTTCGCCGAGTTCCAGCAGGCGCGAGATGGTCGGGCGCCAGTCTTGCGTGAGTGCCTTCACACGCTGGACCGTGCACTCGACGCTCAGCAGGTCGGTGCCGAAGACGAACCGCTGCGAGAGCCCGCTGCTGCGCTGCAGCAGGGGCTCCGTGCGCTGCACGAGGTCCTGGGCGTCGTGCAGTCGGCCCTGTTCGAGAAGGGACGTGATCAAGATTTCCGCGAGCTCGAGCTGCCGTCCGGGATGGCCGTCCCGGTCAGCAGCGGCCCAGTGCGGGAGCGCGAGCAGCTCGGCCGCTGTGTGCTGCTCGGTCAGCTCGAGGACGAACAGCCGGTAGATCGTGACGAGATGCTCGAGCTCCTCGTCACCACGGGCGAGCTCAGCCATCTGCTCGGTGCCGGCGAGGACGGCATCGAGATCGCCGCGGACGAGGGCATCATCGACGGTGGCGCTGAGGGCCTCCGTCAGCAGCTGCGGTGCACCGAGCGAGGTCGCCACCTTGAGGGCGCGTTGGGCGGCGAGGGACGCGTCCTGGAACCTGTCCTCTCCCCACCGCAGGACGCGGGACTCCAGCACGTCCAGGCGCACTTCGAGTGCAGGGTCCTCAGTGGCCGAGCGGGCTGCCGCCATGAGCTGGTGCGACTGGGCCGCGTCGCCGATGTCGAACGCCGCACGGGCAGCCTCGAGCAGAGCGGGCGCGGGGTCGCCGCACACCTCGGCGGCCCCTAACCACACGGGCAGCGCCGCCGCGGGCTCCCCGACGAGCATCGCCAGCCCGGCCAGGCCCGTGAGCAGGGCTGGGTCGATGCGTACGTCGGGTTCCACCGCCAGGCCGGCCAGAGCCACGACTGCGGCGCTGTCCAGCAGCCGTCGACGGGGAGACAGGACCAGGCGACCCAGCAGGTCGCCGACGGCGTCGCCCGCGGCAGCCCGGTGCCAGATCGCGGACACCAGGGCGGGCAGGTCCTCGGCCCCCTCGAGCCAGCGCGCCACCTTGCGGTGGATGCCCTGCCGGACCGCGTCTGGGAGGTCCGCGACGACGGCCTCTCGGACCAGGTCGTGGCTGATGGCGAGCTCGCCGTGACGTTCGGCGACCAGGCCTCGGACCAGCAGGGCGGCTGCCGCGGGTGGGACGCGGTCGGCGGGCCAGCCGAGGATCTCGGCAACATCGGTCGTCGACAGCGGTCTGGCCGCGATGGCGAGCAGCCGGGCAAGCTCGGCGCTGTCCCGCGAGCAGGCCCCCAGCCGCGTCGCGACGAGCGCAGTGGTGGCCGTGCTGCCGCCCTCCTGAGCGAGCAACCGGAGCCAGAACGGCGATCCCCCCGCGGCCTGGTTGTAGCCACGGACGTCCTCATCGCTGGCTGCGGGAGCGATGGATCGCACCAACGCCTCCACCGATTCTTCGTCGAGAGGGCCAAGGGTCAGAGCGTGCAAGGCGTGCTGGGGAAGCAACCCGGTCACGGCGTCGTGCAGGCTGCCGGTGGCGGGGTGCGGTCGGCCGGCCGTGACGACGAGCAGATCCGCCGCCGTACCTCGGAGCAGGTAGTGGACGAGGGCTGCAGTGGCCCCGTCGAGCCATTGGACATCGTCCACGAGCAGCCGCAGCGGTCCCACCTTCGTGTCGAGGGCGCGCAGGGCCGCCTCGAACAGCCGCACGACATCCGGCTCGTCCCAACGCCGTTCACCGAGCAGGTCATGCAGGAGCTCGGAGGCGGCGGCGAGCGGGGCGATGCTCTCCGGCTCGTAACCCCGCAGGGACCAGGTGCGGCTCGCGGGCGGGAGCGCGGCGACCTCCGCGAGCAGCCGGGTCTTGCCGCTGCCCGCCTCGCCCGTGACGACAACCGCTCGTGGACCGGTCGCCGCCGCGGCCGCACGCAGAACGTGGAGCTCCGCATCGCGACCTACGAGAGGTTCCACACCGGCACGGTACGCAGGTCAGGCGAGGGCGGTCACTGGAAGTTCGGGGCCCCCGACGGCGGGAACGGCGACATGCCGGGGCGGACGACCTCGGAGTAGTAGCGGATCAGCCAGTACGTCGTGAGGTAGTCGTAGCCGGGGTTGGCGTACAGCGGGTTGCTGAAGCCGCCGTCGAGCTGCGTCGGGTCCTTCTGCCACATGAAGTCGGCGGACTTGCGCAGACCGATGGGAAGGGCGGTGAGGGCCCTGGGCGACGTACTCGTGCCGGGCTTGACGACCTCCTGGCGCGACCCGTCCGGGGCGGTCGTGATCACGTGCATCTCGTCGGTCGGCACGCAGCGCAACGCATACGGCTGCCCGCTGCTCGGGTCGGTGATCGTCTTGCCGCAGCTCGTCGAGTTCTTGATGTAGTGGCCGCTCGCTTCCGTGGCCCGGAAGTAGTCCAGGTAGGCCCGCTGGTCTCGGACCGCCTCGGCGAGCCGGGTCGGGTCGCCGGTCATCGCGTAGGCGAGGCCTTCGTACAGCGCGTTCGGGTCGTCGCCCGTGGTGGCCTGCATCGCGCCCATGGCCTGGGCTGCCGCCGTACGGACGACCGGGTCGGTGTCGAGGCGCCACAGGTCGAAGACCGTCATGTGGTTGAGGTGGAACTTGTAGTAGCTCGCGTGCGGGTCGGCGGCGTCGACGAGCATCGACGCGGTGAGCTGGGGCAGCTGCGTGGCGACCTCCTGCCGGTAGATGCGCTCGAAGTCCAGCTTCTGGTTCGCGTCTCCGGCGAGGTTCGCGGCGTACCGCGCGACCGCGGCCATGTTCAGGCGCGCCGAGGGCACATAGACGAACAGCGGCGAGATCACGTGGTTGAAGTCGTGCCCGTACGGCGAGACCGGGACGAGCACGACCGTGCCGTGCGGACGCGGGGTGGTCCACAGGTACTTCGAGGCGAACCCGGTCAGCGCCATCAGGTCGCCGGCGACGCGCTTGGCCAGCTCGGGATCAGACGGGCCGACGAGCTCCAGCGCCGTCGACAGGCCGTACGTCGTGCCGGCGTAGGCGTCGCGCGAGGTGCCGCCGAGGCAGTAGTAGTCGTGCCCGTCCTCGTCCCACCGCAGAGGACCGAAGGCCTTCTCCCCGTTGCGCGAGAAGTCGAAGGCCTTCGGGTCGTCATCGCGCGAGCAGGCCCGGAAGAGCAGGCCCGGCTCGCCGTGAATGAGGCCGCCGCCGTAGTCGACGAAGCCGGGACGGGTGACGCTCCCTGGACCTCCGGTGACGATGCCCGGCACGTCCTCGACCAGGCCCTGCACTCCCGCGACCGCGCCCTGCGGGTCACGTGGGTCGATGCTGTTGCCTCCGACAGTGGGGGCGAACTTGTAGTCCCAGGCCTTGGAGATGTTGCTGAGGATGTGGAACTGCCGGGTCAGCACGTCGACCTTGCGCTTGGCGTCGGCCTTCTGCGTGCGCCAGTCGGCGAGCTGGGCGTCGATCGCTGCGAGGCCGTCGCTGCCCGTGCCGAGGCCAACGTTGTTGCCGGCGTCGGCCTGCGGGTGCGCGGCGAGGTAGGCCGCGCGGGCGGACGCGAGCAGGGTGAGGCGTTTGGAGGCGACCGCGAACCGGTAGGACTCGCCGGCGAGGTAGTTGCCGGTGTAGAGGGCGGAGTCACCCGCCCCGGAGGTCGTGGCCTCCTGACCGGGCAGGCGGTCGGTCGTCGCGTAGACCAGGTTGTAGACCTGGCCGTGGTCGCCGGAAGAAGCGGGCCCTCGCAGTCGGGCCGTGGGGGAGAAGAAGTCGGCGATCCGGTCCTCGAAGAACGCCGCGTCGGCGTCGTCGGCAGCGGTGTCCAGCGGCCCCTGCTGGGCGAGCGCCGGAGGCGTCGGCCTCTGCTGAGGGCTGGCGCCGAGCGCGGTCGGGACGACCGTCATCAGGCTCAGGCCGGCAGCGAGGAGCACGGGGAAGCGGGAGCGGATCAGGCTTTCGCGAATTTGCAGCACTCGCTGACTATTTCACCCGGCGGGCACCTTGACCACCCAGGTCACACGCGCGCGCCCGGCCCCTTGCGGGACCGGGCGCGCGGGATGTGAAGGGTGTCAGGCCTTCTTGGTCTCCCAGAAGATGGCGTCGATCTTGGCGATGCCATCGAGCAGCTTCTGGCCGTCGGCCGGGTCGTTGCTCTGCTTGCACGCCGACGCCTGCTTGATGGTGTCGTTGAACAGCGCGTGCAGCTCGGGGTACTTCTCGAAGTGCGGCGTCTTGAAGTAGTCGTGCCACAGCACCGACAGGTGGTGCTTGACGAGCTCGGAGCGCTGCTCCTTGATGCCCACGGCGCGGGCACGGAAGGTCGCGTCCTCGTTGCCCTGGTACTTCTCCTGGATCGCCTTGACGGAGTCGGCCTCGATGCGGGCCTGAGCGGGGTCGTACACGCCGCAGGGCAGGTCGCAGTGGGCACTGACCGTGGTCTTCGGGGCGAACAGCATGATGATGATCCTTCCGGGTCGCGTGCTCTCGACCCTAGTCCGCGAGGAGAAACCGGTGCGCATCGGGACCGTCCAGGTGAAGGGCCCCTCCATGGTCCCGGCCCTGTACGACGGCGACTGGCTGCTCGTCGGCGCAGGCTTTCGCATCCGCCCAGGGGACCTTGTCGTGGCCCGGTTCCGCGAGCGCCCGGGGCTGCTCGTCGTCAAGCGGGCCGTCTCGCCGTACGACGGGGGGTGGCTGCTGTCGAGTGACAACCCCTACGCGACCGGGCCCTCGGGCGCGGCCGACGTCGAGGCCCGCGTGCTGCTGCGCTATCGCAAGGGCCCGCGCTAGAGGCGCCCGCGCTAGAGAACTTTGCCGAGGAAAGCCTTGGTGCGCTCGTGCTGCGGCGATCCCAGCACGGCGGCGGGAGTGCCGGTCTCGACCACCACGCCATCGTCCATGAACACCACGGCGTCACCGACGTCACGGGCGAAGGCCATTTCGTGCGTGACGACCACCATCGTCATCCCCTCGCGGGCGAGGTCGCGCATGACGTCGAGCACCTCACCGACGAGCTCGGGGTCCAGGGCCGAGGTGGGCTCGTCGAAGAGCATGAGCTTCGGGTCCATCGCCAGCGCCCGGGCGATGGCGACGCGCTGCTGCTGGCCACCGGAGAGTTGGGCGGGGTAGGCGTCAGCCTTGTCGGACAGGCCGACCCGCTCAAGAAGTGTCAGCGCCCGGGCGCGAGAGCTCCCGCGGGGCTTTCGGCGTACCCGTGTCGGGGCTTCCATGATGTTGCCCAGGGCCGTCAGATGAGGGAAGAGGTTGAAGCGCTGGAAGACCATGCCGATCTCCGCCCGCTTGGCGGCGGTCTCCTTCTCGCGCAGCTCGTGCAGCTTGTCGCCGACCTGGCGGTAGCCGACGAGCTCCCCGTCGACGGACAGCCGCCCGGCGTTGACCTTCTCGAGATGGTTGATGCAGCGCAGGAAGGTCGACTTCCCCGAGCCCGACGGGCCGATGAGGCAGCAGACCTGCCCCCGCTCGACCCGCAGGTCGATGCCCTTGAGTACCTCGAGCTTGCCGAAGGACTTGTGGACCTGCTCGGCAAGCACCATCGGGACGGTCACAGTCGAGGCCTCCTGGCGAGGTTGGCGCGCACGCGCTGCCACGGCGTCGGGGGCAGCTCCCGCGCAGCCCCGCGCGCGTACCGCCGCTCGAGGTAGTACTGCCCGATGCTGAACACGGAGGTCAGGAACAGGTACCAGATCGCCGCGGTGAACAGCAGCTCGAAGACCTGCAGGTTGCTGGTGTAGACGCTGCGCGTGCTGCGCGTCAGCTCGCCGTACTCGATGGCGTAGGCGAGCGAGGAGGTCTTGAGCATGTTGATGAACTCGTTGCCGGTCGGCGGGATGATGACCCGCATCGCCTGGGGGAGCACGATCCGGCGCAGCAGCAGGCCGCGGGTCATCCCAAGGGCCTGGCCCGCCTCCGTCTGGCCCTCGTCGACCGCGGACAGGCCGCCGCGCACGATCTCCGCCATGTAGGCGCCCTCGTTGATTCCCAGGCCGAGCAGCGCGGCCAGGAACGGGGTCATCACGTCGCTCGTGGGATGGCCGGCAATCGTGGGAAAGACCAGCGCGAGGTTGTACCAGATCAGCAGTTGCAACAGCACCGGCGTGCCGCGGAAGAACCACACGTAGAGCCAGCCGACCGCCCCGGTCACGGGGTTGCCGGACTTGCGCATCACCGCCACGATCACGCCGATCGCGATGCCCATGGCCTGAGCGAGCACGCTGATGAGCAACGTGTGCCAGGCCCCGCGGATGATCGACTCGACCGTCAGGTAGTGCCAGGTGGTCGACCACTGCACGTCAGCGCTGGCGAAGGCGCGGACGAGCAGGGCCAGCCCGAGCAGCACCAGGACGGCAGAACCCCAGCGACCCCAGCGCCGGACTGGTACGGCGACCAGCGGCTCCGGGCGTCCGGAGGGCGCCGTCACGTCCCAGCGTTGACCGTCGCGGTCTTCACCGCACCCTGCGTGACCTCCCACTTGGCGAGGATCGTGGCGTACTTCCCGCTGTCGATGAGCGCCTGCAACGCCTTCTGCAGCGCATCACGCAACTGGGTGTCCACCTTGCGGACACCGATGCCGTAGGGGCCGGCCTCGATCTGCTCGCCCACGACCTCGTAGTCGTCAGACTTGCTGGCGTTGTAGGCAGCCACTGGGAAGTCGTTCATGTCCGCGACGGCCCGCCCCTGCTTGACCTGCAGCAACGCCTCGGGGTCGGTGTCGAACTTCAAGATCTTCAGGCCGGCGGCGCCGCACTTGATCTTCTGCGCCTCTGCCACGTCGTCCTGCGTGGTGCCGCGCTGGATGGCGATGGTCTTGCCGCAGAAGTCCGACAGGCCCTTGATGCCCTCGGGGTTGCCCTTCTTGACCATGATCGACGTACCGGCCGTGAAGTAGTCCACGAAGTCGATCTCAGCCTGGCGCTTCTTGTTGTCGCTCATGGCGCTCATGATCACGTCGATGCGCTTGCTCTTGAGCGAGGTGATGAGCCCGTCGAAGGTCGCGTTGCGGAACTCGAAGGTGACGCCGAGCTGCTCGCCGAGGGCCTTGGCCAGGTCGGGGTCGAGACCGATGGCCGTGGTGCCGTCGGCGTCGAAGGACTCCACGGGCGGGTAGGCGATGTCCGAGCCGACCACGATCTTGCCCTTGTCCCGGATCTCCTGCGGAAGCAGCGAGGCGAGCGCTCCGGTCTTGGGCTGCTCGACGGTGGGGGAGTCACCGCTGCCGCAGCCCGAGACGAGCAGCACGGTGGCGGCGGCGAGCGGGAACAGACGAGTCAGCACGGGTGCCTCCGGAGGTGTCGTTGATCGCATCCTTGCACCCGGTACCTGTCCGAGGCGACTACTGCCCGTATGCGACGATGGAGTTCCGGGCGACCCCCGACGGACGCCGCGCAGCTCACCTCCCGCCGCGCTTCCCCGACTCGTTGGTACGACGGCGTCGTACGGCACCCGGTAGTGGTGCGGCGGCGCCATGAGGAGCCCCGTGTGACCGCCTTCCTGGAGGACCTGACAACCGTGGACCGTGAGGACAGGGACAACGACCCCGCGTTCGCGCTGCACCGCGGCGGCAAGATCGAGGTCAACCTGACCGTCCCGCTCGAGACCCGCGACGACCTGTCGCTGGCCTACACCCCCGGTGTCGCCCGCATCTGCACGGCCATCGAGGCCGACCCGGAGCTGGCCTACGACTACACCTGGAAGGCCCGCACCGTCGCGATCGTCACCGACGGCACGGCGGTCCTGGGGCTCGGCGACATCGGCGCACTCGCCGGCCTGCCCGTGATGGAGGGCAAGGCCATGCTCTTCAAGCACTTCGGCGGGATCGACGCCGTACCGATCTGCCTCGACGTCACCGACGTGGACGAGCTGGTGGAGACCGTCGTACGGCTGGCTCCTGCTTTTGGCGGCATCAACCTCGAAGACATCAGCGCGCCCCGCTGCTTCGAGATCGAGGACCGGCTCAAGGAGCTCCTCGACATTCCGGTCTTCCACGACGACCAGCACGGTACGGCGATCGTCGTGCTCGCAGCGCTGCGCAACGCAGCACGCGTGACGGGGCGCGAGCTGTCGGACCTCCGCGTCGTCGTCAGCGGCGCGGGGGCTGCGGGGATCGCGGTGTCCCGGATGGTGCTCGAGGCCGGCATCGGCGACCTCGCGGTCGCGGACAGCAAGGGGATCGTGCACCTGGACCGTGCCGATCTCAACGACGAGAAGCGGGCCTTCGCCGCCATCAGCAACCGCGGCCGTTTCACGGGCACCCTGGAGGCGGCGCTCAAGGGCGCTGACGTCTTCCTGGGCCTGTCCGCAGGCAAGGTGCACCTGGACGCCGTGCGGTCGATGGCGCCGGACGCGATCGTGTTCGCGATGGCCAACCCGGAGCCGGAGATCCACCCGGAGGACGCGTTGGCAGCGGGCGCGAAGGTGGTCGCGACCGGCCGCTCGGACTTCCCCAACCAGATCAACAACGTGCTCGCCTTCCCCGGGGTGTTCAAGGGCGCCATGGCGGTCCGGGCGACCCGCGTGACCGAGGGCATGAAGCAGGCGGCGGCGCTCGCGCTCGCCGAGGTGATCGCGGACGACCTGCGACCGGACCACATCATCCCGTCGGTGTTCGACCCGCGGGTCGCGACGTCGGTGGCCGCCGCCGTGGCCGAGGCGGCCCGTCGTGACGGTGTGGCCCGGCGGTAGCTCAGGCGCCGGAGATCAAGGCTGCGCTGCGCAGGTCGATCCACTCCGGCTGGCCGCTGTCGGGGTCGCGCCTGAGCTCAAGGTGCATCAGGCGCAGCCGCGTACGCATCGGCTCGGTCCACCAGGCATCGAGGTCTTCCGGCAGCAGGTCCCCGCGGTAGAGCGCCAACGCCGCGACCCGGTTGACGATGCTGCGCGAGTGCTTGGCGTGGACGGCGAAGGCGTGCGCGTCCACCCAGAGCTCCGCGTGTGGCCATAGTCGGAGGCGTTCGCCCTCGATCGTGATGGCGAGGTCGTCGTGCAGCGCCTTGCGCACGTTCTTGATCGCGCGACCAAGCTCGCTGCTGCCGTGCTCGGGCGTGAGCGCAGGCCAGAGCCTGCTCACGATGTCGTCTTGCTCGAGGTGATGGGCAGGTGCCAGTGCAAGCACCTTTACGAGGTCAGCGCCGTGGTGTCGCCAAGCCCGCGGGGGGACGGGGCGGCCGTCGACGTCGACACCGAAACCACCGAGGAGGTGGACCCGGCATGTACCGGCCATAGCACCAGCATGCGCCTGTATTGCCGAGAAGTCACGTACTTCTCACCGCCAAGTGAGGGCGGCATAGGGTGCGGCGCATGCTCGCGATCACCTGCACTTCGCAGTCGCCCGAGGACCCGCTCTCCGGCCTCACGATCGGGGACCGCCCGGACCCCGCCGTACCCGATGGCTGGGTCCGCGTCCACCTGCGTACGGCGGCGCTGAACCACCACGACCTGTGGTCCCTCAAGGGCGTCGGGCTCGCGCCCTCCCAACTGCCGATGGTGCTCGGGTGTGATGGCGCCGGCGTCCTCGATGACGGGACTGAGGTCGTGGTCCACGCCGTCGTCGCCTCGCCAGGCTGGACCGGCGACGAGACCCTCGACCCGCGACGCACGCTGCTGTCCGAGAAGTACGACGGGACCTTGGCCTCGCAGGTCGTCGTCCCCGCTTCGAACGTGCTGCCCAAGCCCCCCTCGCTCAGCTGGGAGGACGCCGCCTGCCTGCCCACGGCCTGGCTGACGGCCTACCGGATGCTGTTCACGAACGCCGACGTCCGGCCGGGGCAGACGGTGCTGGTGCAGGGCGCGGGGGGAGGGGTTGCGACTGCAGCCATCGCCTTGGCGCGGGCTGCTGGACTGACGGTGTGGACCACCAGCCGTGACGAGGCGAAGCGAGCCCGCTCGATCGAGATCGGCGCCCACGAGGCGTTCGAGAGCGGGGCCCGGCTCCCGGACAAGGTGGATGCGGTCATCGAGACGGTGGGTAAGGCGACGTGGTCGCACTCGCTGCGCGCCTTGCGCCCGGGAGGGACGCTCGTCGTGTCGGGCGCGACGTCCGGAGCTGATCCGTCGGCGGACCTCAACCGGGTCTTCTTCCTGCAGTTGAAAGTGATCGGCTCGACGATGGGCACCCGCGAAGAGCTGCGCGATCTGCTCGCGTTGTGCGCCTCGACAGGGCTGCGGCCGGTCATCGACGACGTCCGGCCCATGTCGGACGCGAGGGCCTCCTTCGAGCGCCTCGCCTCCGGAGACGTTTTCGGCAAGCTGGTACTGACGGTCTGATGGTCATCCCGGTCCACGACGAGAACCCCACCCGTCGCACGCCTGTCGTCACCTACCTGCTCCTGGCCATCAACATCGCGGTGTTCCTGATGAGCCCGGTTGTGACGCACGTGGTCGGCTCGACCGCCCTGCAGCAGGAGTGCCGACAGCTGGAGTTCTTCGATCGCTGGGCAGCCAAGCCTGATGAGCTGCTGCACAACAGGGCGCTCGACTCCGGTGCGACGGGCGAGGTGGCGCGCGCAGGCGTCCGGGCGGGATGCGTCGTGACCAGCCCCCCGCCGTACGACAAGACGCCGTTCGTGTCGGTCCTCACGGCGATGTTCCTGCACGGGGGATGGCTGCACCTGCTGGGCAACATGTTGTTCCTGTTCGTCTTCGGCAACAACGTCGAGGACAGGCTGGGAAGGCTGCGGTTCCTGGGTTTCTACCTGCTCTGCGGGTACGCCGCGACCTACGGCTTCGCGCTGTTCCAAGGCTCCTCGACCCAGCCGCTGGTCGGTGCGAGTGGGGCCATCGCCGGAGTGCTCGGGGCCTATCTCGTGCTGTACCCGCGGGCGAAGGTGCTGTCGTTGCTGAGCTTTTTCTTCTTCCTTCCCGTTCGGCTCCCGGCATGGCTGGTGCTCGGTGGTTGGTTCGTGCTCCAGTACCTGTACTTCCGGGGCGCCGGCGTAGCCGCAGGTTCAGGCGTTGCCTATGGGGCGCACGTCGTCGGCTTCGCCGTAGGGGCCGCCATGGTGTGGAGCCTGCGGGACGACACGCACCGCCGGGAGCGGCGCACCTGATTCACACTGGACCGCTCGGCTTCGCTGTGAGCGAAACCTCTGTTTTTGCAGGGCTTTTCGTCCACATCGGGGGTTGCGGGTGTCGGTGGTCGGGGGTAGTGTTTGTCTCGAACACGTTGTCGAGAGGAGCCGGTCGTGCTGTCCGCCGAGGAGTGCGTTTTCTCGGTTCCGGACGTGCCTGATGAGGTGCTCGAGTGGCCGGTGTGG
>JBKJSN010000117.1:0-13135 GCA_046595815.1 Mycobacteriales bacterium
CCTCCTCCTCGTGCGTACGGCGTCGACCGACGCGACGAGCAAGCTGATGCCTCCGACGAGCACGGCGAGGACCAAGCCGAGCCGAGCGGCCCGCTCGTAGCCGCGGACGACGCGGTCCTCCACGGCCAGCTGCTCGTCGAGGGTCTGCGCGCCGTACGCGCCCTGGGAGGACAGTGCGTTGCGCACCCGCTCCGTCGTCGCCGGTGCTCCGTCGGTGGTCACGAACAGCGTGCTGCTGAACGCCTTCGTCGCTGCGGGCGGAAGCACCGACGGGTCGAGGAACGTGCTGGACTGGAAGGCCCAACCATCGACCCCCAGGTCGATCACGGCCGTGCTGTGCGGGACCACGAGCTCACCGGACGCCTTGCCGTCGCCTCCGAGCACGACTCGTGGCCCGGGTGGGACCGTCGGGTAGCCGTAGAAGGCGTCGCCATGCTGCTGGCGGAGCGTGAACACGGTGTCCGTTCCGCAGCGGATGTTGCGGCCGAACACGGCCGCGAGGTCCACGCACCGGGCGACGGCGACCTGCATGAGGTCCTCGGGCTGCGTCGCCTCGTCGACCGAGCGGATCCCCGGCCGCGCGAGCTGCGCGCCCCCAACAGTCACCACCGTCTTCACCCCACGGAGCTCGTGCAACGTCTTCTCGACGTCTGGGCCCGGCGCGGTGCCCAGGTTGAGGACGATGGTCGACTCCGGGAGGACTGCGGCGAGGGTTGAGGCCTGGCTGCTGCTCGAGACCTTGACGATCGGCAGGAAGGCCAGCAACCAGATGCCGACGAACACGACGAGCACGGTGCCCGTGAGCGTCCGCGCGGTCGCCGACGGGTCGGCAAGCAGGCGCCGGCCGGCCAACCTGGTCGCCGTACCCGGGAGCTGGACCAGGCCGAGCCCGGCAAGGCGGGAGATGGCGGGCGCGACGACCGCCAGGCCCAGGACGGTGAGAGCGCCGCCGCCAAGGAGGAGGCCCACGTCGAACCCTTCGAGCTCGTGCTGCCGCAGCCACAGGGCACCCAGAAGAGCGAGGCCGGCGGTGAGCGGAACGAGACGCCACCAGCCCGCGCGGGACCGGCGGCGGGAACGACGGCGCACGCCCAGCGGGTCCACGACCAGGCGGCGCATCGCGAGCAGGGACACCAGCAGCGACAGCACAGGTACGGCGAGCAGCACGCCGACGAACTGGCCCAGGGGCGGCTGGAGATCGCCCGCGAAGACGCCGCCCTCGACGGGTACGAGACTCGCGGCGACGGGGCGCAGGACACGGAACACCAGCAATCCCAGGGCAGAGCCGAGGACCCCGACCACCAGAGCCTCGCCGGCCGCCAGCAGCCCGACTTGGCGGGGGGTGCCCCCGACGAGTCGCACGGCGGCGAGGCGGCGATCGCGCGCACCTGCGGAGAGCCGGGTCGCGGTGGCGACGAGGACGAGCACGGGCAGGAGCAGACCCAGACCACCGAGCTGTGCTGCGACCCGCATCTCCGAAGGGACGTCCGCCACGCCGTTGCGGCGCCCGAACCGCTGCACCTGTTCGCCCGGGTACGGAGTGGAGGCCTTGGCCACCCCGACGTACGCGTAGAGCTCGTGCGGACCGCTGAGGCCCTCCGGGGCGATCTCGCCGACGACGCGGCCGGGAAGGCGGGAGGTGAGCTCGGCCCCATCCGGTCCTCGCAGCGCCCGCGCGAGGTCAGGCGAGACGAGCACCTCACCAGGACGTGGGAGCCGGTCTACGCCGGGCGGCAGGATGGTGCCGTCCGCGACGTCGACGACCTGGAACCCCGAGAGGGTGCGGCCCCGCCAGGTGGAGTAGATGCCCGACAGCTCAAGGGCTGTCGCAGGCATTCGCTGACCGACGGCGGCGGTCGACCCCACGGACACGGGCTGGCGCTCGGCCAGGCGGTCGAGCTTGGCCTGGCGCGCCGGCAGCGCTCCCAGGACCGCGAGCAGGAAGGCGACAACGAAGGCCAGGGCCAGGGCGGTGACGGCGATCCGGGCGCGCGAACCACGCAGGGCGAGCCGGATGCCGAGCAGCAGGCTCCTCACGCGCGGACCGGTGCGGCGAGGGCGCCGTCGCGCAGGACGACCTCGCGGTCGGCGTACGCCGCGACCCGCGGTTCGTGCGTGACGAGCACGACGCTGGTGCCCTGTTCACGGGCCGCGCCGATCAGCAGGTCCATGACGAGCTCGCCGTTGAGGCTGTCGAGTGCGCCGGTCGGCTCGTCGGCGAAGACGATGCGCGGGCCGGCGACGAGGGCGCGGGCGACCGCGACGCGTTGGCCCTGACCGCCGGAGACCTCACCAGGCAGCTTGTCCGCGACGTCGCCGACCTCGAGCCGCTCCAGCCACCCCACCGCAACGGCCTCGGCGTCACGGCGCTTGCGACCTGCCAGCTGCAGGGGCAGGGCGACGTTCTCCAGCGCGGTGAGCTCCGGCACGAGGGAGCCGAACTGGAAGACGAAGCCGAAGTCGCTGCGCCGCAGGGCCGAGCGGATCGCGTCCGACTGGTCATCGAGGCGCTGGCCGCGGTAGTGCACCTCGCCGGCGCTCGGCGTGAGAATGCCTGCCAGGCAGTGCAACAGCGTGCTCTTGCCCGATCCCGACGCGCCGAGCAGGGCGAGCACCTCACCCGGGCGGACCTGCACGGACGCGCCGGCCAACGCCGCCGTGGCTCCGAAGGACAGGTGCAGGTCGCGGGCTACCAGCAACGGCTCGGTCATGCGTGCAACTCCTTGGCGAGACGGTCGAGGCGAGAGGCGGTGTGCTCGAGCCAGCGCAGGTCGGCTTCGAGGTGGAACAGCGCGTAGTCCAGTCCGAGCACGCGGTCGAGGTCCGCGCCCTTCTTCTCAGCAGTCAGCGCGCGCATGGTGACGAGGTGCTCGGCCCGCTGGGTGTCCAGGACGGCGCGCGCGTCGCGGCCCGACTGCAGCGCGAGGACCACCTTGGCGAACAGCACCGGCTGCAGGTACGGCGCCGGCCCCTCAGGCTGCGAGAACCAGCGGTCCAAGTCGGTCACCCCTTCGCGCGTCACGGCATAGGTCGTGCGGTCGGGGCCACCCTCACGGCCGGTGCCGGCGACGACGACGAACCCGTCGCGCTCCAGGCGACCGAGCGTGGAGTAGACCTGCCCCGCCTTGAGGGGACGGTCCTGCCCGAAGTGAGCGTCGTAGGCGCGCTTGAGGTCGTAGCCGTGACGCGGCGCGACCTCGAGCAGCCCGAGGAGGGTGTGTGGGACCGACATGTCCCGCACTATTCACTAAGTGACTAGTTCCGTCAACCAATCAGACCGGCACCGGCGTGACCCGCGTCACCGGCGGGTTTCACAGCGGGGTCAGCCGCCGTTCGCCTGACGTTCATGGTCGGTGGTGACAGTTGCCCGGTGACAGTGGTGGACGTGCGTGGCGCCAGTAAGCGCTACGGCGACGCGGTGGCCCTTTCCCGCATCGACCTCGCCATCGGGCTCGGTGAGGTCCACGGCCTGGTCGGACCGAACGGCGCCGGCAAGACCACCCTGCTGCGGATCCTGCTGGGTCTGGTGACGCCGGACGAGGGGACGGCGACCGTGCTCGGCGCCCCCGCCGCGCCGGCCCGCGACGGCGTCGCGGGGTTCGTGGAGGCGCCGCGCTTCTACCCGCACCTGACCGGTCGCCGGAATCTCGAGCTCCTGCGTCTTCTGGACGGCGCTCCCGCCCGTGATGGCGTGGACACGGCGCTGGAGCGGGTCGGCCTGCACCGCAGGGCGGACACGAAGGTCAGCGGGTGGTCCACCGGCATGCGGCAGCGGCTCGGGGTCGCCGCAGCCCTGCTCCGGGCGCCACGACTGCTCGTCCTCGACGAGCCCACGAGCGGCATGGACCCTGTCGGCGTCGCCGACCTGCACGCCCTGGTCCGCGAGCTCGCGGCTACCGGCACGGCCGTCCTGCTCTCCAGCCACGACATGCTCGACGTGGCGGCCCTGTGCTCGGGTGTGACCGTGCTCGGCGGCGGCCGGGTTCGGTTCTCCGGTACGACGGCCGCCCTGCGCGACACACTGCCGCCGCCGGTACACCTGCTCCGCACCTCGGACGACGACGTCGCGGAGCGGGTCGCCCGGGCAACCGGTCGCCGTACCGTGCTCCGGACCGAGGACGGCCTGCGCGTCACCACCGACGACACCGACGCGCTGGTGCTGGCTCTCGCCCGGCAGGGCGTAGCCGTCCGGACGCTGGTCGAGGAGTCGGACCCGCTGACGCGTGCGTTCCTGGAGCTGACTGCGTGAGAGCCGTCGTCGCCGTTGAGCTGCACAAGTTGCTCGCCCTGTGGCGGATCCGCCTCGTGCTGCTGGTCGTCGTTGTGGCCCCGCCGCTCGTGTTGACGGCGCTAGAGCTCCAGTCCGGCGTGCCCACCGACACCCTTTACGGGCGTTGGGTCCAGGACATCGGCCTGGCCTTCCCGCTGGTGCTGCTGGGTTCCGCCGGCATGTGGGGCATCCCGGTGCTGTCCAGCCTGGTGGCCGGCGACCTGCTGTCGAGCGAGGACGCGCACGGCACCTGGTCCGCGCTGCTCACGCGGTCGCGCGGACCGTGGCAGCTGTTCTGGGGCAAGGTGATCGTGGCCGGCCTCGTCACGGTCGCCCTCGTCGGCGCGCTCGGGCTGAGCGCCGTGGTCTCCGGTGTCCTACTGGTGGGCACGCAGGACCTGGTAGGCCTGACCGGGCAGCCGATCACCTTCGCCGACGGCACCGGGCTCGTCCTGCTCGCCTGGCTCAGCACCCTCCCGACCGCCCTGGCGATCAGCGCCGGTGCGGTGCTCGTCTCTGCGGTCACCCGCAACAGCGTGCTCGGCGTCGCGATCCCGTCCGCGGTCGCCGGCGTCCTCGGGCTGGCCGGGCTGCTCGCCCCGCTCGGCGGGCTGCGCCCGCTGCTGCTCACCCCAGGGCTCACAGCCTGGCACGGCCTGGTGCAGGAGGACGCGAGTCTCGGCGCAGTACTCAGGTCCGCCACCGCGGCGCTCGGCTACGGCGCGGTGTTCCTCGGTACGACGGTCCTGGTGCTGCGTCGCCGCGACTGGGCCACCCCGTGAGGCGGCCACTTACGGCGCTGCCGCTGCTGGGCCTGCTCGCGGGCTGCGGCCCGTCGTACCAGGCGGACGACCTGGCCGGCCCGGTCGGCAGGGCGTTCTCGCACCTCTACGCCCGCGGCGAGTCCGAGGCGGGACGGACCGACGTCACGGCCGAGAGCCTGCGCAGCACAACCACCTGCCAGCGCGGCGGTGGGGACACCCTCGACGAGGGTCCCGGCGAAGACTGGCGCTGCCTGGTCAGCTTCACCGACCCGGCCCTGGGAGCGAAGAAGGTCCTCTACGAGGTGGTCCTCAAGCCCGAGGGGTGCTTCAGCGCCGACGGTCCGCCGGCCGTCGTCGGTGATGCGCGCGTGCGCCACGCCGACGGGCTCTCCCACCTCAACCCGATCTACGCCTTCGACGGCTGTCTGTGAGCGGAGAAGCGAGCGGTGGGTTCCCGCGACCGCCGGAGCGAACCGATGTGCCTGTGACCGACCCGACCCAAAGGAAGCACCCCATGTCCCGCACACGCACCACCTCCGCCGTCGTCACCGCGCTCGCGGTCGCTGCGACCCTGGCCGGTCAGGCCCTCGCCGCGGGAGGTGGGGCCAAACACGTCACCCCGTACAGCCCGACCGGCGCCTACGCGGAGGGCATCTCGCTGCCGAGCGGCCGGCTGGTGAACCCGGTGGGCCGGCGGACGAAGACCGACGACTTCCCGGTCGCGGTCGCGCTGTCTCCCGATGGTCGCACCGCGGTCATCTCCAACAGCGGTCAGGGCTCTGGCGCTCCCGAGCAGGGCGACCAGTCACTGCAGGTCGTCGACGTCAGGAGCGGCAAGGTCGTTCAGACCATCCGCGACCGCGAGGCCGGCTCGATCACGTTCTACAACGCGGGCTTGGGGTTCAGCCGGGACGGCAAGCACCTGTACGCCACCGGCGGCGGCAACGACCAGGTCTATGACTACGCCGTGTCCGGCCAGCGGCTGCGGCTGCGGACGCGCTGGACCTCCTCGCAGCGCCACCCGGTGGCGGCGGGGGTGCGCGGCACGCCGCTCAACGGCTACCTCGGCAACGCCTTCGCCTACAGCCGCGGACTGGCCGTGCTCCCGGACGGCTCGGCCGTCGTGGTGACCAACGAGCAGGGCTCGACCGTCTCCGCCCTGTCCACAGCGGACGGGTCCCTGCTGTGGGAGACCGCCCTCGGTGGTCCGGCCGTGGCCGGCGGCGCCTACCCCGGGGCGGTGGTGCTCAGCGCCGACGGCAGCCGCGCCTACGTGACGGCCCAGGGCCTGAACGCGGTGGCCACCCTCGAGACCGCCGCGGGCGCGCTCGTCGGGCTCACCCCGGTCGGCGACCACCCGGTCGCGCTGACCCGGGTGGGCACCACGCTGCTCGTCGCCAACGCCAACGACGACTCGCTTTCCGTGGTGGACACCACCACCGCCGGACTGCCGCGGCAAGTCGCCCAGCACTCCACGCACCTCGTCCCCGGTGAGGCCAACGGCTCCACACCCGATGCCGTCGCTGCCGACCCCACACGCGGCCTGGTCTACGTGGCGCTGGCGAACGACAACGCCGTGATGGTGCTGCAGGCTGCCAAGGGCGCCTCAGGCCATGACTTCTCGAAGCTCTCCCCCGCTGGCTTCCTGCCGACCGGGTGGTACCCGACGGCCCTCGCCGTGCACCGCGACGGCACGCTGCTCGCCGCCGCCGCGAAGGGCCTCGGTGGCGCGCCGATCACCAGCCCGAAGCAGTACATCGTCAACAAGCGCAGCGGCCTGCTGACCACGCTCGCCAGCCCGTCCGCCCGCGACCTCGCGAACGGCACGGCGCGGGCGCGGGCGCTGCTGCTCTACCCGAGCCGGGCAAACGCCCTGCGGCCCAAGGACTCGCCGATCCCGGCCGAGGCAGCCAAGGGGCAGAGCCCGATCAAGCACGTCGTGCTGGTCGTCCGCGAGAACCGCACGTTCGACCAGGTCTTCGGCGACCTGACACGCAAAGACGCGGACGTGGAGCCGAAATACGTGCAGTTCGGCGAGCGCGACAAGCAGGGCCGCACGGTCACGCCCAACATCCACGCACTGGCACGGCAGTTCGCGCTCAGCCAGAACTTCTACTCCGACGGCGAGGCCAGCATCCAGGGCCACCACTGGGTGGCCGAGGGCATCTCGACCGACTACACGGAGAAGAGCTACCTGCACAACTACTCCGACCGCAACCACCCGTACGACCCGGTCTTCGGGATCACCTACCCGCGCTGCGGCGCTGTCTTCCAGCAGCTCGCCCGCCAGGGCAAGACGTTCCGCAACTTCGGTGAGCTCGTCGGGCTTGCGACAGCCCAGGCCCCGACGGTCCAGGCGGCCCCGGGAGCGGCCTGCGCCACCCCCGGTGGTGTCTACGACCCGGTGTCCGCAGCCAACTTCTCGAACGTTTTCGGCGGCAACCTGTCGATCACGGCGGTCAACGACACCGACAAGGTATCGGCGATCACGGCCGAGCTCGACCCGCTCATCGCGGCCGGGCAGATGCCGCAATTCACCATGGTGTTCCTCGGCAATGACCACACCGACGGCACGAAGCCGGGCAGCAAGACACCCCAGGCCCACGTCGCGACCAACGACGCGGCGGTCGGACAGCTCGTCGACCACCTCTCGCACAGCGCGGCCTGGCCGAGCACGGCGGTCTTCGTGGTGGAGGACGACAGCCAGGACGGCCTCGACCACCGCGACGGCCACCGCAACATCCTGCTCGTCGCCTCGCCCTACGCGAAGCGGGGCGCCCTGTCCTCACTGCACGTCAGCCAGGCCTCGGTGCTGCGGACGATGGAGCTGATCCTCGGCATCGAGCCGCTGTCGTCGTACACGCAGTACGCGCCTGTTCCCTACGAGATGTTCCAGGCCAAGCCCGACCTGCGTCCCTACACCGCGATCACCCCGACGTACCCACTGGATGCCAAGAACGGGGCCGCCACAGCAGGTACGGCGGCCTCCGTTCCCCTCGACCTGTCCACCTTCGACGTGGCCGGCCCTGCGCTGGAGGCCCAGGTCTGGCTGGCCACGCGCCCCGGCGAGCCCATGCCGCCAGAGCTGCTCGCCATGCTCCGGTTGCGGGGCGGCATCCGCGAGGAGGCGCTCGCCGCCTGGGCCGACGGGCGTCCCTGTGCCTGTCGGCCGCTGCGGGACGGGCTGGTCGCCGCCCCCGGCGGTGACACCGACGGGTGACCCGCGGCACCAGTCGAGTTTCGTCATCTGGCGTCCATCTGTCAGCCACCTGGCGGTCAACCCTGACCGGCACACTGGCGTGGTGCAGACACCCTTCGGCGACCTCGACCCCCGCAGCACGGCCCGGATGTCCATGGCGGACATCGATGAGGCGCTGCGCCGACCCGTCGCCCGGCGCTCCCTCGTCAAGGGCGCGGTCTACGCCGGCGCGGCCAGCCCAATGCTGTGGGCGAAGCCAGGCCACACCGCCGTGCCTCCGGCGGGGACGCACCTCACCTTCGGGGCCGACCCCGCTACCGAGGTGGTCGTCTCCTGGAGCACCGCCGGCAACGTGAGCAAGCCGGTGCTGGAGTACGGCACCTCGAAGGCCTACGGCAGCCGGGTCGCCGTCGAGTCCCGCACCGTGCGCGGCACGACGACCGTCTACCACCACGCCCGGCTGACCCGACTCGCGCCGGGTACGACCTACCACTACCGGCTACGGCACGCCGGTGGCACGACCCCGGACCGGACCTTCACCACCGGCTCCACCGACCCGCGCAAGGCCTTCCGCTTCACCGCTTTCGGCGACCAGGGCGTGAACGCCACCGCCGCTGCGACCGCCGCCCGGATCGCCGCGGTGAAGCCGGCGTTCCATGTCCACGCCGGCGACCTCTGCTACGCCAACTCGACCGGTCAGGGCGGGGAGAACCAGACCTACGACGCCGGTGTCTGGGACCGCTGGATGACCCAGAACCTCGTGGTGGCGGCGAAGGGCATCCCGTGGATGCCGACCGTAGGCAACCACGAGATGGAGCCTGGCCTCGGCCCCCAGGGGTACGACGGGTTCCTCGGCCGCTTCGTGCTGCCGCACAACGGGGTCCCGGGATCCCGCAACACCTGGTGGTTCCGCTACGGCAACGTTGCCGTGGTCGGGCTGGACGGCAACGACGCGTCGTACGAGATCGCCCACAACCAGGGCTGGCTCGGGACCCGGCAGGACACCTGGCTGAAGAGCACGCTGGCCGCCCTGCGCAAGGACCCCAAGGTCGACTTCATCGTGGTGGCCTTCCACAACTGCATGTACTGCAGCAACGCAGTGCACGCCTCCGACGGCGGGGTCCGCACCCGGTGGGAGGCGATTTTCGACCGGTACGCCGTGGACCTGGTCGTCAACGGCCACAACCACTGCTACGAGCGGACCCACCCACTGAAGGCCGGCGCCGTCAGCGCACAGGTCGCGCGCGGCGGCACCGTCACCCCGGCCACCCAGGGCACGACCTACATCACCGCCGGCGGCGGCGGCCAGACCGGCTATCCGGTGAACCTCTCGCCGCTGTCATACGTCGTCCAGCAGGACGGCACCAAGTTGCCGGAGCTCGCCACCTGGTCGGCGGTGTCCACCGAGGACTACAACGTCCTGGTCGCCGACGTCACGCCGCTGGCGCCGGGCGGCAGGACCACGATGCGGCTGCGCGCGGTCAAGCCCGACGGGTCGCTCCTCGACGAGGTCACCCTCGTACGCCCCGCCAAGGCCGGGCTGCGCCACCGCTGAGAGCTGCAAGGTCCCCAGCAGGGGGTTCTCCGGAGGGGCGCCCGTGGCCGTACTCAGGGCAGGGCGAAGGCCCGCCCTCCGTTGGCGGCGATCGCACCGCACAGCTCGTCCAGGTCCTCACCGCGTACGGCGGCCAGCGCGCGCACCGTCAAGGGCACGAGGTAGGGCGCATTGGGCCTGCCCCGATACGGCATCGGCGTGAGGAACGGCGCGTCCGTCTCGACCAGCAACCGGTCCTGCGGGCAGTACGCAGCGGCGGCGCGCAGGTCGTCGTTGGGCTTGAAGGTGACGGGTCCCGCGAAGGACAAGTAGTACCCGTGCGTGGCGCACTCGCGGGCCATCGCTTCGTCCCCGGAGTAGCAGTGGAAGACCACCCGCTCGGGCGGGCCCTCTGACTGCAGGACCCGCAGCACGTCCTCGTGGGAGTCCCGGTCGTGGATGACCAGCGCCTTCCCCGCGTCCTTGGCGATCTGGATGTGCGCGCGGAAAGACTCCTCCTGCAGCCGGTGACCTTCGGGCCCCGTGCGGAAGTAGTCCAGCCCGGTCTCCCCGATGGCCACGACCACGGGATCGCTTGCAAGAGAGACGATCTGGGCCAACGCCTCGTCCGTCGCACCGCCCCGGCCGGCCTCGTTCGGGTGCAGCGCCACCGTCGCCCACACGTTGTCGAAGGTCGCCGCCAGCGCCACCGACTCCCGGGAGGACGGCACGTCGATGCCGACCTGCACGACCGTGTCGATGCCGACGGACCGCGCGAGCTCGAGCTGCTCAGCGACCGAGCCACCCATGATGTCGAGGTGGCAGTGGCTGTCGGCCACCGCGACCGCCAACGGCTCAGGGGCAGC
Organism: Mycobacteriales bacterium; assembly: GCA_046595815.1. Classification (GTDB taxonomy): domain Bacteria; phylum Actinomycetota; class Actinomycetes; order Mycobacteriales; family SCTD01; genus RYN-111. The sequence continues at coordinate 10,634 of JBKJSN010000117.1, forward strand.
CGGCGCCTCCCCCTGCCGCTCCCTCCCCGCACCCCGTTGCGTCATCACTTCTGAGGGGGGTGGAGGGGGCACTTCTGAGGACACTAGGGATCAGGCCTCGCCCTCATCGGCCAGGCGGGCCAGCTCCTCGTCGACGATCGAGGGGTCGAGCTTGGTGAACAGCGGGGTCGGCGGCTCGATCGGCACCCCGACCTTGATCGGGGACGAGGCCCACGTCGCCGCGGTCTTGTAGTCCCCCATCAACACCGGGTACGCCGGTCCGCCGTCGAGATCGTCGACCTCGACGAGCGAGGGCTGACCGCTCCACTCGCCGGCCCCGCCCAGCGCGGCGTAGACCGCCTGCGAGCTGTGCGGCAGGAAGGGCGTGAGGAGCGACTTGGCGTCGTCGATGAGCTGCAGCGCGACGTGCAGCACCGACTCGCGACGAGCCGGGTCGTCCTTGAGCTTCCACGGCTCCTGCGAGGACAGGTAGGCGTTCGCCTCGCCCACCACGCGCATCACCTCGACCAGCGCGGCCTTCTGCTGGTTGCGGCCCAGCAACGCCCCGACCGGCGCGAAGGACGCCTTGGACGCGGCGAGCGCCGCCTCGTCCGCAGCCGTGAGGGCACCCGGCGCGGGGATGGAGCCGACGTTCTTGGCGACCATCGACAGCGTGCGGTTGACCAGGTTGCCCCAGCCCGCGACGAGCTCGGTGTTGTTGCGCGTGACGAACTGCTCCCAGGTGAAGTCGGTGTCACTCGACTCGGGCCCAGCCGCCGCCAGGTAGTACCTCAGCGCGTCCGGCCCGTACCTCTCCAGCACGTCCCGCACGTAGATCACGACCGAGCGCGAGGAGCTGAACTTCTTGCCCTCCATCGTGAGGTACTCCGAGGACACGACCTCCGAGGGAAGGTCCAGCGACCCGTACGGCCCCGGCTCTCCTGCCGGCTTGCCGGACGCGCCCAGCAGGATCGCCGGCCAGATCACCGAGTGGAAGACGACGTTGTCCTTGCCCATGAAGTAGAAGGACTCTGCGGAGCCCTCGGTCCAGAACTGCTTCCACTCATCTCCCGAGCCGGTACGACGGGCCCACTCGACCGAGGCCGAGAGGTACCCGATCACCGCGTCGAACCACACGTAGAGCCGCTTGTCCTGGCGGTCGGCCCAGCCCGGCAGCGGGATGGGCACTCCCCAGTCGAGGTCGCGCGAGATGGCCCTGGGGCGCATCTCGTCGATGAGGTTGGCGCTGTACTTGAGCACGTTCGGGCGCCAGTCGGTGCGAGCCTGCAGCCACGACCCGAGCGACTCGGCGAAGGCCGGCAGCTCGAGGAAGAACTGCGCCGACTCAACGAACTTCGGCGTCGCCCCATCGATCTTCGAACGGGGGTTGATCAGGTCCTGCGGGTCCAGCTGCCGACCGCAGTTGTCGCACTGGTCGCCGCGCGCTCCGTCGTACCCGCAGTTCGGGCAGGTGCCCTCGACGTAGCGGTCAGGCAGGCCGCGACCGGTTGCCGGGTCGATGGCGGACAGCTGCGAGCGCTCCACGACGTACCCGTTGCGGTGGAGCGCGCTGAACAGGTCCTGCACCACCTTGTAGTGGTTGCGCGTGGTGGTGCGGGTGAACAGGTCGTAGGTCAGCCCGAGGCCCTGCAGGTCCTCGGCGATGACGCGGTTGTAGCGGTCGGCGAGCTCACGCGCGGTGACGCCCTCGCGGTCGGCCTGCACCTGGATCGGCGTGCCGTGCTCGTCCGTGCCGCTCACCATCAGCACCTTGTTGCCGGCCATTCGCTGATAACGGCTGAAGATGTCCGAGGGCACACCGAACCCGGCGACGTGCCCGATGTGGCGCGGGCCGTTGGCGTAGGGCCACGCGACGGCGGTCAGGATGGAAGTCACAGGTGGAGGCTATCGACCGTCGCCAACTCCCTTGAACGCGACGACGGCGGCATACACGTCCCGCCTCGGTACGCCGAGCTCCCGGGCCACTCCGGCGATGGCCTCCTTGCGCGGCTCCCCTGACTCCTCGCGTACGGCGACCAGGCGGGCCAACTCGTCCGGCGTGCTCTCCACCGACCGCTCCGCTGCGCCGTCGACGACGACCGTCACCTCGCCCAGCACCTCCCCGGAGAACCGCTCAGCCAGCGAAGCGAGGGTCCCGCGGGCGATCTCCTCGTGGGTCTTGGTCAGCTCCCGGCAGACCACGGCCCGACGGTCCGCGCCCAGGACAGTCGCCATGTCGGCCAGCGAGGCCCCGAGCCGGTGTGGCGCTTCGAAGAACACGGCGGTCCGCCGCTCGGCGGCCAGCTCGGACAGACGCGCCCGCCGCTCCCCGCCCTTGCGCGGCAGGAACCCCTCGAACGCCCAGCGGGGCGCCGGCAGGCCGCTCGCGACCAGTGCCGCGAGCACCGCGGACGGCCCCGGGATGGGCACGACCGTGCCACCGGCCGCCGCCCAGGCCCCAACCAACCCCTCGCCCGGGTCGCTCACGAGCGGCGTGCCGGCGTCCGTGACGATGGCCACGTC
>JBKJSN010000128.1:0-21427 GCA_046595815.1 Mycobacteriales bacterium
CTCGGCGAGACCGTGCTGTGCTGCGAAACCCTGCACCACGACCTCCACACCGGAAAACGCACCATCCGCCTCCGCAACGGCCGCCTCCTCAACGAAGACGGCTACCTCGCCGAGGAGAGCCCGGCGCAGACCTGACGGTCAGGCCGTGGCGACGAGCTCTGCGAGACAGTCCCGCAGGTGCTGTGCAAGCCGAGCCAGGTCGGGCACGGCATCCGCGTCCGCCATCAGGCCATAGCTGACCTGACCGTCGTAGCTCATGATGCCGATCGCGAGCCGGTGCTCAGGTGCCAGAAAGGCCAGCGGCACAAGCTCCTCGAGCCGCCGCCCCAACAGGTAGATCGGGAACTGCGGACCCGGGACGTTGGTGACGAGCAGGTTGTAGAGCCGGCTGGAGAAGCCCAACCGAGAGGCCCGCGCGAGGACGGCGGGTGGAAGGGCGTTCTCCAAGGAGGTCAGCACCTTGGCGCCCTCAGCCTGCTTGGAGGACTTCAGGTGTTGCATCGCCTCGCGGACGCGAGCGAGGCGGGCCTTCGGGTCCTTCAACCCGACGGGCAGTGGCGCGTTCATGATGGCGATCTCGTTGCCGAGGGCACCCCGCTTGGCCTCCTGTCGCAGCGAGATGGGCACGCACGCCCGCAGCTCAAGACCCTCGACGTCGGTGCCGCGCTCGGCGAGGAACCGACCCAGCGCTCCCGAGACGGCCGCGAGGACCACGTCGTTGACGGTCGCGCCGCCCGAGGCCTCTTTGACCTTCTTGTAGTCCGCCAGGTCCGTCTTCACGATCTCCACCAGCCGGTGCGGGCCCGGTCGAGCATTGAGGACCGTCTTGGGGGCGGCGTCCAGGAAGGGGCGGAAGGCCTCCCCCAAAGCGCCCGCCGAGTCCACGAAGGAGGCCACCGCTTGCTTGGGGTGGAGCACGCCGTCGAGGCCGGACTCTGCGAGCTGCCGCACGTTGCGCACCAGCCCGAAGGCCCCCTTGCTCAGCAGGCCCAAGCTGCCCGGGGTGGGCTGCGCGTGCCAGTCCTGCGGCTCCTGCGCCGGGGTGTCCGGCGAGAGGTCGAACAGCACGGACAACAGGTCCACGCCGCTGACGCCATCGATCATCGCGTGGTGGGTCTTGCCGACCATCGCCCAGCGGCCGCCGGCCACCCCGTCGACGAGCCAGATCTCCCACAGCGGCTTGGTGCGATCCAGCCGCTGGCCGACCACCCGGTCCACCAGGTCCAGCAGCTCACGCTGGCCTCCCGGGGTGGGCAGCGCCGCATGCCGCACGTGGAACTCCAGCCGGAAGGTGCTGTCCTCCACCCAGAGCGGGCGGCCTGTGCCGAACGGCATCTCCTGGATGCGCTGGCGGTACCTCGGCAGCCGTGGCAGCCGCGAGGCGATGTGCCGGCGGAACTCCCCGATCGTCAGCGCCGGCCCGGCGAACAGCGCAACCGCGCCGATGTGCATGTGCGCACCGCCCTCCTCCACGTGGAGGAAGCCCGCATCGATGCTGCTGAGCCGGTCGAGGTGTCCCTGTGCCATGCCACCGCTCCCGTGTCCGCCTGGTCCGCGCGAAGCCTGCCAGAGCAGCCCGATTCGCGCAGTGGTCCCTCATCGCGCGAGGGTGTGCCGATGAGCTACCGAGTGTGGGGTTGGGGCACCGCGGGCGACGAACCGTCCGAGGCGTCCCTGCGCGACCTCGCCCCCTTCGTCGCCGCGGCGACCGGGCTGGACGTGCAGGATCCGGAGACGCCCAGCCCTCTGCGCGAGCTCCCGCCTTCCCGCCGTACCTTGCCGGACTCCCTCGCGCACCTGGGGAGCAGCGCTCCGGAGGACCGCGCCCGGCACGGCATCGGCCGGTCGTACCGCGAGGTGGTGCTCGCGATGCGCGGCGAGGTGCGCGACGTTCCCGACCTGGTCGTGCGGCCAGGCACTGAGCAGGACGTGGCTGACGTTCTGGACTGGGCCACGCGAGAACAAGTGCCGGTCGTGCCGTACGGCGGGGGCAGCTCCGTCGTGGGAGGCGTGGCCCCCCGGGACCTGACAGGGGCCATCAGCCTGGACCTGTCGAAGCTGACCGGGCTGCTCGAGGTCGACCCCACCTCCCGCGCCGTGCTGCTGGCCGCAGGGACGCTAGGCCCGGACGCCGAGGCGGCCCTGAAGCCGCACGGGCTGACCCTGCGGTTCTACCCGCAGTCCTTCGAGCGCTCGACCGTCGGAGGCTGGGTCGCGACGCGCGCGGCCGGGCACTTCTCGACCCGACTCACCCACATCGACGACCTGGTGGAGTCGGTCAAAGCCGTTACACCGCAGGGGATCTGGGAGTCCCGGCGGCTGCCCGGGTCCGGTGCCGGCCCCTCTCCTGACCGGATGCTTCTCGGCAGCGAGGGAACGCTCGGGGTCGTGACCCAGGCCTGGCTCAGGGCGCAGCCGCGACCGGTGCACCGCTGGGCCGCGACCCTGGCCGCGCCGGACTTCGGCACGGGCGCAGAGGCGGTACGCGCGATCGTCCAGGCCGGGCTGCTGCCGGCGACCTGCCGACTGCTCGACCCGGTCGAGGCTGCCCTGTCGGGCACTCTGACCACCGGCGAGGCCGCGCTCGTGCTCGGCCTGGAATCGCTGCACGTGCCCCTCGACGCGGAGGCCGCCGCTGCCCTTGAGCTCGGGCAGCAAGCTGGCCTGAGGATCGTCGAACACGGTCCCCGCGGCGCGGCGGGCGAGGCCTGGCGATCGACGTTCGTCCGCGCGCCGTACCTGCGAGAGTCCCTGATGTTGTTGGGGATCCTGGCCGAGACCTTCGAGACCGCCATCACCTGGGACCGGCTGCACGGCTTCGTCGCCGACGTCACCGAGGCCGTCGAGCGAGCGCTGGAGCAGGTGTGTGGCGGCGGTCGCGTGGGGTGCCGGTTCACCCACGTCTACCCCGACGGTGCGGCGCCGTACTTCACCGTCGTGGCCCCAGCGAGGCGAGGCTCCGAAGCCGCGCAGTGGGACGAGATCAAGGCTGCCGCGAGTGAGGCGGTGCACGCAGGCGGCGGGACGATCACGCACCACCACGCGGTCGGCCGCGACCACCGGCCGTGGTACGACCGCCAGCGCCCTAGCGTCTTCGCCGCCGCCCTGCGCGGCGCCAAGCAGGCGGTGGACCCGGCGGGGGTCCTCAACCCAGGAGTGCTGCTTCCCTGATCTCAGCAACCACCGGTACGGCGGTCCGCCGGTGCAACACGGCCAGCGTCCACGCGGTCGTGATCAGCACGAAGACGTTGGGCGTCCACACGACGACCTCGTGCCGCAGCAGGCCGTAGCCCAGCCAGCACGACCCACTCGCCGCCTGCAGCCACAGGGACACCGGGGACACGCCGTCGACGGCCACTGCCGTCCGAACCGCGAGCAGCTGCGGCACATAGATCACGGTGCCCGCGATCGCGCCGAGGACGCCCACGGCGAACAGCCCGCTCGACTCGCCCAGGCCGACGACGGCCAAGACGCTGGCCACCACCAGCGCTAGCCCGCCGAGCGCCGGCCGCACCCCACGGCCCGGGAGCAACCGGGCGAGCAACAGGGCGTTCAGGACCAGGGTCGTCCCGTTGAGGACGATCTGCACGACCCCGCCGCCGTAGAGCCCGTAGCCCAGCCACATGACGCTCACCGCCATCGCCACCCAGGCGCGCGAGCTCGGGACGCCCGCGGTCCGTCCACGCACACAGGTGCGCCAGACTTGGGGCAGGTGCAGCCCTATGACGCACGTCGTCGCGGCCCAGCCGAGCCAGAGGGCGAGACTCACAGGTCTATGGCCGCGCCCGCCGCAGCGGCGGAGCGGTAGGCCGCGTCCACCGCGCGGTGCGCGACCAGGGCGTCATCGACCGTGGGCCAACCGTGGGGCGCGCCCGCGTCGAGAGCGTCGAGGAAAGCCTTGGCCTGCAGGGCAAGTCCTGCTGCGGCGATCCGCCAGGTCTCGGGCACCGTCTCGAGGCCGAGGCCGTCCAGCACCGGTGGGAAGGGCACCTCGACGAGCTCGGTCCCTGCGTCGCTCTCGACATGCACGGGTCCGATCTCCCCGTCCATCGTGAGCACGGCGTTCTCGCAGAAGACCTCGAGCCGACGGTTGGTCGTGCGGGTCTCGACGTTGTGCCACACCGACATCAGGGCAGCGCCGTGGCCGCCCTCGAACTGCAGTCGCACGACCGCCAGGTCGTCGATGCCCGGGAGCCCTGCGAACGACGAGGTCTGGGCCGACACCGACGTCGGGGCGCCGAGCACCCAGGCGAGGACGTCGACATCGTGGATGGAGTGCTCGATGAGCGTCCCCCCACCGGACTTGGTGACGTCGGCGCGCCAGGTCGAGGCGTAGGGACCACCGAGGGGCAGTTTCTGGTCGTCGCGGAACATCGCGCCCATCGGCCGGCCGTAGCGGCCGCTCGCCACCGCCTCGGCGATCCAGGCGTAGGCGGGGGCGTGCCGCAGCACCAGCCCGACCTGATGCGGGGTTCCGCGAAGTACGTCGGCGAGCTCCTCGCACTCGGCCAGCGTGGGGGCGAGCGGCTTCTCCACGAAGACAGCGCGACCGGCGGCCACCGCTGCCCGCACCGGCTCCAGGTGACCGGCCGTCCAGGTGGTCACCCACACGACGTCGACCTGCTCCAGGAGGGAGTCCAACGACTCCGCGACCGGGAGCTCCGAGCCTGCCGATCGCGTCGGGTCCGCGTCGAAGACGCAGGTGACCTCGGCGTCGATCAGGCCGGTGCGGGTGAGCTGCTGCAGCACCCACAGGTGATGCCCGCCCATGAGGCCGGTGCCGACGATTCCAATGCGACGCACGCCAAAAGTCCTTTGTCTGCTGGGGTTCTTAGGAGCCGGAGAAGCGCGGGCCGAGCCAGCGCGGCAAGGGGTCCAGCGCCGGGGGCGCGACCTCGGTGAGGTAGCGGATCATCCAGTAGGGCAGCAGGTAGTCGATGCCGGGCTCCTGGTGCGTTGCGCTCGCCGTACCCCGCATCTCGGTGAACGGAGAGCGCTGCCACAAAAAGTCCGTGGGCACGCGGTCGGCCACGGGGATGGGCTCCACGGAGCGCCGGTCGTTGGACGAGCCGGGGATCGTGGTGCGCTGCTCACCCGCCGGGGTGTCGACGATCACGTCCCACTCGTCGGCGCGGACGCAGTGCCGCGCCGTTCCGCAGCCTGCCGTGTTGTCGATCGTGCCGCCGGCGTCGAGCCGGGCGCGGTAGGCCCGCCACTGGCGAAGGTGGTCAACGGCTGCGGACAGCCGGGCCGGCTCGCCGCTCATCCCGAAGGTCACCGTCTCGAAGAAGGCGTTCACGTCGTCGGAGGTCTGCCGGTCCACGATGCTGAAGGTGTGGCGCAGCGTCGCCCGCTCCGTCGGGGTCGTCAGCCGCAGCAGTGGTGAGAACACCAGGTGCGCCAAGTTCCAGGAGAAGTAGCCCCCCTGAGGGGTCGGGTCGTTGACGAGCTCAGCGATCGCATCGGACGGCGTCTGCGTGGCGAGTTCCTCCGCCCACACCGCCTGCCACTTCACGGCAGCGTCCGCCGGGCCGGCCACCGTCGCGACGTGCTTGGCCGCCAACGACAGCAGCAGCCGGTACGCCGGGGAGATCACCATGATCGGAGTGAGGATGTTGTCGTAGACGTCTCCGAATGGCGGGATCGCGAGCTCACCGTGCGGGTGCGGGTAGTTCCACCCGTACTTCAGCAGCAGGTCCGCCATGGCGAGCACGTCGTCCCGGATGAGATCGCGGATCTCCGGGTCGTCAGGCCCGACGAGGTCGAAGGCGTTGAGGAGCCCGAAGAACGTGCCGGCGTAGGCGTCGCGGGTGGTGGAGGCCTCGCACACGTAGTCGCCGGCGGGCTGGGTGAGTCGGGGCGAACGCCCATTGCCCTTCCAGCGGAAGGGCCCGCGCACGTCGCTCCCCGGCGCCATCGCGAAGGCGGCAGGCGCATCCGCCGGGGCGCAGGAGTACATCATCATCCCGGCCTCACCGGGGAAGACGCCGCCGACGCCGAGGGCCGGAGGCGTGCCTGAGCCGACGGTGGGCTGCACCGGCGGACGCCAGTCCTGCGCGATGTAGGTGCGCAGGTCGACCTGCGACAACATGGCTTCTATGCGTGACTTCGCCTGCGCCTGCTGCTCTTTCCAAAAGCTCGAGCGGGGGCCTTTGCGGTGGTCTCGGGCGACGGCGTACCGGTAGGACTCGGCGGCGAGGTAGGAGCCGCTCCAGATGCCGGCGTCGCCCCACTGGCCCGCGATCCCTGCGACATCCCCGGCCGCCTTCTCAGGGGTCCGGTAGTCGATCGGCAGCGACAGCCCGTAGTAGAGGTGGTCAGCCATCCGAGCCTCGAGGGCGAGGGCCGCGTCGAGGTCGGTCCCGCAGGCCAGCGGGCCGGCGCAGGGCGGTACCGCGCGGACAGCGGGCGCTGCCACTGCGAGCAGGGCCAACAACGCGGCACCAAGGGTGGGACGGAGCAGTCGCACGGTGACTCCTAAGCCTGGGCGTGCAGGGACTCGAGGGCGAGACGAACGAGGAGGTCCGTGAGGTTCTCACCACGGACAACGGAGCCGGGGTGCGGAAGGAGACGGTCTGCCAGCCGGTAGCTCAGGCCGTAGAGCGCGAGCCGGGTGCCGAAGACCTGAGCCTCGCGCCGATGCAGCGCGAGCCAGTCGATCCCGAGGTCGACCGCGAGCGGCGGGTCCTCCCCGCGGGCCACCCGCAGCACCCACCGCATCACGTCCGCCTCGGCCTCCCACGACGCGAGCCAGGGCTCGAGCTCGGCGGCGAGGGCAGGGTCCAAGCCCTCGCGGCAGCCGGCCTCCACGAAGGCGAGCAGCCGCTCGTCGCCGGTCTCGACCCAGGCAACGAGCTCGGGGTCCGGGCCGGGGGCATCGATCCAGGACCGGCAGGCGCGGGCGAGCGGGAGCAGACCGGGCACGCGCTCCACGACCTCGCGCCACGCGGCCTCGCGGTCCTCCTCAGGGTCGAGCCAGTGCCGCACGCCGAGCTCGATCGGCACCCGGGAGGCAAGCGGCAGGCGCATTGCGTTGAAGCCGATGCCCGCCACCGCGTCCCGCAGCGCGGGCTCGCGGTACGGCGCCGAGCCAAGGTGCAGCACCGAGGACATGCCCAGGTCGTTCACCGGCCAGTTGTCACACAACAGCAGCGGGTGGCCGAGCTCCTCCGTCAGCGATCGCGCAAGCTCGGCGGTCACGACGGGGCTGGTGACGTCCGGCCCGGTCCAGGCGATCGGCACGCCCGCGGGCAGCTCCTCGGCGAAGCCGCGCAGGTACGGCGTCACATAGCTCATCGCGTAGTCCGTGCCGCAGGTCATCCAACGGACGTCGTCGGGCAGACCAGACATCGCTGCGGCAACTCCACGAGCGTGCGAGCGGCCGAGGTCCTCCCCACCCGGAGGCACGTCGTCCCAGTAGATCCCGAGCGATCGGGCGCCCAGGTCGTAGAGCTGGCGTACCTTCGCGACGAGCGCGTCGTTGTCCTTCTCGCCCCCCCAGTCCAGCCCAGGCGACACCGAGAGCGTGACCACGATGCCCGCCCCCTGCGCCACCTCGAGCGTCTCCGCCAGCTGGGCAAGCTCATGCGCGGGGTAGGGCTCGCGCCACGAGGCGCGATGAAAGGCGTCGTCCTTCGGGCCGTAGGCGTAGTCCGTGACCCCTGCACTGGGCAGCCAGCGCAGCAGCTCCAGCCGCTGCGCATGGGTGTACGGCGGGCCGTAGAAGCCCTCGATGAGTGCTACCCACGAGGGGCTCACAGGCCGCCCTCCCTTGACGAGGCGTAATTTGGAGTGCTCGAATACATATTAGTCACGGAGAGGTAGTCCATGGGAAGCGCCGCCGCATTGCGCGTCGACGGAGTGAGCATCGCCTTTGGTGGCGTCCGCGCGCTCACGAACGTCTCGCTGCATGTGCAGCCTGGCGAGATCGTGGGCGTGATCGGTCCCAACGGCGCCGGCAAGACGACGCTGTTCGACTCCATCTCCGGCCACCTCCCCTGCACCGGCCGAGTCTGGCTCGGCGACGACGAGCTCACCGGCCGCGCGCCTCATCGGCGCGCCGCTCTCGGACTCGGTCGCAGCTACCAGGACGCACGCCTCTACCCCTCCCTCACCGTGCAGGAGACCCTGCGCACCGCCTCCGAGCTGGTCATGCAGCGCGAGAGCCGCTGGTCCAGGGTCCCCGGCACCCCGGCCTCTCGCAGGGCCGAGAAGGCAGCGACAGAACGCGCCGACCAGATCATCGAGACGATGGGCCTGCAGGCCTACGCCGCGAAGTTCGTCCGCGAGCTCTCGACCGGGACCCGCCGCATCGTCGACCTCGGGTGCCTGCTCGTGCAGCGCCCGCGGCTCATCTTGTTCGATGAGCCGTCCTCGGGCATCGCCCAGCGCGAGGCGGAGGCACTCGGACCGCTGCTCGGTCGCATCCGCGACGAGATGGACGCGAGCATCCTGGTGATCGAGCACGACATGCCGCTACTGCTCGGCATCAGCGACCGGTTCTACGCCCTCGAGACTGGTGTCGTGGTGGCCGAAGGGCTGCCGGCCGACGTCGTACGCAACCCACGCGTGGTGTCGTCCTACCTCGGCGACGACGCCGCCGCCATCCACCGCTCGGGCACGCGCCGCGCGCCTCACCAGCTCACGGGAGCCTGAGTGGACATCGTCCTGCAAGGTCTGGTCTTCGGCGTTGCCAACGGCCTACTCGCCGCCGGCATCGTGCTCGTCTACATGTCGAACCGCTCGATCAACTTCGCCCAGGGTGAGCTCGGGGCCTTCGCCGTCGCGGTGATGTTCGCGCTGTCCAACCGTGCGCAGTTCCCGTACGCCGCAGCGCTTGCCCTGAGCCTGCTGGCAACCGCAGCTCTTGGCGCCCTCATCGAGCTCACCGTCATCCGGCGCCTGTTCGCCAGCCCGCGCCTGATCGTGCTGCTGGCCACCATCGGCGTCGCGCAGATCATCACGGCGACCCGCGCCGGTATCCCGAAGCCGATCAACAAGGCGGGCGACTCCGTCGCCTTCGGTGGGGCCAGCACCTTCCCCGTGCCGTTCCAGATCGAACCCATCACGTTCGGCCGGGTGGTGTTCCACTCCGCCGAGATGCTGGTGCTCACCGTCGGACCGCTGCTGGCGCTCGCCCTGTTCGCCTTCCTGCGCTGGTCGGCGTACGGCATCGCGCTGCGCGCGGCGGCCGAGAACGGCCAGCGGGCCCGGCTGCTCGGCATCCCCGTCCGACGCGTCTCCACCATGGCCTGGGTGATGGCGGCGCTGCTGTCGGGTACGGCGGCGATCCTGCTGGCGCCGATCGTCGGCTACTCCTCCGGGCCGGCCGTCGGGCTGTCGCTGTTGTTCCGTGGACTGGCCGCCGCCACCATCGCCGGCATGACCTCGGTCGGGGCCGCCTTCGGGGTCGGTCTCGCGCTGGGTGTCGCCGACGAGCTGCTGTTCGTCTGGACGGGGCAGTCGAGCCTGACAGACCTGCTCCTTTTCGTGGCTGTGCTGTTCACCCTCCTGCTGCGCAAGGACGTGCTGCGCTCGGCCTCCTCCACCGCAGAGTCCGCGCCGGACACCGGCGAGCCGGTCCGCCCGCTGCCCCCGCTCGTGCTGAACCACCCCAAGTGGTCGAGCTTCTCCTTCACCGCTCGCACCGTCATCGCGGGCGTCATCGTGCTGCTGCCGTTCGTGCTGTCCTCGCACAACACGTTCTTCATCGCCTCGACGGTGCTGCTGTCGTGCGCGGTGCTGTCCGTCACGATCCTCACGGGCTGGGCCGGGCAGCTTTCACTCGGGCAGTGGGCGATCGCCGGCGCCGGAGCGCTGTTCGGGACCCAGCTCTACAGCGACGTCGGGCTGCCTTACTGGCTCGCCTTCGTCTGTGCCGTGCTGATCGGCGGCATCGTGGCCATCGCGCTCGGCCTGCCTGCCCTGCGCCTGCAGGGCGTCACCCTCGCCGTGGTCACGCTGGCGTTCTCGGTGATGAGCGGCTCCTGGCTGTTCAACCGCGACTGGGTGCGCCCCGGCCAGGACCTGGGTCTCCCGACGTACATGACGACGAAGGTGCAGTACCTCACGGCGTTCCTGCTCCTCGGCCTCGTCCTGGGCACGGCCCGGCTCGTGGACCGCTCACAGCTCGGCCGCGCGATCCGGGCCGTCAAGGAGAACCCGGTTGCGGCCTCCTCCATGGGCATCTCGGTGGTGCGGACCAAGCTCACGGCGTTCGCCATCAGCGGGATGATGGCCGCGGGCGCAGGCTTTTTGTTCGTCGACGCCATCGGCAACGCCGACAGCTCGGTGTTCCCACCCGCCACCTCGTTGGGCTTGCTCGCCGCCGCCGTGATCGGTGGCCTGGGCTCGCTCCCCGGCGCCCTGATCGGCGGGACCTACATCTACGCCGTGCAGTACTTCGGCGCCCAGTGGTTCCCCGACCAGGCCGGCGTCATCAGCCTGCTGTCCACCGGAGTCGGCCTGCTGTTCCTGCTGCTGTTCCTTCCCGGCGGCCTCATCCGGCCGCTCATCAACGTGCGAGACCGGCTGGCCTTGCTGATCACGGGCATCGACCCCCGTGAGGCGGTCGCTGTCCGCAGCGCCGAGGAGGAGATCGCCAACGCGAGCCGCACCCTCGACGCGAGCCGCACCCAGGAGGTCTCGGCGTGAGCACGCTGAAGGACAAGCTGGCCTGGCGGGCCCGCCTTTCGTCGTACATGGGCGGGCAGCCGTTGTTCCCGCTCGCGGTGCTCTTCGGTCTCACCTGGGCCGACCAGGTCGACACCAAGACCTTCGACGTGCTCGGGCCGGAGATCGCCGACGACTTCGGCGTCGGGCTCGGCACGATCGGGACGATCGGGATCCTCAGCTTGTTGCTCGCGCCGATGGTGGGGCTTCCGCTGTCCTACCTCGCCGACCGCTGGAAGCGGATGCCGCTCGCGATCGGCGGTGCGGTCGTCTGGGCGGTCTGCTCCGTGCTGACCGGCTTCGCCCCGGTGCTGTGGGTCCTCATCGCGCTTCGGGTCATCGCCACCTCGGGGGAGATCGTCAACACCCCGGTGCACGGGTCCGTGATGGCCGACTCCTACACCCCGAAGACGCGGATGAAGGCCTTCGGCGTCTACAGCGTCGGTCAGACGGTGGGTGGGGCGCTCGGCGCGATCCTCGCCGGTGCACTCGGCGAGGCGTTCGGCTGGCGGGTGCCCTTCGTCGTCCTCGCCCTCCCGACTTTCGTGGTGATCGTCATGGCAACCCGGCTGAAGGAGCCGGAGCGGGGGAGGTTCGAGGAGGCCGAGACGCCCGCGGCCCCGCCGTTCAAGGAGGCGGTCCTGTCGCTGTGGCGGCTGCGATCGCTGCGTTACCAGTGGATCGGCACGGCCTTCGCTGCTGCCGCCCTGTTGCCGATCCGGCAGATCTTCCCGTTCTTCCTCCGGGACGAGTTCGGCGTGAGCCCCAACGCCCGCGGGCTGATCACCGGTATCGGAACGGGCCTCACCCTGTTCGCCGCGCTCAGCGGCACCGCGTTCGTGCAGCGCCGGCTCAACGTGTCCCCCTCCACGGGGCTGCGCACCCTGAGCTGGTTCGGAGTGGTCACGGGCGTCCTGCTCGTGCTCGTGTCGGGCGCGCCCTCGCTCCTGGTCGTGGTCGTGCTGCTCTGGGCGATCATGTGCCTGTTCGCCGTCCTGGCGCCGTCTCTGCTCGCCGTCACCGCCACCATCGCCTCGCCCGAGACCCGCAGCACCGCCTTTGCTCTCCAAGGCATCGTCGCTCTGGCCGGCGCGCCCCTGGCCCTGGTCGGGGTCGCGATCGGCTCCAAGAGCCCACGGTGGGCGCTGTTCTACCTCGGCGTGATCTTCCTCGTGGGCATCCGATCGTTCTTCACGGCCGCTCGGTACGTCGACGCCGACGTCGCGCGGTTGGACCCGGCTCGCCGGGCCCGCGCCCTCGGGTCGACCGAGGGTGGCGCCAAGCCCCTGCTGCTGCAGACCCAGGACGTCACGGTCTCCTACAGCGGGGTGCAGGTGCTCTTCGGCGTCGACCTCGAGGTCCGCGAGGGAGAGATCGTTGCCCTTCTCGGCACCAACGGCGCGGGCAAGTCCACGATCCTGAACGCGATCTCCGGGATCGTCGAGCCCGACGGCGGCAACGTCTGGTTCGAGGGCGAGGCCATCACCGGCGAGGCCCCGGAGCGCACGGTGGCCCGCGGCATCGTGCAGGTCCCCGGTGGACGTGGGGTGTTCCCCAGGCTCACCGTGGAGGAGAACCTCGCGATGGGCGGCTTCCTGCTGCGCAAGGACAAGGCGCTGCTCGCTGAGCGCACCGAGGAGGTCCTCGAGCTGTTCCCCCGGCTGCGCGAGCGCTACAAGCAGCCGGCTGGCGTGCTGTCCGGCGGCGAGCGGCAGATGCTCACCCTCGCCCAGTCTTTCCTGCTCCGCCCCAAGCTGATGCTCATCGACGAGCTGTCGCTCGGACTCGCACCGACCGTCGTCCAGGAGCTGCTGGTGGCGCTGCGGCGCATCAACGCTTCCGGGACTGCCGTCGTCCTGGTCGAGCAATCGGTCAACGTGGCCCTTACCCTCGCGGACAGGGCCTACTTCATGGAGAAGGGCGAAGTGCGCTTCTCCGGACCCACCGTTGAACTGCTCGACCGCAGCGACCTGCTGCGGTCGGTCTTCCTCGAGGGCGCCGGGACGCGCCGATGAGCACGAAGGGAAGCCCTATGAAGACCTGGCTCGACCGCATCCCGCCCGAGCGGGCACAGCGGGTGTTGGCAGTCGCCATCGTCTCCGTGCTCGTCACCTCCATCGCCTCGATCGGGCAGGTGCGCTTCGACCAGCGCTCCAACGACAAGGCGTCCGGCAACCAGCAGGGCGACCCCTCGAACCCCCTGGGGGGCGACGGGACCACACCAGGGACCAACCCGTCCGCAGGCCCCTCGGCGCTGCCGGGCGCTTCCCCCGGCGCCACCCCCTCGCCCGGTGCCACGACCCCGGGCAGTGCTGTTGTCTCGCCCGGTCAGGGAGGCAACGGCGGTGGGACCACCGGCTCCGGGACCGGCGGCAGCACCGGTTCCGGCGGGATCCCGCACTTCGGCCTCAAGACGCAGGGCGTCACGGCGACCACGGTCAAGATCGGCGTCAGCTACAACGTCTCGGGCTGCGGTGACGGCGGTCAGGTCTCGGCCATGTTCAACAACGCGCAGGCCGGCGACCCCGAGAAGTCCTACAAGGCCTACGTGCAGTACCTCAACGACACCGGCGGCGTCGGCGGACGCAAGGTCATCCTCAAGACCGCGGACGACGGTGGCGGTGGGGAGGGTGCCTGCGGGCAGAAGGCTGTCGCAGCCGCCAAGCAGATGGCCGACGACGACAAGGTCTTCCTCGCCGTCCCCGGCCTGTACGTCGAGTCCGACTACGTCCTCGGGCGCAAGGTGCCGGTCTTCGGCGGTCGCGACGATCCCCGGAGCCTGGAAAAGGCCGGCCCCAACGGGATCATGCTCACCGAGCCCGTCCAGAAGACCTTCGCCGTGTGGTCCACCCTCGGCAAGAACGTCATCGACACTGCCAACCACAAGGCGTGCTTCGTGCACCCGACGAGTGACAACAGCGGTGACTGGAACTACTACGCCAAGATCATGAACGAGGAGATGGACAAGCGCGGGCTGAAGTTCACCGACGAGATCGCCTACACCAACGACATCGCCACCGCGAACTCGCAGGCCGCCGCCATCGCGACCCGGGTGAAGGAGAAGGACTGCGACCAGGTCTACATCGTCTCCGGCAACCCGATCGGCTGGATCTTCTTCACCCAGGCCATGACCCAGGCCGGATGGTTCCCGACCTGGACCTTCACGGGCTACTCCGTGCTGGCCGACAGCGACCTCGGCGGCGGGCTGATGGACCAGGCCCAGTGGCGCAACGCCATCGGCCTGTCCGCCCGGGTCCCGGCCGGCGTCGGCCACCCCGCCGAGGGCAACTGCAAGCGCATCTACAACAAGTACAACGCTGGCGACGGACAGGACGGCTCGGTCGCCGCACAGATCGCGTGCGCCCAGATCATGTCCGTCGGCACGATCATGCGTCGTGCGGTCAAGCTCACCGGCGACCTCACCGCGGACACGTTGCTGGTCGGGGCCAACAGCGTGCGCGGCAACTTCTACTACGACGCCCACGTCCCGATCTTCTGGAAGTTCCCCGACGCCGACGGTCCCTTCCAGACCAAGGGCTGGGAGCACATGACGATCATCACGTGGAACACCGCCAGCCAGAAGTACGACTTCCCCGACTTCCCGAAGTACTGGGTGGTCATCGGCAGCGGTAAGTCCGGATCGGTCGACCTGCGGCCGTACTGGAAGGGCTACACGCCCGAGTGAGCTCACGCACCGCCGGGCTGCTGGTCGCGGGTGCGCTCGCGACCGCAGCCCTGGCCGGCTGCTCGGACGACGCGGGTACGCCGGGTACCCCAAGCCAGCGGATCGTCTACCGCGTCGAGGACCGCACCCACGGGCTGCGCGTGACCACGGTCGTCGCGGACAGCGTTGCGCCCTACCTCGGGCGCTCGGTGACTCTCGAGGGCCCGCCCCCCGGCGGCGTGTCGCTCGGCGGAGCCGCCTGGGACGCTGACACGCAATTCCTCCTGAAGGCCACGGGAGAGGCCGCCGTGGTCCAGGAGGTCGCGGCGGGCACCGCAGGTGTTTACCCGAGCCTGGCCGTCGCCCTCGCCAGCGCAGAGCGGCATGGGCTGGCTCGCCGTACAGAGACGGCGACCGTCGCCGGGATCGCCTGCCAGGGCTGGCTCACCCAAAGCCCCTTGGACAGCGACCCGCTGACCGCTGCGACCGCCACTGACCGCACTGTCTCGTGCGTGGACGCCGACGGCCGCCTGCTCCAGGACACCTGGACGCTGGGGGGGAAGGTCGTGCGCGTGCGCACCGCCGTCCAGCTCGGTGCCGGGCCCACGCTCGAGGGGGCCGGGCTGCTGCAGGGCCGCTCGCCCCAGCCGGCCGACCCCCAGCAGGCCAGGGAACAGGTCCGTGTGGAGCCGGTGCAGCGGTTGGCCGACGCCTTCGCCATCCCGGTTCCCCTGGCGCCCAAGGGTTTTGAGCTCGATCGTGCCACCGCCTTCGTGACCCTGAACGACGCTGGGGAGCACCGCACCGAGGGTGTCGTGTTCACCTACCGAGCCGGCACGCAGCTCGCGGTGCTGAGGCTGGAGCAGGGACTCGGCTTCCGCCTCCCCCAGGGGACGGGCGGTGTCGCGGTGCGGCTGCCCGGCCGCGCCGGGGCGCGACTGACCCCTCAGGTGAACGGCCTCCGACTGGACTTCTCCCCGCGCACGGGGCGCAACGCGCGCATCGTCTCCTCGCTCACCGAGGACGCCCTCCTGGCCTGGGCCGCAACCCTCGAGCTCGGTGGCTAGCCACTCGTCCGTGTCCGCACACGGGCTCATCAAGAGGTACGCCGGGCACACCGCCCTCGACGGGGTCGACCTCACCGTCGAGCGAGGCCGGGTCCACGGGCTGCTGGGCCCGAACGGCGCCGGCAAGACGACGCTGCTGCGGATCCTGCTCGGCTTGACGCGTCCCGATGCCGGAACGGTCGAGATCGCCGGCACGGTGGGCGGCTTCGTCGAGACCCCGGGTGCCTACCCGTACCTCACCGGTCGGCAGAACCTGGCGCACCTGGCCGCGTTGGATGACGCCCCCGGTGACGTCGAGGAGGTGTTGCACCGGGTCGACCTCACCGAGCAGGCTGACACCCTGGTGCGCGGCTGGTCCCTCGGGATGCGCCAGCGACTCGGCATCGCCGGTGGCCTCCTGCGCCGGCCCGACCTGCTGGTCCTCGATGAGCCGGCGAACGGCCTCGATCCAGCAGGGGCGCTGGCGCTGCGGACGCTCGTGCGCGAGCTGGCCGCCGACGGGCTCACCGTCCTGCTGTGCAGCCACGACCTGCACGAGGTGGGCTCCCTCGCCGACGACGTGACCGTCCTGCTCAGCGGCCGCGTCGCCTGGCACGGTACGACGAACGAACTGCGCGACCGGCCCGGAGCCAGCCTGCTCACCACCTCCGACGACGCAGCCGCCATGGGGCTGGCCGCTGGCCTCGACGTCCGGCCCCGCAGCGAGGGCGGGCTGCTCGTGCTCGCCACCACCGCTGAGCTCGACGACTACGTCCTGACGCTGGCGCGCTCCGGCATCGCGGTGCGCGAGCTGCTCCGCGAGGGGTTGCCGCTGGAGCAGGCGTTCCTGGAGATCACGGCCTTGGAGATCACGGCATGAAGACCCTGCCGTGGGAGCTGCGCAAGCTGCTCGCCCAGCCGTGGGCCTGGGCGGCACTGGCCGTCTGCGGGTTCGGTCCACCTCTGGTGGCCCTGGTGCTCACCGTGTCCAGCGGCCTCCCCAAGGACACCTTGTTCGGCCGCCATGTGTTGACCTCCGGCTACGCACTTCCCCTGGTAGTCCTGGGATTTGCCTCGATGTGGGCCTTTCCTCTTCTGGCGGCCATCGTGACAGGCCAGGTGTTCGCCGGCGAGGACGCGCACCGCACCTGGGCTGGACTGCTCACCCGCAGCCGGACCCGCAGCGAGGTGTTCACCGGCAAGCTCCTTGCCAGCTTGATCGCCGTGTTCGCGCTGCTCGTGGCCAGCACCGTGAGCAGCCTGCTGTCGGGCCTGGCCCTCGCCGGGAGCACGCCCCTGACCAGCCTGTCGGGAACGCCCCTGCCCCCGGGACGGGCAGCCCTGCTCGTGCTCGCCAGCTGGGGTTCCGCCGTACCCGCGTTGGTGAGCTTCACGGCGCTGTCGTGCCTGCTGTCGGTGCTCAGTCGCAGCACCGTCGTCGGTGTCGGCGGGCCGGTCCTGCTCGGGCTCGTGATGCAACTTCTCGCGCTGCTGGGGAGCCTCGGTACAGCCGCCAATGCACTGCCCACGAGCGCCTTCCTGGCCTGGCGCGGGCTGGTCCGCGAGGACGCGTACTACGGGCCGCTGTGGCAGGGCGCGCTCGTCAGCCTCGCCTGGAGCGTGGGCTGCCTGGTCACCGCACGCCTCGTGCTGCTGCGCCGGGACGTGCGGTGAAACGGCTGGCCCTGCTGGCCCTGGTGCTGGCCGCCGGGTGCGCCACCCCCCTGACACCGAGCCGGCTGGCGCCGTCGTTCGCCACGACCTTCTCCGGGTTGTACGCCCAGCAGCAGCAGCACGACGGCCGCACCGACCTGCTCGCGGCCGGTCTGCAGACCCGGGCCAGCTGCCGCCGCAACGGCCCGGACCAGAAGGGGCCGGGTGAGGACTGGAGCTGCGTGGTGCGCTACATCGACGCAGGTGCCCCGCAGGCACATGCCTTCGAGGTGCAGCTCAAGCCCGACGGGTGCTGGCGCGCCGAGGGGTCACCCGTGGACCAGCCTGCCTTGCGCACCGACCCACGCAGCGGTCAGACCAGGGTGAACCCGCTGGCGGAGTTCGACGGCTGCCTCGACACGAGCTGGCGTTAGGTCAGACCCGCGCGCCGTGTCCCTTGCCGACGCGGCGGTAGACCAGCAGCGCCAGGACCGCGCCGATGACGGCACCGAGGATGCCGGAGGGCTGCAGCGCACCCTCGCCGGCGTCCTTGCCGAAAAGGAGGTAGCCGAGGAAGCCGCCGACGAAGCTTCCGATGATGCCCAGCACGATGGTCGCGCCGACTCCCATCGGGTCCGGGCCGGGGACGATGGCCCTGGCGAGGAACCCCGCGACGAGGCCGACGACGAGCATGACGAGCACGAATCCGATCATGTTGACCTCCAAGGTGAAAGTGATGTGCTGAGCAGGTACCCGCTGCGGCAGGACTTCACCGCCGTACGGCGAAAAAGGACTGATGCGCTCCCCCCGCACCGCCGTCGCCCTGCTCGCCCTCTTCGGAGGCCTCCTCGTCGCCGCGGCCTCCCAGCCGTCGGAGGCAGCGGACCGGACCGCCCAGGCCCACCGGGCCGGGGGCAAGAAGGTGGCGGCCAGCAACCTGCCGCGCCCTCAGCTGTTCGACCTGCATCACGCAGCGGGCGAGCCGACCATCGGCATCACCCGCGAGGGCTTTGTCGCGGTGACGGCGGGCAATGGCTGCGTCACCTCGTGCACGGGCTCCCCCGAGATGGCCAAGACCGTCATGCCCGGCGAGCGCACCGTCTTCCTGACCCGGGACAAGGGGCGCACCTGGGATGACGTGACCCCCGGGGTCGCCGGGGTGGGGACACACCCGACGTCGCAGGACCCGTACCTGTTCATCGACCGCGGCGCCGAGACGGCCCGGATCTTCGACATCGACCTCAACCTGGCCTGTAACGAGCTGTCCTTCAGCGATGACTTCGGGCGGACGTGGATCACCAACCCGCTGTCGTGCGGGGAGCCCGTCAACGACCACCAGACAGTCTTCTCCGGCAAGCCGATCAGCAGCCCGACCGTGGGCTATCCGCGGATCATCTACTACTGCTTCAACAAGCTGGCCTACACGACGTGCACCAAGTCCCTCGACGGTGGCCTCACCTTCGTGCCGACCACGGGCGCCAACCAGATCAAGTGCTCGGGCATCAACGGGCACGGCGTGACTAACAGCTTGGGCTGGGTCTACCTGCCCTTCATCGGGTGCAACAACGCCCCGGCCCTGGCGATCAGCAAGGACGAAGGCGCCACCTGGACGTCGGTGGAGCTCCCGAGCAAGGTCAACGGCGGGGACCCGAGCGTCGCAGTCGACGCCAAGGACAACCTCTACTACCTATGGAACGACAACGACCGCCACGCGATGCTCGCGACCTCGCGCAACGGTGGCGCGTCGTGGAGCAAGGCGCTGGACGTCACGGCGCCGGGCGTGAAGCGCACCAACCTGGCAACCCTCGCGGTCGGCAGCCCGGGCAACGTCGCCGTCGCCTACTACGGCACGACGTTCGAGTCTGACCGGGGCGCCTTCTGGAACGGCTACCTCGGCGTCGGCACCGGCCTGCTGGGCCGGAACCCGATGTTCTACAGCGCCTCGGTCAACGACCCCAAGCACCCCCTGAAGACCGGGGCCTGCGGCCCGCAGCGCTGCGGTCGCGTGCTCGACTTCATCGACGTCGAGATCTCCCCGGACGGTCACGCCTGGGCGCCGTTCGTCGACGCCTGCGGCAGCACCTGCGAGAAGACCGGGGCGGAGAGCCTGCAGGACAACGCCGGCCTCGTCGCCACCCTCATCGGCGGCCCTAACCTGCGGCGCTGACGTCCGCCTCCACCACCACCCCGGTACGCCGGAGCACCGACCCGCAGGCCGAGCAAAGCAGCTCGGGGACGAACGCCTGGCCACACGCGGGATGGGTGGCCAGCAGCGCCGGCCCGTCCGGGGCCGGGTGATGGCGCTCCCCCCAGGCCACCAGAAGAGCAGCCGCGGCGTAGAAGTCCCACCCCTTCTCCGTCAGCCGGTAACCGCCGTCGAGCACGCCCAGGTCCACGAAGGTGCGCAGCCGCTCGGCCAGCACGTTCGCCGGAGCTGTGAGCACGCGCTGCAGGTCTGAAAAGCGTGTGACGCCAAGGAAACACGCCCCGAGCAGCGCACTGGACCAGCGGCTGCCGAGCAGGGCCATCGTCTCGGGGAACAGGCCGGGGCCGGATGCGCGGGTCGATCCGGTCCGGCGGCGCCGCGCTCCGGTGGGGACCGAGCGGGTGAAGGAGCCGCTGGGTCCGAGGGTCACGTGCACCTCGTCGGGCCCGGCCGCGCTGGCGCAGCCCCGGCACGCGAGCACAGGCACGAAGGCGGAGCCGCAGTCGCGGTGCCGCATGGTGGGCAGCGCCTGGCCCTGGACCCAACGCTGCTCCCAGGCCCAGATGCACAGCAGCAGCGCCCAGAGGTCCTCGCCGGCAGGGGTGAGGGCATAGGCCTCCCGGCCGCCGTCCGGCACCTTGGCCAGCACGCCTCCCTCGGTCAGTGAGGCCAGCCGCGCCGCGAGCACCGTGGGGGCGATGCCCAGGCTGCGTTGGAAGTCGCCGTACCGCCGTACTCCGAGCTGGGCTTGCTGGACCACCAGCAGCGACCACTCATCGCCCAGCAGACCCAGCGCTGCCCCGATCGCGTTCGGGGTCACAGCGCCTTCAGAGGGAGCCAGCGGGCGCCCAGCAGGAGTGCGTCCCGGAGGAGATCCGCTCGGGCAGCCGGATCCGGCACAGCGGTCCCGCCGCCGGGTCCTGCGCCGAGAGCACCAGCGCCTCGGAGGTGTTGGTAGAGAGGTCGCTGACGAAGGTGAGCAGGTAGCCGTCGTCCTCGGCGGTCGAGCCGATCCGCGGGGCCATCGGGGTCTCCGAGCCGAACCGTCCTGGCCCGAAGTCGTAGCGCGCCTCCGCCCCCGTCAGCAGGTCCTTCTTGACGATCCCATCGAAGGCGAACAGTCCTGGGTGCCCGACGGCGGAGTAGACGTAGCGGTAAGGCTGGCCGCCGTACCCGCCGTTGATCATCCCGAACTCCATGTACTGGTCGGACAGGTCCTGTTCCTTCACCTGGCCGGTGAGCAGGTTCAGCCGGTAGCGGCGCGGCCGGGCCTGCAGCGCGTTGAGGTCGATGTGCCGGTAGAAGGTCTTGTAAAACGTGTCCCCCTCCTGCCTACGGGGGTTGGGGTTTCCCTGGAAGTAGCCGTCGAGGACGATCTCGTCGCCGTCCTCGTAGGCGTTGATCCAGTGCAGGACGTAGGTCGCCTCGCACTCGAACCAGCGGATCTCGCTCGTCTGCCCGTAGCGGGGCACGACCGCCAGCCGCATCGGCAGGTCAGGGAAGAACCGCGGCAGGTGGACGTCCTGCTCCAGCAGGGAGGGGTCCCAGAACAGCGGGTGGTCGTTGAGGATCGAGAAGTTCTCCGTGAAGGCCATGTCGTGCGGCAGCCGTGGCCCGGGCAGCGGCACGTCGATCCAGTGCACCAGCTCGCCCGCCGGTGACACCACGCCGTAGTGCATGTACGGCGCTTGCTTGGAGTAGTTGAAGACCAGCATCTCCCCCGTGCGCTCATCCACCTTGGTGTGCGCACTGATGCCCTCGGACGGCACCCAAGGCGCAGTCCCCTTTGGTTTCAAGGAAATCGGGTCCATCGCGTAGAGCTCGCCGCACTGCCAGAAGCTCGTGAGCACCTGCCTGTTGTGCACCACCACATCGGTGGAGGACGCGTCCTTCATCCGGGTGCGGGCGCCCCAGCCGTCGGGGCGCAGGGAGTTCGCGGGCGAGTCCAGCATGCCGGTCCACAACGGCCCGGCGGCCTCCTGCTCGGCGAGGAACCCGGTGGTGCGCACGAACCGGTTCCGATAGCTCGCCGAGCCGTTCGCCAGGTGCAGCTGGTGCACCATGCCGTCGCCGTCGAAGGGGTGGTACATCCCGATGCTCGGGTGGACCGGGTTCTCGGTGTTGCGCAGGTAGACGCCATCGAGGTCGCTGGGGATCTCACCTTCGATCACCTCGAGGTCATGCGCG
>JBKJSN010000160.1:0-22141 GCA_046595815.1 Mycobacteriales bacterium
CTGGATTACGACTACCTCGTCATCGCCAGCGGCACGGCGCCGCGCCCGGACCAAACCCCTGGCATGGACGGGGAGCAGTGGCGTACGAGCATCTTCGACTTCTACACACTTGAGGGGGCAATCGCCCTGCGCGACAAGCTCGCGACCTGGGAGGGGGGACGTCTCGTCGTACAGATCGTCGAGATGCCCATCAAATGTCCAGTCGCTCCGCTGGAGTTCACGTTCCTCGCCGACGCGTTCTTCGAGGAGAAGGGGATGCGCGACAAGGTCGCCATCACCTACGTGACCCCGCTCGAGGGGGCCTTCACCAAACCGATCGCCTCCCAGCACCTGGGCGGAATGTTCACCGATCGGCACGTCTTGCTGGAGGGCGACTTCATGGTCGACCGGATCGACAACGACACCAAGACGCTGATCTCTATGGACGAGCGGGAGGTCCCGTTCGACCTGCTGGTTACGGTGCCGCTCAACATGGGTGCCGAGTTCGTCGCTCGGTCCGGCCTGGGAAACGAGCTCAACTACGTTCCGGTCGACAAGCACACCCTGCTGTCGAGGACCTACGACAACCTGTTCGCGATCGGTGACGCCGCTGACCTCCCAACCTCCAAGGCAGGGTCGGTGGCGCACTTCTCAGTCGAACTGTTCGTCGAGAACTTCCTTCAGCACATCGATGGCGAGCCGATGACACACCCCTTCGACGGGCACGCGAACTGCTTCATCGAGTCCGGACACGGCAAAGGCCTGCTCATCGACTTCAACTACGACACCGAACCGCTCACCGGCAAGTACCCGCTGCCCGGTGTCGGGCCCTTCACCCTGCTTGAGGAGAGCCACGCCAACCACTGGGGAAAGCTCGGGTTCCGCTGGGCCTACTGGCACCTGCTGCTCCCCGGCCGCCCAATGCCCGTGCCGACCCTGATGTCGATGGCCGGCAAGCACACCGAGAAGGAGTGAGGAGCACTTTATGCCTGTCACCGAGCTCAACGGCCACCAGATCCATGTCAACGATGAGGGCTTCCTGACCGAGTACGCCGAGTGGGACGAGGACCTCGCCAAGGTCCTCGCCGCCCAGATAGGGATCGACCTCACCGAAGCTCACTGGAAGGTCATCCGGTTCCTGCGCGAAGACTTCACGTCCCAGGGCGAGACGGCCACCGCCCGCCGTGTCCAGACCGTGGGTGGCGTCCCGGTCAAGGAGCAGTTCGTCCTGTTTCCCAAGAAGCCCGCCAAGAAGATGGCCTACATCGCCGGGCTGCCCAAGCCGCACGGCTGCGTCTAGAGGAGCCCCACCATGACCATGACCGCACCAGTACTCGTGCCGAACTTTGATGACGACATCGAGACCGACCGCAAGCTCGCCATCATCTGCTCCAAGGGCAACCTCGACATGGCCTACCCCGGCCTGATACTCGCCAACGCCGCCCTAGGCGAAGGCATCGATACGATGATCTTCTTCACCTTCTGGGGCTTTGACATGATCACCAAGTCCCGGATGAACGACCTGCAGTTCAGCCCCGCGGGCAACGCCGCGATGCACCTGCCCATCGGTGACATGCACCTGCCCCAGTCCATGGCCCCCCTGCCAGGCATGACTGCCATGGCCACCAAGATGCTCAAGAAGCAGATTGCCGACCTCGGCGTCCCCGAGGTTCCTGACTTCCTCGACCAGATCGTCGCCGCCGGAGGCCATCTTTGGGCCTGCCGCATGTCCGCCGACATGAACAAGCTCACCGAGGCCGACCTGCGCGACGATGTCGAAGGAATTATCAACGCCTCCGACTTCATCGAGAAGACCGCCGGCGCCCAGATGCTGTTCATCTGACGTCGGGCCACAGGTCCAGAGTCCAACACGTCGAAGGACGCCGGTCGTACCCACACCTGCACAACTGCGGCCGTCCCCTCGTGGCGCTCGTGCGGAGACTCTTCCTTTCCCCCGGCGGTTCAGGGCGTCCCTTGGCGAGGAGAAGGAGGGACGGCACGTGTCCCACGCGAATCAGCTGAGGCCGGCGGAGGGCGCGCCTGGGCGGCCCCCAGCCGACCCCGGGAGCAGTCCAGTGAGACCCCGCGCGGTTTTGGCAGCGTCCGGGCTGGGGAGCGTGCTCGTCGTCGCGGGCGTCTGGGGCGTCCGCCGGCTGGCCGTCCGCCGGTTCGGTGCTCCGGCCCAGCGCCGCGGCACGACGCCCCCCACAGATGGGGACGTCATGGCGGTCATGGTTCCGGGGCCGGCGGGCTCGACGCTGCGCGGGCTGGTGCTCCGGGCGCAGGAGTGCGCGGGCACGGCAATCGTTGTGCACGGGTGGGGCGGGAGCGCCCTGGACCTGCTGCCGATCGGCCGCGTGCTGCAGGACGAGGGCCTCGACGTCGTCTTGCTGGACGCGCGTGGCCACGGTCGAAGTGACAGTGTCGAGCTCACCTCGATGCCACACTTCGCCGACGACGTCAGGGCGGCGGTTCGGTGGTGGCGCGGGACGGACCTGTCCCGATCATCCCTCCTGCTCGTCGGACACTCCGTGGGGGCAGGGGCCTGCCTATTGGCCGCCCGGGACGAGCCGGACGTTTCAGGCGTAGTGCTGCTGGCATGCATGGCCCAGCCGCAGCAGGTGATGCGGAGGCTGCTGGCAGACGCCAACGTCCCTCGCTGGCTGGCGCTACCGGCCCTGCGCATGGTCGAGCACCTCATCGGGCACCGGTTCGCCAGCTTCGCTCCGTTGCACGTGGTGTCGGGCCTGGAAGTGCCGGTGCTGATCGTTCACGGCGAGCGGGACACCACCATCTCGGTGACCGACGCGCGGGCGCTGGCTGCGGTGGCGCGCGATGCGGAGCTGGTGTTGGTGCCCGGTGCTGGGCACAGCGACCTAGACGCGGTGCCGCAGGTTCGGACCGCTCTGCGCCGCCTACTTGATCGAATTGGACCGACGTCCGGTCAGCCCTGACCGCGCCTTCGCTGACGGTCATCCATCGCGCCGTCGGCGTGTAGGTGGGGGCCTTACGGGGGTAGGTCGCGATCGAGGCCCTATACCGCTGGAGGTATCCATGGACTACGAAACCACGATCGGGCGGTGCCCGTCGGCGCTTGGCTGGGTTGCTCGGCGTCGTTGAACGGGGCGGCGGCCGGGTCGAGAGCTCGAGGGGTTGTTTCGGTGCTGACGCCGCATCCACTGAGTGCGACGAGCAGCGTGAGGGCGGCTGCGCTTCGTCATGTCATCGCTGTCTTCCTGGGGCCCTGACTTGGTTGCGCTCCCGTCGCCCCACACCCCACCGGGTCGTTACGTCTCTCCGGGCTTGATACACTGGGGGAGTATGTGGTTCTGTGCAGGACAGCCCCGAGTGAGAGTGGTTTGCGATGGCGGCGAAGGTCAAGGCTGCACCAGGAGCGCCCGGCAGGGTTGAGGCAGCCTCCGCAACTGCGTCCTGCGGAGCGCAGCGCGAGATGATGCCGGCGGACAAGCGCGACCAGGCGCTTCAGCGGCTGGCTCGCGCGTCTGGCCAGGTCCAGGGGATCAGCCGGATGATCGATGAGGGTCGGCACTGCACGGAGGTGCTGCAGCAGATCGCCGCCGTCCAGAAGGCCCTCGACGGCGTCGGCACGATCGTGCTCCGCAACTATCTCGAGCGGTGCGTCACTACCGCGATCGAAGGCGGGGACCCACTGGTCTACGACGAGCTCATGCGAGTGTTCTCCCGCTACCGCTGACGCGCCGTTCGGTCTCCGGTCACTCCTTGTAGCGGGTGGTGAAGGTCTTCCCGCCGTCGCTGCTGGCCAGGATGCCTAGTTCGCGGACCGCGACGTACAGCGTCGTGGTGCCGTTGCGGGCGTCGACGGTGATCGACTCGGGCTCCCCACCGGTGTTGCCGCGCGCCACCCAGGTGGCGCCGCCGTCGGTGGACTGATGCACGGTCCCGTCGGCTGCGGCCCCGAACAGTGAGGCCTGCTCGGCCCACGCCAACACTGCCAGCCCGGGTGGACCAGCGACAGGCTGGAAGGTCCGGCCGCCGTCGGTGCTCCTGGCCAGGCCGCGTTCGGTGGTAGCGAGGACCGTGTCCGGCTCGGTGGGGCTGACGGCGAAGTCGCGCATCAGCAGCTGAGCGCGCCGGTCCCACTGCCTGCGGTCCTTGCTGACCATGAAGGTCTGAGACGTCGAGTCGTAGCCGTAGACCTGGCCGTGGACGGCGTGGAGCGCGTGGAAGTCGGCCTTGCCATGCAGGCTGAGGCGCACCCAGCTCTGGCCGGCGTCGGTGGACTCGATCAGGCCGAGCAGTGGTGGGCGCACATCGTCCTCCCGGAAGTCCGGGTGACCGGAGCCGATGAACGTGCGCGGTCCGACGATCGAGAACCCCATGGTGTCCTGCGCCCGGTTGGCGACTCGGACAGCCGCGCCGCTGGTCGGGATCCGGAACAGCCCCGAGTGCGTGGCCGCGTACAGCACGCCGTCGGCAGGGTCGACCCCCAGGCCGTGCACATGCACGACACCGGTCTCGAACTTCACCGGAGGAAGGGACTTGCTCGACCCGGCCGAGACCGTAGCGGGCCCGGCACTGTCCTGCGCCAGGTAGATCACCCCCGCTCCAATGGCGAGCGCCCCGATTGCACTGGCGATCAGAACAGGTCGCCGAGACCACGCCGGTGCGGCCTGCCGAGCAGAACCTCGCTGGGGTCGACGGCGTTTACTCATGTGCAGGCACTCCTCGTGGCAGGGGGTACTCCCCGGGAGTAGGCTACCTCGTTCGTTCCACGAACCCCTCGCCCCCTGGAGCCCGGGCACGTGCAGTTGTGGACCGTGTTCCTGGCGAGGCACTGCCTGCGCGCGGGGAGCGCTCCGCGTGCGGGATCTCCGGTGCTGCCTCACCTGGAGTCGGTGTAGCTCTGAACGCTGACGGTCAGGCCTCTGAGATCTGACTCGTTCAGCACGAAGACCACGGTGCGGGATGCCCCGCCGGCGAGGAAGCTCACGGCCTGCTCACCCACCGGCGTCGGTTCGCCGCCCTGCATCAGCTCGGCGACGACCTGGACGTCCAGGGCGGCAAGGGTGCCGCCGTTGTGGACCTCTGCGGTGACGTAGGTCTGGGCGCCACTCGTTCGAGGCTCGCCGACCAGCCGGGCGCTGAGCACGGCCGGCCGGGAATCCTGGGCCCACAACAGCGCGATCGTGACGGCGATGGCGAGCACCACCGCGCTCGCGATCGCGAAGCTGACCCACTCTGCGGTCGAGCGGTCGGGGCGTGTCGTCCGAGAACGAGGGGTCATATCGCCACCCGCCCTGCTGCGCCGCCGATGGCCGCCGGGAGACCGAGGACCACGACCTGGCCCAAGGCCCACGCCGCAGGCACCTGGGTGAGGCCACCGAAGAACAGCAGCATGAGCGCGGCCATGCCGAGCGCCAGGACGTAGGCCACGGCGGTCTCGGTCAGCGGGTGCTGCAGCACACCTTGCTGCTGTCTGCGCTTCTCTTCGTCGCCGAACCCGGCGACGTAGACGATGGCGTAGGACACCACGAGCGTGGCGACCATCACGGCCAACAGGCCCGCCGGCCCCATGCCGCTCGTGAGCATGGGGATCTCCTCTGTGGGGGCGATGTTGGAGGCCAGGAACAGCGCCCCGATGGCCGTCGCACCGAGGTCGGCGAGGGTGGGGTGGGCCTGGTCCGCCTCGCCCTTGTCGTCTGCTTGGTCGCGACCGTCATGAAAGACGTGACGCGCCACGGCAACCCCGAGGCAGAAGGGCGCAGTCTCGTACGCGATCTTGCCAACCGCTTCGGCCAGCGGCGTCGCGGCGTCGATCTCGCCGAGCAGGACCAGCGCCCCCGCCGTACAGATCAGACCGATCGCGACTGCCTTCACGGTGTCGGTCAGCACGTCGGTCCAACGAACATCAGGCGAGCGACGAAAACCGGCTACCTGGATCAGCAGAGCCACCACCACGCAGGTGATGCCGAGCACCCCGGCCACCTCGAGAGGCGTCGCGACCGCCCCGATCTCCCACAGCTCCATGGTGAACAGCAACGGGATGCCGAAAAGGAGGCCACCGCAGACCCCACGCACCACGTCATCGAGCTCCTCGCGCGTGCTCACGGTGACTCCATGGTTGGGGCATCCCCATCTCACGGCCGTGTCACTCCTCCTTGGACAGACAAGGCAGGAGCTCCCTGCTGTACGTCGAAGCCCTAGCCAACTCGAGGGGACCCCCGTGAACCGCATCATCATCTCCGCCGCCGTCCTTGGCTTGGCGGCGTTCACCGTCGGCACCGGCTCGGCTGCTCCGGCGACCCCGCCCGTCGGCGTCGACATGTCCTGCTACGCGCCTGCGGGCGACCCGGCGCCGGGCACCGCGGCATGGGTGCAGCGAGATGCCGCGAACCAGTACTGCGCCTCGCTGCGGCCCCGCGACCAGGTCGCGAGCCCGGCGTTCGGGTTCGGCAACCTCAGCCAAGGGGCTGCGCTGTACGCCGAGCAGATGGTCGAGCAGCTGTCGCAGCCGACGCAGCCCAAGGGCGGGATCACGACGCTGATCCCGGGCTCGAAGTCTGCCGACCCCTTCCGGACGCTCAAGCGTTGGACCGAGGCCGGTCGCGGCCGGGTCGCCCCCGTCTCCTTCTCCGCCCTGAACGGTTCGACCCTGCGCGGGCACGTGTTCCTGCCGCCCGCGCACGTGGCCAAGCCCAAGCGGGGATACCCCGGCGTCGTCATCACGGACGGCTCCGTCCAGGCCTTCGAAGAGCTCTACTTCTGGGCGGCCGAGGACCTGGCCGAAGCGGGCTACATGGTCCTGACCTACGACGTCCAGGGCCAGGGTGACTCCGACCTGTTCGGCACGGACTGCCCGGGCGCGTGCACCGGCGTGCCCTATCAGCAGGACCTGAACTTCTACCAAGGTGCTGAGGACTCCCTCAGCTTCATGCTGTCCACGAAGAGCAAGCCTTTCGGCGGGTCGCACAACCCGTATGCGACCGACCTGGACACCTCCCGGATCGGGCTCGCGGGGCACTCGCTGGGGGCGTCGGCGATCAGCCATGTCGGGCAGTGCGACAACCGCGTCAAGACCATCGTGGCCTGGGACAACCTGCGGGCGATCCAGAACTGCGACGGCATCAAGATCCCGGCGAGGTACCGCACCAAGAAGCTCATCAACGTTCCTGCGCTGGCCCTCACCAACGACTACGCCTTCAACACCCAGCCGGCTTCGTCGGCGCCCGACCCGGAGGCGAAGACCGCTGGCTACAAGCAGGTGGTGGCCGCAGGCCTGGACGCGCAGATCATCGCGCTCCGCAACGCCACGCACCTGACCTACAGCTACATCCCGCTGGTCTTCCAGGCCAATGAGCTCGGCGAGCGGATGGCGTCGTACTACACCAAGGCGTGGATGGACCTGTACCTGCGAGGCGACCGGTCGGGCTTCACACGGCTGACTGCCCGGGTCTTCGACGGCAGCTCCGACATCTCCTCGATCGGCGCGGGCGTCTACGACCCGGCGCGCGCCGACCCGGCAGATCCCTACTCCGGCAACACGCCGTACCTCATCAAGGGCATCGCGGTCGCGAACGCTGTGTCGTTCTACTACCGCTCGGCGTACTCGCTGCACGACCCTTTCAGTGGACGCCTCACGCGCTGCGCTGAGATCAGGAAGGGTTGCCGGTAGCGTCCGCCGGCGCTCAGGTGTCAGCAGAGGTCCTTGGCACCCTTGCCCGTCGTGATGATCCCCAGCGGATGCCGCACGTCGACCGTCAAGGTCCACCACGGCTTGCCATTGGCGCCGAGCAGCCGCTGCACCTCGCGCCAGGTGCTCGTCTTGGACGACGGGCTCGAGGGGGTGTAGGCCACCGTGAGCAGGTCCGCGCACTTCGAGCCCGTTCCGTGCAGTGACATCAGGTTGGTCCACGTCGACGGGGTGCGAGGTACGACGACCTTGGCCAGCACTGAGGTGACCTTGTCGCCCCGACGGACGTAGAAAGTCATGTCGCGGCTGCGCTCGGCCCAGGTGAGCCGCGACAGGCCCGCGCCGTTCACGCTGGCCTCGAGGTAGCCGGCCTGGGATCGATCGAGCTCCTTGCCGGTCGCGCCGTCCAGGGCCAGCGCGCCTGGCACGGCGCGGCCGCTCCCGGGGAAGGTGCTCGTCCAGACCTGAAGGTCGGGTGAGGTGTCGTGCGTGAGGTCCATGCCGGGCGTGACGGTGTACTGGAACCAGGAGCACGACTCCGGTGTCGGCATCAGGTGCGAGACGGTCGCCACCGGCTGGCCCATCCCGTCGCGAACATCGACCTCGAGCTTCAGGGAGATCTTCCCCGACGCGGCGGGTGTGGTCGTGCCCACCGAGACGACGCCGAGCGCCCGCTGGCCACGGAAGCGCTGCATCGGGAAGACGGACGCTCCCGGCATTGCCCAGGCAAGCGCGCCGGTGCCGCCCTTGAGGAGCAGCACCGTCCCGTCTGCCCGGTCGGTGGACTGGCCCGTTCCGGCGGGCGAGAAGCCCACGGGGTGGGAGGACACGACGGCGATGTCGTGGAGGCGTGACTCCTGCGTGAGCACGCCGGCGTCGACGACCGCAATGCGGCCGCGGGGGATCGTCGGCCCCTCCCACACCGGCGCACCCGTATCCCCGCGCAGCACGACCACCTTGTCCAGCCCCACCCGGCTGGAGCTGACCACCTCGCCCGCAGGCGACAGCACCTTCACCACGTAGAGGTCTTCGCGCCCGTCACCGGTCTGGTCGGGGACGACGCCGAAACCGTCAATCACGGAGCCGGGCAGCAGCACGTCGGTGACCGGGCTGAGCAGCGAGGCCGGGCTCCCGCCGTACGGGTTGCTGCGCCTGCCGGTGTCCAGGGCGTACCGGTCGAGGTCCGTGCGCACGCCCGTGGCGGTCGAGTTCAGCCTGAGCAGCACGAGGTCCTCGGCCCGCGGCCGGAAGTGTCCGACGACCATCGCCCAGGGGAAGTCCTTCCACAGGAAGGTGACGGTCTGCGGTGCCGTGATGACGGTCAGGCGGCCGGTGAAGGAGCTGTGCCAGACCTGCCGTCCGCGGCCGTCGAGGCCGGTGAGGTCGTAGGTGATGCTGGTCGTGGAGGTGCTGCCGGCGCTCACGGAGTGGACCTTGACACGCACGAGCAGGACGCCCGGGGCGTGCTGGGTGCCCACGTGCGCTGCGACGGCGCCGAAGGCGGCGAACTCGTGCACGGGGTCAGTCGTGGTGAGGTCGGTGCTCCTGGACCACAGCGCCTTGCCGGTGCGTGCGTCGCGGGCGACGACGTAACCGGTGCTGCGCTTGCCGTCGTCGTAGCCATGGGTCTCAACGACGTCGCGCCGGCGGTTGCCGTCCAGGTCCCCGACGTCGGTGGTGAAGCCCTGCCGGTACGACGGGTTGGTCCACGAGGTGAGGCTGGTGCACGCGGCGGACGGCGAGCTGGTCGATGCCGACCGGAACGACTCCCGGGGCACTCCCAGGCTGACGAGCTCGCGCTGCGCCACCGAGCGCACGGCCTGCATCGGGGTCATCCCGGCGCGCACCAGCTCTTCCAGGGGAACCGGCTGCGTCGTCGGGTCGCCTGTGAGCACCCCCGGCAGCGGGGGTCGCGGGGCATCGGCCCGGCTCGGCGTCGCGGAGTGCAGCGCGCCGAGGACCAATCCCGCTGCGATCGCGGTGCGGACCCCGCGACGAGGGGGAAGGTGCACGCGTGCCTCCTAGGCGCTTGGACCGGCCGTCCTGCGCCGATCCTTTTCGCCGATCCCTTTCGCCAGCACGGTGTCCGATTCCTGCCCCGGAAGGGTTGCCGGTAACGTCCGCGAATGGAGATCACGCTGGTCCAGGGGGACATCACCGTGCAGCGCGTGGACGCGATCGTCACCGCTGCCAACGCCGGACTGCGCGGCGGGGGCGGAGTGGACGGCGCCGTCCACGCGGCTGCCGGGCCACGACTGCTCGAAGCGTGCCGGGCCTTGGCGCCTTGTCCCGCCGGATCAGCCGTGGTGACGCCGGCCTTCGACCTCTTGCCGGTGCAGTGGGTGATCCACGCCGTCGGGCCGATCTACTCCGGCCCGCAGGATGCCAGCACCCTGGCCGCGGCCTATGTGTCCGCACTCGCTCGTGCGGACGAGGTGGGCGCCCGCTCGGTGGCGTTCCCCTCCATCTCGACCGGGGTCTACGGCTACCCGGCCGACGAGGCGTCCCGCATCTCGGTCGCTGCGTTGCGCAGTGCCCGTACGGCGGTGGAGCAGGTGTTGCTCGTGGCCTTCAGCCGCGGCATGCAAGCACGCTGGGGAGAAGCCTTGCTCGAGGCCTGAGGGGATCAGCCGGGGGCGGTTGCCGCAGTCCGGCGGGCCAGCCGCAGGCAGGCGACGAGCAGGGCCGCCACCACCCCGAGCAACCCCGCGCCTGCCAGCGTCTGGACCTGCGAACCAACGGTCCGCGAAAGCGCGTAGAGCGATCGCTTCTCGGTGATGCGGCTGTCTGGTGCGACGGCCAACCACGTCTCCAGGGCACGACCGTCACTATCGGCCAGCTCTGCGTAGACGAACCAGCGTCCTGCCCCGAGACCGGCCACGCTCCCGGAGAGGCTGCACCCGCCGTCGTTCGGGGAGAGGGCGAGCGGGGCGCGACGCTCGGCGCCGGCGCGACGCGCGACGATGGCCACCGGCTGCAGCCCGGCGCACCGGGGAACCGCCACGTCGAGGGTCGCGGTGTCCGCTCTCCGGTCGATCGTCACCGTCACCTGCTGCACCTGCTGTCCCTGTCCCGGGTCGTGCGCCCAGGCACGTTCGGTGCCGCCCGGGATCAGTGCCAGCACGACACCAGCGACCAAGACGACGGCCCGGGTGGCGGCCTGCCGTTGCAGCGACAGGTCTCCGTGCGCGAGGGCGACAAGCAGGCCAGCACCGGCACCGAGGGCGATGGCGACGGGGAGCTGAGCAGCGGGAACGACCGTCGTGACCCCGTCCTGCAGCTGCAGGGCCGGCCACCACACCAGTGGGGTCAGGGAGCCGGCGATGACCAGCCGGGTGGGGAGTCCCCGGCGCCACAGCGCGGCGTCGAGGGCGAGCACCACGACCACGGGCGGGATCATGGTGAGGCTGTGGTCGAGGGCTGCCAGCAGGCCGACGACGCCCACCCGTAGAGCCGTGTAGACCGTGGCCGCGGCGACGAGCTGGCGCGGGTCCGGGAGCAGGTCGTGCAGCAACACGATGGCCAGGCACACGCCCAGGGCGGCGACGGGCAGGAACCACTCGACACCGAACTGCGGCACGTCGGAGTCGTACTCAAGCACCGGCATCTGCAGGGTCCCGATGACAGCGGCTGCAGCGAACACCCGGGCCGTCGCCGCTCCCCGACCTGTGCTCTGGCGCAGACCTGCCAACAGGCCCACGGAAAGCGCGAGCGTGCCGAGCACGGCGGTCAGGTGCGACGGAGACCACAGGACCGCGTCCCGGCCGAAGGCGCTGTGCCAGGCGGCATCGATCGGAGCACTGGCCAGCGTCGTTGCTCCACCGATGCCGGCGAGCAGCAACGCCGGGTCCTGCAGCACGGCGCGCACCCCGACGAGGCCCCAGCCGGCGCGAGCCCAGGCGCGGATGCCCCAGGCGGCCACTGCGAGCGCGGCGATCAGCACCCCGCCGTACAGCAGCAGGTGTGGCGCGATGAAGGCCTGGTCGCGCCCCTTGTCGGTGTGCCAGGAGTCGTCCCAGTAGGTGCCGACCAGGGCGGTGGTAAAGCCGAGGGAGGCGATCAGTCCGACGAAGGGAGGCGTGCTGTTGTGTCCTGATGATGTGACATGCATGTACGCCACTGTTATGGTCTGCCTGTGAACCGTCAAGTAAAGGTTCGAGGCAGCAGCACGAGGAACGCCGTGCAGGTGTGTACCGATGATGACCTGCTCGAGGCGGCCGGCGCCGTCATCGCCGAGCACGGGTACAAGGGTCTGACGCTCGTCCGCCTCGCCGATGCGATGGGGACCTCGCGGATGACGCTGCACCGGCGGTCGATCACCGTCCCCGGCGTGGTGCAGGGGCTGTCGCTTCGCGCCGCAGATGCGCTGTTGCGTGCGCTGTTCCCGGTGCTGTCCTCCAGCGCCCCGGCGGGTGAGCGGCTCGAGAGCGCGCTGCACGCGGTGTTCGACGTCGCCGACGCGCACCTGCCGCTGCTCGCGGGGCTGTTCAGCGACGACGAGGGCATCTTCCACGCCGAGCCTGACGCCGATGGCGCGCTCCCGACAGACGAGGTGTTCGTCGCGCCGCTGGCCAAGCTCTTGTTGGACGGTGCTGCGGACGGGACGCTGCGCAAGCACGCGGACTCGACGGAGGCCGCGACGGTGCTGTTCAACACCGCGGGGTGGGGCTACGTGCAACTACGGCATGCGCAGCGCTGGCCGGTCGCCCGGGCCCGCGAGGGCGTGATCGGCCTCGTCCTAGCGGGGTTGCGCCCGTGAGTTCCCGGGAGCGGGTCGACCGCGCCGTGGCCTTCGTCGACCTTGCAGGCTTCACCGCTCTGACCCAGACTCATGGCGACGAGTACGCCGCCGACGTCCATGAAGCCTTTCTCGGCGCCGTCGACGCTGCCTGCGAGCTCACGGGGCAGGTCGAGTGCGTCAAGCACCTTGGCGACGGTGCGATGCTCGTCGCCCCGCGGGCCGACCGGATGCTCACTGCGCTGGTCGAGGGCGTCGCCGCCCGCCACGACGAGGAGCTCAGCCTGCGCGTCCGGGCGGGGCTGCACTTCGGGCCGGTGCTGCGCCTTGCGACAGCCCACGGCTCGGACTACCTCGGACACACAGTGAACGTCGCGGCGCGCCTCGCAGGCGCCGCTGCCCCGGGTCAGCTGCTGGTGTCGGCGGCTGCGGCGGCCGGGGCTATGGCCTTGAGGCCGGACCTCCGCAGCGCTGGGACCCGGGAGCTCAGGCACGTGCGCGAGCCGATCGAGGTCTGGGCGCTCGACCTCGACACCCACGCTCGTCACCTGGACCCTGTCTGCCACATGACCGTCCACGAGGGTGAGTTG
Source organism: Mycobacteriales bacterium (assembly GCA_046595815.1). Classification (GTDB taxonomy): domain Bacteria; phylum Actinomycetota; class Actinomycetes; order Mycobacteriales; family SCTD01; genus RYN-111. Next base: position 12,980 of record JBKJSN010000160.1, read on the forward strand.
TTCGCCGACCGGGACGGGTCCCGGTGGTGGTTCTGCTCGCCGTTGTGTCGCGAGCAGTTCCAGCGCCCGGGGAGCTCCGCCCCCGAGACCGCCTAGATTTGACGGTGATGAGGAAAGTCGCGCTCGTGCTCCTGGCCCTGCTGGGCGTCCTGGTGATGCACGCTGCCCCGATGGTCCCCCCGGCGGTGGCTGGGCACGCGACGCACGCACAGATGGCGCTCGCCGGGCATGACCTGCCGGCCCCGGTGAGTCCGCCTGAGGCACACCACCAGCTCGATCCGTGCACGGCCGTCCTCCCGTCTTCGCCTGCGCTGCAGCCGATGACGGGCGCGGCAGGCGCAGTGACGCCGGCCGTCGGCGGGACGCCGTGCCGCACCGCCGTCTCGCTGAGCGCGCGGGCCTCGCGCTCGCACGCACCCCCTGACCTGCACGCGCTCTGCATCTGTAGGACGTAGACCGACCCGCGCTCCAGACGGTCTACCTCCCCGCCGCACTCGCGGCATCTCGCGCCCCATCGGGCGCCCACCACCTTGGAGTTCGCATGCGCACGACTCGCACTCGCACCCTTACCTTGGCCGCCGGCGCGGCCCTTGCCCTGTTGCTCGCCGGCTGCGGCGACAACACGGGCAAGACGTCCGCGACACCGACACCGACCGCGTCCTACGGACCCGCAGCCGTGGGAGCGCACAACGACGCCGACGTTGCCTTCGCGATGGGGATGATCCCTCACCACGCCCAAGCGGTGGAGATGGCTGAGCTGGCCCTCACCCGCGCGTCCAACGCCGAGGTCAAGTCGCTCGCCACTGCCATTCGCGACGCACAGGCGCCGGAGATCGCCACGATGAGTGGCTGGCTCCTGGGCTGGGGCGAGGAGGTCCCTGACGGGACCGGCACGGCCATGGGTCACGGCTCCGGCCACGGCGGCTCCACTGGGATGATGACCGAGGAGCAGATGGCCGACCTCGCGAAAGCGAGCGGTGCCGCCTTCGACCGGATGTGGGTGCAGATGATGATCGAGCACCACGAAGGCGCCGTCGCGATGGCCAAGACCGAACTGGCAGACGGGCAGAACGCCTCCGTCACCCAGCTCGCGCAGGCCATCATCGCGGCCCAGACCCGCGAGATCGCGACGATGAACGCGCTGCTGGCAACGCTCCCTTCCTGACGGGGAGCTCAGCCTCCGGCCATCGCCCCGATCACCAGGAACGGCTCGCGGCCGTCCCGCACCTCGTCCGGCAGCGGTTCGTCGTACGAGGTGTGGGACAGGTCCTCCTGGCACGCGTAGAAGCGGACGAACGCCCGACGCGTGCCGGTGCTGTCGCGCAGCGTGCCGCGCAGAACGGGGTGCTCGGACTCCAGTCCGTCCAGCACCTCGGCGACGGTGGACGCGTCCAGCAGCACCTCGCCGCTGACCTTGGCGAGGTTGCGCAGGTGGTAGGGCAGCACGACGCGGATCACGGCAGCGTCTGCACCTCGACCGAGAGCACGGCGGGCAGGTCGCGGACGATCGCGTCCCAGCTGTCGCCCCCGTCGGGCGAGCAGTAGACCTGGCCACCCGTCGTACCGAAGTAGATGCCGCAGTCGTCGAGCCGGTCGACGGCCATCGCGTCCCGAAGCACGTTGACGTAGCAGTGCTCCTGCGGCAGGCCCTTGGTGAGCGGCTCCCACTCGTTCCCGCCGGTCCTGCTGCGGTAGACCCGCAGCTTGCCGTCCGGAGGAAAGTGCTCGGAGTCGGACAGGATCGGCACGACGTAGACCGTCTCCGGCTCGTGCGCGTGCACGTCGATGGGGAAGCCGAAGTCGCTCGGCAGGTTCCCGCTGACCTCGGTCCAGTTCAGACCCGCGTCATCGCTGCGCATGACGTCCCAGTGCTTTTGCATGTAGAGGGTGTCCGGCCGGTCGGGGTGCATCGCGAGGTTGTGCACGCAGTGCCCGACCTCGGCCTCCTCCGAGGGGATCTCCCCTGATTTCAGGCCTTTGTTGATGGGCCGCCAGGATGCGCCGCCGTCGTCGGTGCGGAACGCTCCGGCCGCGCTGATGGCGGCGTAGATCCGCTGCTCGTCGGTGGGGTGCAGCAAGATCGTGTGCAGGCACATGCCGCCGGCGCCCGGCTGCCAGTGCGGACCGGAGCCGTGCTCGCGCAGTCCGGCTAGCTCCTTCCAGGTCTGGCCGCCGTCGGTGGTCTTGAACAGCGCCGCGTCCTCGACCCCGGCGTAGACGGTGTCCGGGTCGGTCAGGGACGGCTCGAAGTGCCAGACCCGAGCGAACTCCCAAGGGTGGGGCGTCCCGTCGTACCACTGGTGCGTGCCGGGGACGGAGGCGTACGCGAAGTCCTTGCCCACCGTGTTCCAGCTCTGGCCGCCGTCGTCGGAGCGCTGCACGACCTGGCCGAACCAACCGCTGGTCTGGCTCGCCCAGAGCCGGTCAGGGTCCACCGCCGAGCCCTTCACGTGGTAGATCTCCCAGCCGCCGAAGTGCGGCCCCTCGACCTTCCAGTCGCGCCTCGTCCCGTCGCTGGTGAGGATGAACGCACCCTTGCGGGTCCCAACGAGTACCCGAACTCCTGCCATGCGGCACCTCCCCTGCGGACCTTACGAGACGATGGAGGCATGCGTCCCGGGCAAGGACTGTCGGCAAGCGTGGACCTGGCGCTGCGCCTGGGTACGGCGGTGCCCCGAGAGGCGGCCCGTCGGGCGCGACGGCGCTTCCGTTCCCGCGTCTCCGGGGACGCCGGGGGGACGCCCGAATGGGTGCAGGCGATCGAGACCGTGGGGGTGGGCCCCGGCTGGTTCGAGCCTGACGGTGTGGTGTGGGCGGTGCACGGCGACATCGCGACCCTCGTCGGCGGCATCGCGGCGCTGCTCGGCCAGGCAGCCCATCCGCTCGCGCTCGCGGGGGTGGAGCGACACAGCGCCTACCGCGACGACCCCTGGAAGCGGCTCGCGGGCACCGCCCGCTGGCTCGTGGTGAGCACCTTCGGGTCGGCTGAGCTCGCCCAGTCGGAGGCGGCCCGGGTGCGCGCGTTGCACACTCGCGTCGCGGGTTCCCTCGAGGACGGGCGCACCTACGCAGCGTCGGATCCGGCCCTGCTCCGGTGGGTGCACCTGGCCTTCACCGATGCCTTCCTGCATGCCCACCGTCACCTCGGCGGCGACCTGCGACCACGCTTCGGTCAGCACTGGCAGGACAGGTACGTCGAGCAGTGGGCGCGGTCCGCCGTACCCCTAGGTGCCACGGACCTTCCGGCTACGGCGGCAGAGCTCGACGAGGCGATCAGGGCGCTTCTTCCTGAGCTGGAGGACGTTCCGCAGAGCTTGCGGTCCTACCTCCGGTCGCCTCCCGGGCTCAGCCTGGCGGAGCGACCCTTCTACGCGACGCTGGTCCGAGCCGGAGGCCTGCTCGTGCACCCGACGCTCGCGCCCTTCGCGGGGGTGCCAGGACGTGCGGCGCTGGCGGGTTCACGCAGGGCGCAGCTGGAGGTCAGCGGGGTGCGCGCCGAACTGGTGGCCCTGCAGCTCGTGCTCGGCGGCCGCAGTCCCTCGGAGCAGGCCGCGACCAACCGGTTGCGCCGATCTCCAGCGCACGGAGCGCCGGGCTGATCAGCCGCGGTACTCCGCCACGAGCAGGGCGAGGTCATCGCTCAACGGGCCGCCCGTGTGGCGCTGCAGCCCCTGGAGAACCTCGTCCAGGATGTCGTCCAGGGGAGCGGTCGCGAGCGGGCGGGTCACTTGCTCGACATCGACAAACCCGCCTCGTGGGTCGCGTGCCTCCACCAGTCCGTCGGTGAACAGCATCAGCCGGTCGCCCGGCGACAGGATTCCGGTCGTGGCAACCGGCTCAACGCCTAGGCCCAACGGCACGGTCGGTTCGCAGGCCAACTGCTGGATGCCGGCCGCCGTGGCCAGCAGCGGCGGGGGGTGCCCGCAGCTGACCAGGGTGTAGGTCCCGTCGTCGTTGATGTCGGCGATGAGGGCGGTCACGAAGTCCTCGTCGCCGAGGTAGGTGCGGACGCGCCGGTCGATCTGCAGGGCAACCGTCAGCAGGTCGTCGAGATCGGCTGCAGCAGCGCGGAACTCTCCCAAGACGATCGTCGCGATGCGGACCGCGTCCAGTCCCTTTCCGCGCACGTCCCCGATCAGCAGGCGCACGGCTCCCGGCCGGGCGATGGTCTCGTAGAGGTCGCCCCCGACGAGGGCCTCGGCGGCCGCGCTGATGTAGCGCGCAGCGAGGGCGGTGCGGCCCACCTGTGCCGGTGGTGTCGCGAGGATCGCGTGCTGGGCAGCCTCCGCGACCCGCAGGACGTCCGCCAGTCGGGTGGACTGCTCACGGAAGGTCTGCGCCGTCTCCACCGCCACAGCAGCCCGGCGTGCGAGGTCCTCGGCAAGGGCGATGTCGCTCGGGCCGTACCTGCGTCCGGAGCCGGCCTGGATCATCGTGAGCGCGCCGATCACACCGGTGCGGCCGCTGAGGGGGACGACGAGCGCACTGGTCATGCCCAGGCCGCGGATCAACTCGAGGTGTTCGCTGTCCACGGCGGACTGCTCGAGCAAAGACTCCGGGATCTCGGCGTACAACTCGCTCTGCCCGGTCCGGATGACATGTGGCGCCCCGCGCTCAGCCGCCATATCGGTCGGGTAGCGGTCCTGAAGCCCGAGAGCCCAGGCCGTCTTGTCCGGGTCGGTGTGGGTGATACCGGCGGTGCTGAGCCCGTTGCCCTCCACCAGCTGGATGACGCACCAGTCCGCCAGTCTTGGTACGACGAGGTCCGACACAGCCTGTAGGACTGTCCGGTGGTCCAGACTGCTCGCCAGGACGACGGAGGCTTCGGCGAGCAGGGCAAGCCGCTCGGCGGACTCGGTGGCGGCGTTCGTGGCGAAGGCCCGTTCGAGCGCCTGTGCCGTCACCCCCGCCAAGGTGTTGAGCATCGACAACTGAGAGTCCTCATCGACCAGGCCCGACCCGAGGAAGCGCAGGGCGAGGACCCCGAGGCGATGGTCGCCCACGATGAGCGGGGCGACGAGCAGCCGTGTCTCGTCCGGGTAGTTCCCCGCGAGCTCGGGAAAGCGTGCCGTGAGCTCCGCCCGGTTTCGGAACACGAGCGGCTCACCGGTGCGCAGGACGATGCCGCCGGGAAGGTCCGCGGCGACGGAGAAGGAGGAGTACTCGCGAGCGAGGAAGTCATCGCCGGAACCCTCTCGGCGTACGGCGTGCAGCATCCCGTCGTCGTCGAGCAGGTAGATGACGGCGACCTTGGCCTGAAGGATCTCCAGCGCGTTGTCTACGACGGCCTGTGCCACGTCCTCGATCGTGGCTGCTGCCGCAAGGTCGGCGGTGACGCGCTGGAGCATCCAGAGCCTGGTGGCGGTCTGCTGCAACGGGGCCAGGGCGGAGTACTCGTCCGCGAGCCGTTCGGCGAAGGTGGGCGGCCGGCCGGCCGACTCTCCCGCGGCCCCTCCTGCTACCTGGCGGCGGAGCTGGTCGACCAGCGCCTCGACGTACCACCGACGGAACACCTTGTGCACCGGCGGAGCCTCGAGGGTGAGCAGGTGAGCGTCGCGGGCGTATCTGTCCGCCTCGTCGAGAGCGGCGAGGTAGCGCTCGCCGGCGTCCGCAGCGCCGACGGGAAGGTGCAGCTCGAGGTGAGTCAGCGGGGCGCCCCGGCTGGCGGCGGCGAGAGCCTGCTCCTTGATCTGGGTGCGAGCCACCGAGAAGTCATGGACCACCGACTGGACGAGACGGTCGAGCCACGTCGGCCGCGGCTTGCTCTCGTCGTTGGCCGCGAGGACCAGTTCGCGGACCAGGTTGTCGACGTGCGACTTGGCCTCAAGGAGCAGGTCGGTGGGCACTTCACCGAGCTCCACCGTGTAGCGGCCCTCAGCAGGGTGGCCTACGTCCCAGTTGCCCAGGACTCCGTCAAGGTCGAAGGCCTCACCCGCTGGGGCGGTGCCCTGCCCGTCCAGGCCGATCTCCGCCCAGATGACCTTCCCGTGCTCGCGCTGCTCCACGCCCCAGCGCGAGGAGACGGCCTCGACGAGCGACAGGCCCCGGCCGGTCATCGCCTGGCCCGTGTCGCGCATGCGGACGGGAGGGCGCGGTCCGTGATCGATCACTTCCACCCTTGCGCCGTCCCGGTGCTGGAGCAGCCGGACCGAGACGGGAGGTTTCCCGTGCAGGAAGGCGTTGGTGACGAGTTCGGCCACCACCAACTCGGCGTCCTCGGCCACGGTTGAGGGCGACCCGCCAAGAGCCGCGACGGTGAACTTGCGGGCGCGTGAAACCGCATCAGGCTCCGGGCCTAGGGCCAGCTCGTGGACTGTCGTGTCCAAGGGGTCCTCTCCCTGCCGCGGGCACGCGAAATCGCAACTTGTGAGTGGTTCCACTAGAGCATTCCCCATCGGAGGGGCCATCGAACAGCATCGACCCCCGAGCACGGCCGGGCGTGGTGTCGCCATCGTCGACGACCTCTCCCGGCGATGGGGGTACGACGTGACGAACGAGGGCAAGCGAGTCTGGGTCGCACTGCACCAGGGGTGAGAGCGACCTCAGTAGGGTGCTCCCGTGCTGGTGACCCTTGGAGAGCTCGTGCCCGACCTTGACCCGGCGAGTTGGGTCGCGCCCGGTGCTGTGGTGGTGGGCGCCGTCACGCTGGGGCCGGAGGCCAGCGTCTGGTACTCCGCGGTCGTCCGGGGTGATGGCGACCGCATCACCATCGGCGCCGGCTCCAACATCCAGGACGGGTGCGTCCTGCACACCGACCCCGGTTTCCACCTCCAGCTCGGTTCCGGGGTCACTGTCGGACACCGGGCAGTGCTGCACGGCTGCCGCATCGAGAATGACGTGCTCGTGGGCATGGGCGCGATCGTCATGAACGGTGCCGTTCTCGGTGCCGGCTCGATGATCGCGGCGGGAGCGCTCGTGCCCGCTGGGGTCGTCATACCTCCCCGGTCGCTCGTCATGGGGGCGCCCGGCAAGGTACGGCGGGAGACCACCGAAGACGAGCTCGCGCTGATCCGCATCAACGCCGAGCACTACGTGGCGCTCGCGAAGGTGCACGCAAGCGCCTGAAGGGTGTACGACGGGAGCATGACTGTCGTCGTCGTAGGTGCGGGGCTGGCTGGAGCGAAGGCCGCGGAGGCCGCGCGCTCTGCGGGGTACGACGGGCGCGTGGTGCTCGTCGGTGAGGAGGAGGGCCCGCCGTACGAGCGTCCGCCGCTGTCCAAGCACGTGCTCCGCGGCGAGAAGCCGGCGGAGTCTGCCCGTGTCCATCCCGAGGGGTTCTACGCGTCGCAGGGCATCGAACTGCGGACCGGCGAGCGGGTCACTGCACTGGACCTGTCTGCCAGGACCGTGTGGCTGGGGGATGAAGCCCTGCCCTTCGACAGCGTGGTCCTCGCGATGGGAGCTCGTCCCCGAAGGCTTGCAGTGGCAGGGGCTGACCTGCCCGGCACGTACTACCTGAGGACGGTGGAGGACTCGGCCCGACTGGGCGAGGCGATCCGTGGAGCGACCCGCGTCGCCGTGATCGGCGGTGGCTGGATCGGTTCAGAGGTCGCCGCGTCCGCCCGCCAACTCGGAGCCGAGGTGGTTGTCGTCGATCCCGCGCCCACGCCGCTGCATGGCGTGCTCGGCCCAAAGGTGGGCGCAGCGTTTGCCCAGTTGCACCGGGATCACGGTGTCGGGTTGCGGATGGGCGTCGGTGTGGAGGCTCTCCAGGGCGCGACTGCCGTGGAGGGTGTGTTGCTGTCGGACGGCTCCACCGAGGTGGCCGATGTCGTGGTCATCGGAGTAGGCGCGGTGCCCAATATCGAGTTGGCCGAAGCCGCTGGGCTCGCTTGCGACAACGGGGTGGTGGTCGACGAGCGGCTGTTGACCGCAGTACCCGGGGTACTGGCGACGGGAGACGTCGCGTCGGCCTTCCACCCGCGGTACGGGCGGCACGTGCGCATCGAGCACTGGGCCAACGCGCTGAACCAAGGCGCAGCGGCCGGGCGCAACGCCGTGGTCGCGCCGCAGGTCTACGACCGGCTGCCGTACTTCTACTCCGACCAGTACGACCTCGGGATGGAGTACGTCGGACTGGCTGGGCGGGATGACCAGGTGACGTTCCGCGGTGACCGTGATGGCCTGCAGTTCCTGGCGTTCTACCACCGTGAGGGCCGCGTCACTGCGGCGCTGTCCGTGAACGTGTGGGACGTGGTTGACGACCTCAAGGCCATCATCACCTCGGGCTGGGACGTCGATGAAAAGGTGCTCGCTGACGATGATGTGCCGTTGGCCGCTCTGCGGGGCAACGGGTAGCGCGTCGACACCCGCGCTATCCGCTTCATCTGGTGGATTCTTCAGTGTTGACAAGGGTTTCCGTCCACAGCGGCGCTGCTTATGTCGGTGCTGCCGGGTAGTGTTTGTCCTCGAACGCGCTATCGAGAGCAAGGGGGTCGGGCGGTGTCTGTTGACTGCGATCCGCTTGGCCTGATGCCTGAGGTCTTCGAATGTGATCTGCCCCCGCAGTCGGTGCCGGAGGTCCCGGCGTGGCTGCTGGAGGCGCCGTTGGACTGGGACGAACCGCCGGTCTGTGACGGCGGGTGCGCCTGCGGCGGGGCCCCCGCCCCCGTGATCCCTGATGCGGAGCCGGTGCGGTGGGCGGTGCCGGGCATGTGGGAGCACGATCCCACCCCGCAGGTGGTGACGCCGTCGGTCGGCGGGTTGGTGCTGCAGCTCCAGGAGCTGCTGGGTCGGCTCGCGACGGTCGCGCCCGCAGGGTTGGCCCCAGGGCAGGCCCTGGGGGAAGCCGAGGCGTTGCTGACTGCGCAGCGGGACCTACGAGTGCTGCAACTCGCGCGGACCGCCGATGTGAGTGCCCGGGCCTTGTATGAGCACCGGGGGTTCCGGACCGTCGCGGCCTGGGAACGCTCGGTCGCCCCCGACGCCAAAGCCAGCGACCGTTCGCTTGGCCGGGCGCTCGTGGCGTTGCCGCATCTGCACGCCGCAGTCATCGAGGGTCGGGTGTCGCTGGCCGGGGCGGGCAAGACCGCCACCGCGTTGCGCAAGGTCCGCCGCTACCTGGACTGCCCCGACGGCCTCGTCGACGGCCTGGACGGCGAAGCGATGGTCACCGCGGTCGCGGGGAATGTGCTGGACCTGATCTGTCAGCACCACCACGGC
>JBKJSN010000172.1:0-22216 GCA_046595815.1 Mycobacteriales bacterium
CAACGGCGCCTCCAGCAGCCACGCCGGGATCTCCGGCAACGGCTGCGGGGACAGATCGTGCTCGAAGACCTCAGGCATCAGGCCAAGCGGATCGCAGTCAACAGACACCGCCCGACCCCCTCGTCCTCGATAGCGCGTTCGAGGACAAACACTACCCGCCAGCACCGACATAAGCATCGCCGCTGTGGACGAAAACCCCTGTCAACACTGAAGATTTCGCCGGGGGCCAACACCTACCTCGAGGGCGCCGCGCCCTGGTTGCGGGTGATCTGCTCGTTCAGCCGCTCCAGAGTGGCCGCAAGGGTGAGTCTGAGCTTCTCGACGGTGCTCTTGTCAGGCAGCTCGCCCGAGCGCGCAGCTTCTGCGATCGCACTCGACAGTCCGGTGAGCTCGCGAGCGCCGAAGGTGGCAGCGGAACCCTTGAGCGTGTGCGCGGCCCGTCGTACTCCGTCGGGATCGCCTTGGTCGGCGGCAAGGGCAACGGCGTCGACCTGCTCCGGCCCGGTGCGTTGGAGCAGCATCGTCAACTCCGCAAGCGCCTCCCCGGTGCCGTCCAGGTCGATCAGCTGTTTGAGTTGCTGCACGTCGAAGTAGTCGTCGTCCGCCGCCACGCGCCCGACTTCACCACACATCGAGAGCCTGCGCAGCACGTCCGCACGGCGAGGTGTTCCTCACCCCGCGTTTGCCTCACCGGCCGGACGGTAGGGGTGGGGTCAGACCGCCTCGCACCGGGGCGCCAGAGCAAAGGTGGAGCCGATGAGCCAGGAGCATCTGCCTGCAGTGGAGCTTGAGAACGAGGCGGCGACGCTGCTGCCCACCAAGGAGGTCCTGTCGCTGCTGGACCTAAACGCCGACGTCGACCTCGGTCTCGACCTCACTGCGCCGGTTGACCTTGCGGTCGCCGCCAACCTCAACATTGCCGCCCCGATCGACGCCGCCGCGTCTGCAAACCTGCTGTCGTTCGGGTCCGACGCGACGGCGCTTGCCCAGCAGCAGACGCTCATCGACCAGCACCTCAGCGGCGAGGCCATCGCGGATGCACCGCAGGACGCGACCGTCGACCAGGGCGGTACGGCTCCGGCCGACACGACGACGCCCGAAACGACCACGGTCGGCGACGGCCTCAATGGCGATCTGCTGAACGTGAACGTGGACATCAACGCCGATGCCGACATCGCCGCCCCGATCGCTGGCGCGGTGGCTGCGAACGCGAACATCGCGGCGCCCATCGACGCTGCCGTCGCCGCCAACATCGGCTCGATCGACTCCTCCGCCACCGCGCTCGCTGACCAGACTGCCGTCATCACTCAGGACATCGACGGCGCCACGGCTGAGGCGACGGCCGACCAGACCTCCTCGGTCACGCAGTAGTGACCGCCGCTCTCGTCGCCCCCTCGCGGGCGCCGGGGGTGGATCTGCTCGGCCCCCTCTCCGGCTCCGGATACCGGCAGCCGCAGGCGCTGGTCCGTCGACGGGACGGGCAAACCGTGCAGCTCACCCCGGTGCTGTACGCGCTGCTCGAGCTCGTCGACGGCCAGCGCGGGCCGGACGACCTGGCCGAGGAGCTGTCCAGGGCCATCGGCAAGCAGGTCGCGCCAGCGGACGTCGCGCAGTTGTTGGACAGGCTCCGGGTGTCCGGACTGCTGGACGGTCCAGAGGCGCAGGCCGTGCCAAAACCCCAGCCATTGCTGGGTTTGCGGTTCAGGTACGTCCTGACTGACCCTGCCGTGACGAGGCGGGTCACGACACCGTTTGCCCGGCTCTTCTCGCCGTACGTCGTGGTGCCCGCGTTGCTGGCCTTCCTCGGCGTGTGTTGGTTCGTGCTGGCGGACAAGGGTCTGGCCAGCCCCACGCGGCAGGCGTTCTTCGAACCCGGCCTCCTTCTGGCCGTCTTCGCCATAACGGTGCTCTCGGCCGGCTTCCACGAGTTCGGTCATGCCGCGGCCTGCCGGTACGGCGGTGCGACCCCGGGCGCGATGGGCGTCGGGCTGTACCTCGTCTGGCCCGCCTTCTACACCGACGTCGACGACTCCTACCGGCTCTCTCGCTGGGGGCGGCTCAGGGTCGACCTCGGTGGGCTCTACTTCAACGTTCTCGTCGCGGACGCGATCTTCCTCGGTTGGCTCCTCACACATCAGGACGCCCTGCTGCTGGGCGTCGCGACACAACTGCTTCAGATGCTCAGGCAGCTCGGGCCGTTCGTGCGTTCGGATGGCTACCACCTGCTCGCTGACCTCACCGGCGTCCCGGACCTGTTCCGCCACCTCGGTCCGACGCTGCGGCGACTGCTGCCTTGGCACTGGGGCGAGCCGTCGGCACTGCGCCGCGGCGCGCGCTGGACGGTCACCGCCTGGACGCTGCTCGTGGTCCCGATGCTGGTGAGCCTGATGCTCACAGGCGTGCTGCTCTTCCCTCGCCTGGTGGCGACCGCGTGGGAGAGCGGACAGGTCCAAGCCAGTCGGCTCGCGACCTGGGACCCGCTCGTCGCGGGGGCTGCGCTGCTGAAGCTCCTAGCTTTGATCCTCCCCGTCCTGGCCGTAGCCATGATGTCGCTGCGGCTGGTTCGTCACGCGCTTGGGCGGGTGTGGGCAGCGACCGCCGACCGGCCGCGTCAGCGCGGCGTCGTGGTGGTCGCCGGGCTCGTTGCGCTGCTCCTGCTGGTCGGGGTCTGGTGGCCGTCTGGGCAGTACCAGGCCGTTCGCGCCGATGAGCGGGGGAGCCTGCGATCGCACGCAGCCGCCCAGTCGGACCGGGGACGCAAGGTGCTGGCCCCCGTGCTGGTTCCGCGCTCTGGCGAGGGACCGGTGCTGCTGCTCCTTCCGGGAGAGAAGGGCACCCGAGCCGTTCTCACCTCGGCCTCGGCAGGCACCCAGGCGGCTCCAGGACAGGCCTTCCCCTTTGTGCTGCCCCAGGCACCCGGGCCCGGCGACAACCAGGCGTTGGCCGTGGGAGACACCGACGGGGCGTCGGTGTACGACGTCGCCTATGCCTTGGTGACGGTCACAGATGGCGCGCCTGTCACCAACGCGAACACGGCCTACGCACTCGCCTCCTGCCGGGTGTGCACCACGGTCGCGGTCGCGTTCCAGGTGGTTCTCGTCGTGGGCCAGGCCGACGTCGTTGTGCCCGTGAACGCGGCCATTGCTGGCAACGCCGACTGCGTTTCCTGCACCACGACGGCACTGGCCGTGCAGCTCGTAGCCACGATCAACGCACTGCCGTCTCAGGAGGTCTACGACAAGCTCACCGCGGCCTTGGGCGAGCTCGACCAGCTTGGGGGGCTCGACACGGTGGAGCTGTGGAGCGCCGTACAGGCCGTGCAGGCGGAGGTCGTGCAGGTCCTGGTCGAGGCCGGCCTCGTGGAGGCACTGGGCACCAGCGTCGCCTCGGCAAGTCCTGCTCCCTCTCCGTCGGGTACGCCGTCTCCCCCCTCTGCGAGCCCGGCGACGGACGCAGGCAGTCCGACCCCGTCGCCGTCCCCGTCGTCGTCCGCAGACCCGACCTCGTCGCTCACGCCGACCGCCTCGGCAAGCCCGCAGCCCACGCCCTAGGGCACAAGCGCGCGGGTGTTCGAAAAGCGGAATCGTTTACGTCACCGGCGCGGGGGTAGTTCATCACTTGACACGCAAGGCTCGCCTCACTGAAGGAGCACAGCATGGGTATCGGCGTCGGCATCTTCTTCATCGCGGTCGGAGCCGTGCTGGCCTTCGCAGTAGAGGCCAGCGTCTCCGGCGTGGACATCCAGACCGTCGGAGTCATCCTCATGATCGTGGGCGCCCTGGGCGTCATCCTCGATCTGATCATCTTCGCGCCTCGTCGTCGGACCGTCGTCGACGGTGCCCCGACGACACAGCGCACCGTCGTTGACCGTGAGGTCTACTAACCGGCTCTGCCCCACTCCCCGAAAGGAAATCTCATGGTCGTCCTCGGTCTTATCCTCCTGCTGATCGGTCTGATCGCGGGCATCTCGCTCGCCACGACTCTGGGCTTCATCCTCATCCTGGTGGGACTGGTGCTGAACCTTGTCCCCATCGGCGGCACGACGCGTCGCTACTACTGACGCACTGACGACCCCGCGACAGGGGCGCAGCGACCAAGGTCGCCGCGCCCCTGTCGGGCGTTCAGGACAGGTTGAGCTTGCCGCGCAACCGGTCGAGATAAGCGACGACCTCAGGCTCGCTCTTGTCGGGCAGGCCGAAGGCGCACTCCGTGACGCCGATCGACTCCAAGTGCGCGATGCGGTCGGGGTCCGGCTTAACGGCCAGCGCCACCACCTGCGGAGCGCCTGCCCGGCCGGCGGCCGACCACATGCCCTGCAGCAGCGCCACCTGATCGTCGATCTCGATTTCGCGGGGCGTGGTGATCCATCCGTCCGCGTGGTCCACGAGCCAGCTGAAGTTCTTCTCGGTTCCGCCGGCTCCGAGCAGGACGGGGAGGTGGCCCTGCACCGGCTTCGGGTAGGCCCAGCTGGCGCCGAAGGAGACGAACTCCCCGGCGTAGGAGGCCTCCTGCTGCGTCCACAGTGCCCGCATCGCCTCGAGGTGCTCGCGCAACACCGTCCTGCGACGGTTACCGGGGACGCCGTGGTCGGCCATCTCGTCGGTGTTCCAGCCGAAGCCCGCGCCGAGAGTGACGCGCCCTCCCGACAGGTGGTCCAACGTGGCGATCGTCTTGGCGAGGGTGATGGCGTCGCTCTCGTGGGGCAGTGCGACGGCGGTGGCGAGCCGGATCCGCGAGGTGACGGCGGCCGCGGTGGCGAGCGAGACCCAGGGGTCCAGCGTCCGGGCATACCTGTCGTCGGGGAGCTCTGCGGTGCCGGTTCCGGGATGTGCCGCCTCGCGCTTCACCGGGATGTGGGTGTGTTCGGGGACGTAGAAGGTGTCGAAGCCGTGGTCCTCCGCGGCCTTGGCAGCTGCGGCCGGCGTGATGCCGCGGTCACTGGTGAACAGCACGATCCCGTAGCGCACGAGGTTCTCCCTAGAACGTGTTCTAGCCGAGCATAGGCCCGCGATCGAGGCGGACCAGGCGCAGGCCGACCACGGCCGCCGCGACGAGCCCGAGCGCGCCGGAGACCAACAGCGGGAAGGTCCCGTCGCCGCCCCAGGTGAACCCAGCCCACAGCCCGGCCACCAAGATGCCCATCCCACTCACGGCTTGGTAAAGCCCCTGGGCTGCCCCCTGCTGGTCCTTCGGGGTGAGGGAGGCGACCCACGCCTTGCCGACGCCGTCCGTGCAGGCAGCGAACCCGCCGTACAGGGGGAGCAGCACGAACACCTGCCACCCCTCGTCGGCCAGCCCGAGCCCGAGGTAGCCGATGCCGAAGAACACCAGCCCGAGGGCGAAGACGAGGTGGCGCGGGAGCCGGTCAGACAGTGCACCAGCGGGGTAGGCCAGGCCTGCGTAGACGACGTTGTAGAGCAGGTAGGCCGCGATGACGCCGGAGGTCGACAACCCCAGTTCGTGGGCCCGGAGCAACAGCAGCGCATCGGGGAAGTTGACGAGGGCGAACAGCCCGAGCACCAGCACCAGCCGGCGTACCTCTGGGGGCAGGGGAGTGCGCAGGGAAGGCGCGGCGGGTAGCGGCGGGCCACCTTCGCGCACGGCGGCAACCAGCGCGACCGACAAGACGGCCGGCACGAGGGCGATCAGCAACAGCGGCCGGATGCGTTCGTCGAGAGCCCAGAACAGCAGCAGCCCGAGCGCCGGTCCGAGCACCGCGCCCATCGTGTCGGCCGTTCTGTGGAAGCCGAAGATCCGACCGCGCGCCGCGGGGTCCGCATCGACCATGAGCAACGCGTCCCTGGGTGCGCCGCGCAGCCCCTTGCCGACCCGGTCGACGCCACGGCCGAGCAGGACCACCGGCCAGACGGTCGCGACGGCGACCAGGAGCTTGCCGACGGCGGCGAGCCCATAGCCCAAGGCGATCAGCGGCCTCTTGCGCCTGCGGTCGGACAGCCGCCCCGCGATGAGCTTGGTCATCGCGGCGATGCCTTCCGCGACCCCCTCGACCGCACCGACGACCGCTGCGGGAGCGCCCAAGGTGACGGTGAGGAAGATCGGCATGACGGGGTAGAGCAACTCGCTCGCCGCGTCCTGCAGCAGCGAGACGCCGGAGAGCACCTTGAGGTTCTTGGTCAGCCACGGGCGTGCGATGACGTCCTCCTGTCGGAAAACTCCCGGCCACGCTATCGGTGCACGGCTAGCGTCGGGTCAGTGACGGTCTTCCATCGGTACGCCGAGGTGCTGCGGCCTCCGGGTGCCCGCACCGCCCTGCTGGCCAGCCTGGTCGGCCGGGTGTCGCTGGCCATGACGGGCCTCGGGCTGCTCCTGATCGTCAAGGAGGCGACCGGCTCCTACGCCAGTGCCGGCCTGGTCTCGGCTTGCTATGCCTTGTCCTTCGCAGCCGCGGCACCGTTGCGGGCGCGTACGGCCGATCGTCGCGGACCGTCCCCGGTGCTTCGCACCTGCGCGGCCCTGCACCCCTTGGCCTTCGGCGGCCTCATCGCCCTCACGTCGCTGCACGCGCCGGTGCTCCTGGATGCCGCTGCGGCGCTGCTCATCGGGGTGACGGTCCCGCCCCTCGGTGGAGTGATGCGGGCCTTGTGGGGCCAGATCCTCGAGCCGCACCTGATCCCCGTCGCGTACTCGCTCGAGGCCGTCGTGGTGGAGCTGTGCTTCGTCACCGGGCCGCTGCTGGTGGCGGTGCTGGCCGCGCTGCAGTCGCCCGCAGCGGCCGTCGGCGCCTCGGCGGTGTTCGCAGCTGCGGGGGCTCTCGTGCTCGCCTCGGTTCCCGTCGTACGCGCGACTGCTCCGCACCCGCAACGGCCCACGCACCTGGCCGGCCCGCTGGTCTCGCCCGTTGTGCGCGCCTGCCTGCTGTGCGTGCTGTTCGTGGGTGCGGGCTTCGGCGCCATCGAGGTGGGGGTGCTCGCGTTCGTGGAGGAGCAGGGCCGGTCGCGGTCGGTGGCCGGTGTCGTGCTGGCGGTGTGGAGCCTGGGCTCAGTGATCGGCGGACTGGTGTACGGCGGGCTGCACCTGCGCTCGGACCCCGCCCGGCAACTGCCGCTCCTCGTCGTGTTCGTGGGTGCGACCGCAGCCCTGCCGCTGTTCGCGCCGACGGTCCTGATGCTCGCGCTGCTGCTCGCGGTAGCCGGCTCCACCATCGCCCCGTGGAGCGCTGTGAACTCCGTCCTGCTGGGCAGGGGAGCGCCGGCGGGTACGGTGACCGAAGCGTTCGCCTGGAACGGATCGATGATCTTCGGTGGTGCCTCCGCAGGGACCGCCGCTGCAGGGTTCCTGGCAGATGCGCACGGCGGGGCAGGCGCCTTCGCCGTGGCGGCCGCCGCGGGTGGCTGTGTGGTGCTCGCCTCCACGCTCGCGTTACGCGTGCTCAGGAGAGGAAATCCGACTTCTGCTCATGTAGCCTTGTGAGCGGTTGCACAGCATTGCCTCGTACGTTCTGCCTTCCCAAGTCAGGCGCCGCGGAGTGTCGCGCGCAGCCAGGGACCGCCCGGTCCCGATACGTTCACTGGAAGGCAGTACAGCAATGGCACAGGGCACCGTGAAGTGGTTCAACGCCGAGAAGGGCTTCGGGTTCATCGCCCCGTCCGACGGTGGCGCGGACGTGTTCGTCCACTTCAGCGCGATCGAGTCGCAGGGCTACCGCAGCCTTGAGGAGAACCAGGCTGTGGAGTTCGAGATCACCCAGGGCCAGAAGGGCCCGCAGGCGTCGAACGTCCGCCCGCTCTAAGCATCGCAACGCCGAAGCCCCGGATCCCTTGGGATCCGGGGCTTCGTGTTGTTCGCTCCTAGGCGGCAGCGACCCGCCACAGGCCGCGGCCGTGGGTCGCGGCGTACACCGCGCCGTCCGGGCCCTGCTTGAGCTGCATCACGGTGACGTAGGGGAAGCCGCTCACGCGCTTCCACGTCAGCCCCGCGTCGGAGCTGGTCACCACGCCGAGGTCGGTTCCGACGTACCACGTCCCGCCGGCGATGACGAACGACGAGGCGGGCACGTCAGGCAGGGTCGCGCTGGCGTTGGTCCACGTCGTACCGCTGTCCGTGGTCTTCCACAGGTGGCCCAGGCCCGCCCCCGGACCCTCGGTGAAGCGGCGGCTGAAGCCGTTCACCACGGCGTACGCCGTGTTGCCCGAGGCGTCGGTCGGGTCGATCGTGACGCCCGCGAGGAACCGGTTCGGCACGCCGCTGGCGCTCAGGTCGACCTGGTGCCAGGTGCCACCCGCGTTGGTCGCGATGCCGCGGGTGAAACCGCTGTTGTTGCAGGGCCCGCACCACGTCACCCAGCCGACGCCGTCCTGCAGGGCCGTCGCCGTGATCGAGTGCCCGACGCCGACGTCGAAGGCCTTCGTCCAGCCGCTGCCGTCGACGATGTCGTACCCGGCGTTCTGGGTCCAGACGTAGCGGCCACCGGCCAACCAGTGGTCAGGGTTGGCCGAGTCCGCGGTGAACGGGGCGATGAAGCGCGCGCCCGGGTCGCCCGGGTCGATGTTGCGGATCGCCGGCGTCGTGCCGTCGGAACGCCCGCAGTTGTTGGTCACCGACATCGACAAGAAGACGTACTCCGCCACGATGTTGCAGCCCTGGCCGGGACGCGGGTCGACGAGGGTGTCGCCACCGTCACCGCCGAACGGCGAGCCCATCACTGTGTCGTCGCCGAGCAGCAGCGACTGGCCGTTGTCCTGCAGGCCACCGGTGAGCGCCGTGCCGTGGTCGGGCGTCGTGCCGACCGCCACGGAGTAGTACTGCAGCGTGCCGAGCCCGGCGTTGAGGCTGCGCCAGTCGCTGGCGTGGCCGTACTGGTCGAGGGCGCCGCGGACTGGCCTGCTGTACACGCCACCGTCGTTGCCGACGTACACCCGCCCGCCGCCGACGGCGATGGCGTGCTGGTCGGGGTGGGTGGTCTTGGAGCAGGTGTTCTTGGCCGGGTCGAAGGACCAGCAGGAGAACGAGAAGTTCCAGTACGGGCCAGGCGTCGTCCAACTGCTGCCGCCGTTGAAGGTCTCGAAGACCTCCTCGAGCCCGAGCCACACGTGGTTCGGGTTGGCGGGGTCCACCTGGATGAAGTTGTTGTACCAAGCCTGTACGCCCGGGCCGTAGCCCATACCGATGAGGGCCTGCTTGAGGGCCGAGCCGGAGTTGGACAGTTTGCGGGTGTCCGCGATCTGGCTCCACGGGCCGTCGACCGAGCCGTTGTTGCTCACGTAGACGCCGGCGAGCACCGTGTTGCCCACGCCGGTGCCCTTGTTGAGCAGCACCGTCGACTCGACCACGGTGTAGAGCTTGCTGCCGTCGCTGGAGTAGGCGAACTCGGCGTTGCCGATCTCCTTCGGGTTGATGGCGCCGGTCGGGTTCACCTTCGCCCAGGTCGTGCCGCCGTCGTTGGAGCGGTAGAAGCCGTTGTAGGTGTCCCCGCTGCGCCAGGCGATGTCGGCCACGATGCGCTGGCCGTTCGTTCCGGGCTGGATCGCCAGGTCCTGCGCGAGGTTCTTGTACGGCGCGTTCGCCGCCCCTGCGTTCGCACCACCCGGCAGATAGCTGGGGTTGGGGGCGTACAGGAAGCGCCATGCCTCGTTGCCGGTCGTGCTGTGCGACCACACACCTCGGCTCGTGGCTGCGAACACCCGGCCGTGCCCGTCGAAGCGGAGCTTGTTGATGGTGGTGCTCTCGAGCTCGGTGCCGCCGACGCGCGTGCTTGGGGTGAAGCTGGCGGTCGAGGGGTTGGTGAGGCGGTAGACGCCCGTGCCGGTGTAGGTCGTGCCGCCGGTGTTGGCCTCGCCCGTGGCGTACCACAGCGTGTCGCTGGTGGAGTCGTACTGCAGGTCACCAGCCGACAGCGTCGGAAGGGTGTCTGAGATCGGGGTCCAGCTGGGCGATCCGCTGCCGAGGTTGCCACGGAAGACCCCACCATCGGCACCGGCGGCGTAGAGCTTGCCGTGTGCGGTGTCGACGGCCAGCCCCGTGACGCGTCCGGCGACGATGCCGGCACCACCGGTGCTGTTGGACTGCACGGGGTCGCGGTAGCGCAGGTCGTCGGCGTCGTAGGGCCGGGTTGTGAGTTCGGTCGACGAACCTGCCGCGGGCAGCGTGCTCAACTGACCGAACGCCGTGCTGTACGCACCGGGGGCCACGATCCCGGGCGCGATGCGTGCCTGGTCGAACTGCTCCATGGCCGTGCGCAACTCGTTGGACTCCCCGCCGTGGTCGCCCACGATGTTGAAGCGGCCAGCGGTCGGGGCCTGAGCCGCGCCACGCAGGGTGGCACGCAGCTCCTCAGGCGACATCGCGGGGGCCGCGGTCGGGGCGACCGCCCCGCCGATGGTCAGGCCCGCGGCGGCTAGGGACAACGACACTCCGGCCAGCAGCGCGAGCCGGCCTCTCCCAGGAGCGAGCGACATGCGGATCCTCCGGTGTAACTGTGCGTCGACCGGACAGGTCGGCACTGACCCGAACGTAGGCCGGAGGATGTGGAGCCGTCAGGTTTTGCCTGACACGGACAGTGAAGATTCACCCTGCCGGGGCAGTCTTCCTACGCCGGGTGTTTGCTTGCCTACGCAGCGTGACTAAAGGTGGGCCTGTCCCACGGCCGCGACAGGCTTGTCGACGGGGGAGCCCGAGCCGTCGCGCTTGCCGACCGCGGGGGGAAGCTCGACCGGATCGCCGTTCGCCGCAGCGGCCCAGGGGTTGGTGCCGGCCCAACCCAGGACCAGCAGCGCCTCGCCCGACAGCAGCCGCTGGCAACGCACGCCGCCCGTCGCCCGGCCCTTGCGGGGGTACTCGCTCAGCGGCGTGACCTTCACCGAGCTCGCCACGCCGACCCCGCTGCCGCGGCCCTCTGCGGGCAGCCCGCCGCACGTCACGACGACCGGCTCCTCGAACAGCGTCTCGCCGGTCAGCGGCACCGCGTTGAACCCGACGAGCGTGGCGCCCGCGTCGAGCTTCATGCCCGCCATGCCACCTGCCGCTCGACCCTGCGGGCGCACCAGGTTCGCCGGGAAGCGCAGCAGGTCGCCGGTGCTCGCGAACAAGACCAGCTCCTCCTCGCCGTCGGTGAGCTCGACTGCGCCGACGACCGCGTCGCCCGGCTTGAGGCTGATGACCTCCACGGTCTCGCTACGGGTCGGCCAGGCCTCGGGTGCGACGCGCTTGACGACGCCCTGGCGGGTGGCGAGCGCAAGTCCCGCGCCGTCCTCACGGATGGCGGCGATGCCCACGACCCGCTCGCCCTTGTCGAGCTGCACGAACTCCGTCGCGCTCGCCCCGCCACGCAGGCTGATCGCTCCGGTCGTCACCGCGGGCACCTCGGGGATGTTGAGCACCTCGACCCGCACGAAGCGACCGCCACTGGTGAGCACTCCGACGTACCCGCGAGTGGTGGTGCGTGCCGTCGCGACGATGACGTCGTGGCGGTGGCGTCGTCCGCCCGGCTGGGTCTGGCCGTCGTGCAACGGCGTACGCGCGAGCAGGCCGGTGGACGACAGCAGCACGTCGCAGGGTGCGTCGGCGACCTCGAGGTCGCTGGCCTTACGGGTCACCAGCGCCTTCAGGTCGCCGCCGACGAGGACGGTACGGCGAGCCGTCCCGTGCTCCTCCGCGACGGCGGCGAGCTCATCGGAGATGACCCGCCGCAGCACGGCCGGGTCGTTGAGGATCTCGAGCAGCGCGGTGATGGTGGCCCGCAGCTCGGCGAGCTCGGCCTCGAGCTTGTCGACCTCCAGGGCGACCAAGCGTCGCAACTGCATGTCCAGGACATAGCCGGCCTGCACGTCGGTGAAGCCGAACCGGTCCATCAGGGAGGTGCGGGCGACGGAGACGTCGGGGGAGGAGCGGATGATCCGCACGACCTCGTCGATGTTGGCCAGCGCCAGCAGCAACCCCTCGACCAGGTGCGCCCGCTCCTGCGCCTTGCGCAGCCGGTAGCGGGTGCGCCGGGTGACGACCTCGGACCGATGGGCCAGGAAGACCTGCAGCAGCTCCTTCAAGCCCAGCGTGCGCGGCTGCCCGGCGACCAGCGCGAGGTTGTTGATGCCGAAGGACTCCTCCAGCGGCGTGAGCCGGTAGAGCTCGGCGAGCACGGCTTGGGGGTTGAAGCCTGCCTTGACCTCGAAGACGAGCTGGGTGCCGAGGCTGCGGTCGGTGAGGTCCTTGACGTCGGAGATGCCCTGCAGCTTCTTGCCGTTGACGAGCTCCTTCACCTTGGTGATGACGCGCTCGGTGCCCACGCCGTACGGCAGCTCGGTGACGGTGATCGCGCTCTTGCCGCGGGGGAGCGGGCCGACCTCGGCCGTCGCCCGCATCCGCACCACGCCCCGGCCGGTCTCGTACGCCTGGCGCACCTCCTCCATGCCCAGCAGCTGTCCGCCGGTCGGGAGGTCGGGTCCGGGAACGTGCCGCATCAGGTCGTCGAGGTCGGCCTCGGGGTGCTCGAGCAGGTGCGTCGCGGCGTCCACGACCTCGATGAGGTTGTGCGGGATCATGTTCGTCGCCATGCCGACCGCGATGCCGGCCGTGCCGTTCACCAGCAGGTTCGGGTACGCCGCGGGCAGCACACTCGGCTGCTGCTCGGACCCGTCGTAGTTGGGCTCGAAGTCGACGGTCTCCTCGCCGAGCCCGTCCACCAGCGCCATCGCCGCCGGCGCCAGGCGGGCCTCGGTGTAACGCGCCGCAGCCGGTGGGTCGTCGGGAGACCCGAAGTTTCCGTGGCCGTCGACCAGTGGGACCCGCATCGCGAAGGGCTGAGCGAGTCGCACCATCGCGTCGTAGATCGCCTGGTCGCCGTGCGGGTGGAAGCGGCCCATGACGTCGCCCACCACCCGGGCGGACTTGACGTGACCGCGGTCGGGGCGCAGGCCGGTGTCGTACATGGAGTACAGGATCCGGCGGTGCACCGGCTTGAGGCCGTCGCGTGCGTCGGGCAGCGCGCGGCTGTAGATGACGGAGTAGCTGTACTCCAGGTAGCTGGACTCGATCTCGTCCACGACGACTGTGTCGATGATCGTGCCCTCGCCCTCGAAGGGCGGGATCTCCTTGTTGCTGTTGCGCTTGCGGGGAGGCATGACCCGTCCTGTCGCTCGTGGGCTAGGCGTCGAGCGCGGCGCGGTCCACGCGGCCGGCGCTGTTGATGATGAACTCGCGGCGGGGCGCGACCTCGTTGCCCATGAGCAGCTCGAGGGAGTGCTCGGCCTCTTCGAGGTCGCCGAGGTTGATGCGTCGCAGGGTGCGCGTCGCGGGGTGCATCGTGGTCTCGGCGAGCTGGTCGGGGTCCATCTCGCCGAGGCCCTTGTACCGCTGGATCGGCTGCTTGATGCGCTTGCCGCTCGCCTCGATCTTCTTCACCAAGGCGTGCATCTGCTGCTCGCTGTAGGTGTAGACCGGCTCGGGGTTGCCGCTGATCTCCACGCGGTGCAGGGGAGGTACGGCGGTGTAGAGGCGGCCGGCCTCGATGGCGGGCCGCATGTACTTCGCGAAGAGCGTGATGAGCAGGCACCGGATGTGCGAGCCGTCGACATCGGCGTCGGTGTTGTGGGCACAGACGCCGCCCCCGAAACCCGCGACGAACGACTCGTCGTCGGCGACGGAGAAGTCGTAGACGGGTGCGTCCCACGGCGTCGCGACGATGTCCGTGATCGGCAGCGCCACCAGGGAGTCAGACACGATCTCTGCTCGGGGTCCGGTCGACCGGGTGGTGGCCAAGCGCTCCTGTAGGTCGCGAGCGTGGGACGCGTCCCGCCACACCCTGCGGAGCCGCATGAGCTGGTCCGCACGGCCGACGCTGACCGTCCAGTGACCGGTGTTGCGGATGAGTCGCCCGTCTGCGGCCGTGGACGTCGCGGGTGCGTGCTCGCTGATTGAGGCAAGGATGCCGAGCTGGCCGTAGAGGTATCCCAGCGCGTTCGCGTTGGAACGGCTGGCCGTGCTGATGGTGAGGCGCTCGACCTGGGCACCCTTCGTCCCGTCCCCGAGGAAGTACCCAGCGAGGAAAGCCAGCTGACAGGCCTCGTCGACGTTGAGGAGGAGGTCGGGGAGGCGCTTGTCCTTCGCGGGGACGTCCAGACCGAGGCCCTTGATGACAAGCGTCGCCTCGGCGCTGCTGAACGACAGGGTCAGCCCGAGGCCGGTGCCATCGTGCAGTACGGGTACGGCGTTGAACAGGCGCTCGATGATTGCGTGCAGGCGCATCAGGTAGGGGCGGTCGTCCTCACCCAGGTGAAGCCTCACAGCCCCCCGCGACAGGGTGCCCTCGGCGAGGTACCAGCCGAGGAACTCGCACAGGTCCTCATCCACGGGTCGGAACCGTTCGAACGCACTCCTCAGATGAGCCCTGACGTAGATCCGGGCGTGGCGTCCGATGAGTGCCTCGTGTGTCTCGGGAACCTCCGCGACCCAGGCGTGCTCGCCGAGCGCTCGGTAGCGGTCGTGCTTGCTTCCGTTCGGCTGCTCGTGTCGCCCGAAGACGCTTGACTCGATGACTGCGTCCTCCGGCCAAGGCAGATCGAGCAACGTCAACCACCGCCGGAACAGTGGCTCCGCCACCGTGCAGCGTCCGCGCTCCGCCTGGCTGACGCTGATGGGCTGTGCGAAGCCGATCTGGTGCGCGACCTGCGCCTGCGTCAGTCCCGAAGCCTTGCGCGCCTCGACCAGGGCCTTGTTCGCGATCGGCCCGAGGAGGACTCTGCAGCTGCTTCTGTCGACGGCATCGGTGGGCCCTGCCTCGTTCCTGATCTGCTGGCGGAGCTGGGCCACGCCCGCACCAGTGACGCGGTAGCGGCGAGGATCGACGGACCGTGCGAACTGCAGCAGGTCGAGCTCGAGCGTTGGCGTGGCTGGCCGCGGGAGCACGCGGGGCGCCAGCAGCTTGTCTCCCACCTCCAGCTGGTCCGACGGCACGAGAACAGACCTGCCGTCGCGCCAGGCGAACACGCTGTGACCAGCAGTCACGCTGATCGAACGCCCGTATGCGGTACGGATGGTGAGCATCTCGCCTGTGTAGTGGTGGCGGATCACGCGCTTGAGCGGCGACCGTCGTAACCGGAGCAGGCTCTCGTCGTAGGAGATCGTGTCCGCGTCAGGCACGTGATCGTCCTGGAGGAGGCGAGCGTCGACGTACGGGCCGATGGCTTGGAGCGAGAGCCGACCAGCGCGATCAAGCAGGAGCACCGACTCGTCCGGGTGGACGCTCATCAGCACGATCTTGCCGTAGCGCATCTGCGCGAGGTCGAAGGTGCGACCGGAGCCGGCGCCCACCACCTGGATGATCGAGGCGCACTCGGCGTTGGCGAGCATCTCGCCCACGCCGGCCTTCTGCACGTTGAGGATCTTGCCGCGCAGGGGCAGCATCGCCTGGAACTCGCTGTTGCGCGCGAGCTTGCCGGTGCCCAGGGCCGAGTCGCCCTCGACCAGCCACAGCTCGGTGCGGGCGACGTCGGTGGAGCGGCAGTCGACGAGCTTGGCCGGCAGGGTGCTGGACTCCAGCGCCGTCTTGCGCCGCGCGGCGTCCTTGCTCGCCTTCGCGGCCTGCCGGGTCTTGGCGGCGGCGGCGACCTTGTCGAGCACGGTCCGCGCTTGTGCCTTGCGCTTCTTGTTGTCCAGCAGCTCTGCCTTCAGGCCCTTCGCGACAACGTCAGCGACGATGCGGCTGACTCCCGGCGTACCGAGCTCGTCCTTGGTCTGGCCGAGGTACTGCGGCTCGGGAACCTTGACCGTGACGACCGCAGTCAGGCCTTCGAGGACGTCGTCCTTGATGACGTCGTCGTCCTTGACCTTCAGGACCTTGGAGGTGCGAAGCGCCTCGTTGAGGCCCTTGAGGAGGGCGCGTTCGAAGCCGTTCTGGTGGGAGCCGCCGTGGCCGGTGCGCACGACGTTGCAGAAGGACTGCACGACGGTGTCGTAGGAGGTGCCCCAGCGCAGGGCGACGTCGACCTCGCACTCGCGCTCGACGGTCGTGGTGACCATGTGGCCCTTGTCGTCCAGGACCGGGATGGTCTCCTTGTAGCGCCCCGAGCCGACGATCTGGATGGGGTCGCAGACGGGGCGGTCCGGCGCGAGGTGCTCGACGAAGTCGCGCACGCCCCCGTCGAAGCGGAAGACCTCCTCGGGGTGCTCGCTCCCGCGGATCGACAGCGAGAGCCCAGGAACGAGGAAGGCCGTCTGTCGCAGCCGGTCGCGCACGGCGGTGATGTCTGCGACGGAGCCCTTGGAGAACAGTGGCAGGTCCGGCCACCAACGGATGCTGGTGCCGGTCTGCGTCTTGCGCCCAGCGGCGGGGGCCTTGCCGGCGACGGACAGGCCGGTCCGCGGTGCGAACCGGGCGGCGGGTCCGTCACCGTCGAAGACGCCCGGCACACCGCGCTGGAAGCTCATGGTGTGCACGCGGCCGCCGCGCCGGACCGTGACGTCGAGCCGGCCGGACAGGGCGTTGACGACGGAGGCGCCGACGCCGTGCAGGCCGCCGGAGGTCTTGTACCCACTGCCGCCGAACTTGCCGCCGGCGTGCAGCTTGGTCAGGACGAGCTCGACACCGGTGAGGCCGCTCTTGGCGTTGACGTCGACGGGGATGCCGCGACCATCGTCGTGCACCTCGATCGAGCCGTCGTCGTGCAGGACGACCTCGATGCGGTTGCAGTGGCCGGCGAGCGCCTCGTCCACCGCGTTGTCGACGATCTCGTAGACCAGGTGCGTGAGCCCCTTGGAGTCGGTCGACCCGATGTACATGCCCGGCCGCTTGCGGACCGCTTCCAGGCCCTCGAGGACCGACAGGTCCTTGGCGGTGTAGGCGTTACCCGAGGGCGCGGGCTCGGGGGTGGCGCTGGACACACGACTCCTTGATCAGGTCTTGCGGGAAGGCTCACATCGTCCCACGCGGGTACGACGTGACCGGCTCCGACACGGCGCTGACAACATAGGGGGGTGGAACGGTTGCGGGCCCTGCCGAAGGCGCACCTGCACCTGCACCTGACAGGTGGCATGCGCCACACCACCCTCATCGAGCTCGCCGAGCAGCAGGGTGTGCAGTTGCCACACGGCTTGGTCGACCCTGGATCGGTGGATCTCGACGCCACCGGGCTGCGGGGCTGGCTGCGGTTCCAGCGGCTCTACGACCAGGCCCGGAACCTGTTGCGCGGACCGTCCGAGGTACGCCGAGTGGTGGCCGAGATCGTCGAGGACCAGGCCGATGCTGGGGTGGGGTGGCTGGAGCTGCAGGTCGACCCCTCGACGTACGCTCCTCGGCTTGGCGGGCTGCACGCGGTGGTCGAGGTGGTGCTCGACGCGCTGCACACGGCCGGCGCGCGTCACGGTGTCGGGACCGGCCTGATCGTGGCGGCGAATCGAACCCGTCACCCCGGGGACGCAGAGACCCATGCCCGGGTGGCACGCCGGTTCGCCGGGCAGGGCGTGGTCGGCTTCGGGTTGTCCAACGACGAGAGCAGGGGTGACACGCGGGAGTTCGAGAAGGCGTTCCGGATCGCCCGGGACGCCGGACTCGTGGCGGTGCCGCATGCGGGGGAGCTGCGCGGCCCGGGTTCGGTGCTGCTGGCGGTCGAGCGGCTCGGCGCCACCCGGATCGGCCATGGCGTCCGGGCCGTCGAGGACCCCTCGGTGCTGGAGCTGCTCGCGACGCTGAACATCGCGTGCGAGGTGAACCCGGTGTCCAACGTCCTGCTCGGCGTCCACCGGTCGACGGCTGAGTCGCCGTGGCGGGCGCTACGGGCGGCGGGGGTTCCGGTGGCCATCGGCGCCGATGACCCGTTGGTCTTCCACGCCGGGCTGTTGGAGAACTACGCCGCCCTGGGCGCCTCGGACGTCGAGCTCGCGGACCTCGCCCGTTGCTCGGTGCTCGCGTCCACGGCACCGCCCGACGTACAGGCGTCGTTGCTTGTCGGCATCGACGCCTGGTCCGCCTGGGGCGGGTAGGCCTGTGACACGTGAGCACGGTGGTAGCGGTGGGACACCGGGCTGTGGCACGCTGTGAGGCGTACAAGCGTTCGGCAACACCCCTCGAGGTTGGCTGGGGAAGGCACACCTCGACCTGGGGAGGAACCCGTGACGCCTGCTGACACCGGTCGTGGGCAAGGAGTGCTCTACATCCACTCCTGCCCTCCTGCGCTGTGCCCGCATGTCGAGTGGGCAGTGGCCAGTGAGCTCGGCACGCGCGTCTCCCTGCAGTGGACCGCGCAGTCCGCCGAGCCCTCCGCGCTGCGCGCCGAGTGCACCTGGCGAGGCAAGGCAGGTACGGCGGGGAAGCTGGCCGCAGCGCTGCGCGGCTGGTCGATGCTGCGGTATGAGGTCACGGAGCACCCGAGCGCGGGCCACGACGGGGAGCGGTACTGCGTGACGCCGACCCTCGGTGCCTTCCGTAGTGCGATCAGTGCCAACGGCGACCTCGTCGTGGGCGAGGACCGGCTGCGCCACCTGCTCGCCACTGCCCAAGGCCCCCAGCTCGCGCATGGCATCGACGCGCTGCTGGGCAGCGCGTGGGACGACGAGCTCGAGCCCTACCGCCTCGCCGGAGACGGTGCGCCCGTGACGTTCCTGCACCAGGTGGTCTAGAAAGCCCTCGTGAGGGATCCGGCCGAGGACCTGCGGCGCATCGCGTTCTGCCTCGAGCGCGCGCTGGAGCCTTCGTACCGGGTTCGCGCCTTCCGGACCGCCGCCGCCACCGTGGACGCGCTCGCGCCCACCGAGCTCGCGGCCCGGGCGAGCGCTGGGACGCTGGAGGAGCTCAAGGGGATCGGCAAGGTCACGGCACTGGCCATCACGGAGTCGCTGCAGGGCCAGGAACCGAACTACCTGCGGCGGGTCTCCACTCTCGGTGACACCCCGGTGAGCGCAGGCGCTGCTGCCCTCCGCGCAGCCCTGAAGGGGGACCTTCACACGCACAGCGACTGGAGTGACGGCGGCTCGTCGATCGAGGAGATGGCCCGTGCCGGGAGGGCCCTCGGCCACGACTACATGGCGCTGACGGACCACTCGCCGCGGCTCACCGTGGCGAACGGCCTCAGCCCAGAGCGGCTGCTGCAACAGCTCGACGTGGTCGCCGGGCTCAACGAGCGCTTCGAGCAGGACGCAGGACCGCCCTTCCGGCTGCTGACCGGGATCGAGTGCGACATCAATGAGGACGGCTCGCTCGACCAGGAGCCCGAGTTGCTTGCCCGGCTCGACGTGGTCGTCGCGAGCGTGCACAGCAAGCTCCGGATGCCCAGTGCTGACATGACGCCACGCCTGGTCGCCGCCATCAGCAACCCGCACACCGACGTGCTCGGCCACTGCACCGGGCGACAGGTGCTGGGGCACGGCCGGGGTGGCAAGGGCCGGCCCGAGAGCGAGTTCGAGGCCGAGATCGTCTTCGCGGCGTGTGCGCAGTTCGGCGTGGCGGTCGAGGTCAACAGCCGCCCGGAGCGGCTCGACCCGCCGAAGCGACTGCTGCGGCTGGCCCTGGAGGCCGGCTGCAGGGTCGCCATCGACACCGACGCCCACGCGCCGGGTCAGCTCGACTGGCAGCACCTGGGCTGCGAGCGGGCGCACCTGACAGGCGTGCGACCGCAGGACATCGTGAACACCCTGCCCGTCGGGGACCTGCTGGCCTGGACGGCCCGTCAGCCGCCGGGCGGGGCGTAGAGCGTCCAGCCGGGCTGGCCCCCTGCGGTGACCGGGTGCTGGGCGCCGCGCGGCCCCTTGCGGGTCATCCCGGGGGCCCTTTCCCTCCCGTACCTGAGCATCTCGCGGATCGTGGCCCGCTTGGCCAGTCGCTTGTTGTCCGCCAGCCCGCGCAGGAAGCCCCGGTCCCAGACCAGCCCGGTCCAGTAGGACTGCTTCCAGTCCGGGCTTTCGTACGACGTCTCGTTGCCGCGACTGGACGCACTGAAGATGCGCGTCTTGGAGTGCAGGTCGAAGGCGCCGGCCTCGCAACCGGCCACGTCGAGCCAGCTGTAACCCTTCACGCGCAGCATTCGCGACCGGACCTCGGTCTCGGGGACGAAGCGGTTGTCGTGGGCCCAGAGGTAGGTGTGACCGCTGGCGCAGGGCCCTCGGCTGGCGATGCACACGTGCCCGCTGTAGTGCAACAGGGAGAACGTCCTCGGCGTGCTCCGTTGCGCGAGCCAGTCGAACGCCCAGCGGATGTTGCGCGCCGTCGCCTCGCGGTCGCGCAGGATCAGGATGTGGTCGTTGCGCCAGCCCGCGGCCAACAGCGCCTTGTGCACCACCGCGACGTCGCCGAGCCCGCCGTACGTCGAGTGGGTGCGGCCGGCGTAGTCGTTGATGCCGATCAGAACAGCCCACCGCATAGACGGGGGAGCCGTCGTCGGCGGCTTCGGAGGGACGGGGACAACACGCCGGGCGATGGCAACCGGACGCGGGCGTTTGTGGAACGACAGGACCACCGTTCCGCCTTGGGGGAGCGAGAGCGTGCCGTCGGGGCAGCGGCCAGCGAGCGGGGTCGCCTCCACGGTCATCCCGGGGCTCAGCCCCAGGACCAAGGACCCGCAGGAGATGTGGCGCGTCGTGACCCCCTGGCTCGGTGTCACGTCCACGACCAGTGCGGCACGACCGGAGACGTCGTTGGCCTCGACCGTGACCCGGTCCTCGTCGGAGCGCGCGATGCCGGTGACCGTGGGCGGGCCGGTCAGCGTTGCCTCGTTGCCGACCGTGTGGCCGGCCGGAAGGGTGTACCCCGCGCTCACCACGCGCTGGGGCGGGGTGCTCGCCGCCTGCCCGGGCACGCCCGGAAGCAGCACTACCACCGCGACGGCAACCACACGACGTACCCGCACACTTCCTCCCAGGAAGGAAGGATCCCCCATGTCACTCACGGTGCAACGCGCGGCTGCCCGTTTCGTCACAACTGGTGACGGATGGTGCGGATGGTCCTGCTTCTCGTACGGCGAGCACTACGACCCCCAGAACCTGTCCTTCGGGCGGATGCTGGCCTGCAACGAGTTCGTCCTGGAGCCCGGGGCAGGGTTCGGCCTGCATCGCCATGCCGGGATAGACGTGGTGACCACAGTGCTGTCAGGAACCCTGACGCACGTCGTCGGCGACGAGGTCCAGACCCGCGACCCGGGCTCGTACGTCTTCGCGACAGGCGGCGGAGCCGGGCACGACGAGCGCAACGACGGCGACGCTGCCGTGCGCTTCGTCCAGGCCTGGTTCGTCCCCGGTACGGCGGACCTTCGCCCCCAGTGGCACGCTCTCGCGCCGGAGGTCGGCGTCGTCCTGCGGCCGAAGGCGTTCGCCCTTGTGGTGGCGGGGGAGGTGCGCATCGAGGACGAGGAGCTGGCCGAGGGGGACAGCCTGCGGGTCGACGCGCAGTGCGAGGCGGTCGCGAGGACTGCGGCGCAGCTGCTCGTCTGGCCCTGCTGAGGACTGTTGGTTCGCACGTCAGGAAATCCAGTGTTGACAGGCTTTCTCGTCCACAGTGTCGCTGCTTTTGTCGGTGCTGCCGGTTAGTGTTTGTCCTCGAACGCGCTATCGAGGACGAGGGGGTCGGGCGGTGTCTGTTGACTGCGATCCGCTTGGCCTGATGCCTGAGGTCTTCGAGCACGATCTGCCGCCGCAGCCGTTGCCGGAGATCCCGGCGTGGCTGCTGGAGGCGCCGTTGGACTGGGACGAGCCGCCGGTGTGTGACGGCGGGTGCGCGTGTGGCGGGGCGCCCGCCCCTGACCCTGAGCCGGTGCGGTGGGCGGTGCCGGGCATGTGGGAGCACGATCCCACCCCGCAGGTGGTGACGCCGTCGGTCGGGGCGCTGGTGGCGCAGCTGCAGGAGCTGCTGGGCCAACTCGGGACAGTGGCCCCGGCGGGGTTGGCCCCAGGGCAGGCATTGGGGGAGGCCGAGGCGTTACTGGCCGCGCAGCGGGACCTGCGGGTGCTGCAACTCGCGCGAACGGCTGATGTGAGTGCCCGGTTGTTGTATGAGCACCGGGGGTTCCGGACTGTCGCGGCCTGGGAGCGCTCGGTGGCCCCCGACGCCAAAGCCAGCGACCGCAGCCTGGGCCGGGCGCTGGTGGCGTTGCCGCATCTGCACGCCGCGGTCATCGCGGGGCGGGTGTCGCTGGCCGGGGCGGGCAAGACCGCCACGGCGTTGGGGAAGGTCCGCCGCTACCTGGACTGCCCCGACGGCCTCGTCGACGGCCTGGACGGCGAAGCGATGGTCACCGCGGTCGCGGGGAATGTGCTGGACCTGATCTGTCAGCACCACCACGGC
>JBKJSN010000191.1:0-3254 GCA_046595815.1 Mycobacteriales bacterium
CCATCAGAGTCGATGAGCCCCTGATGGTCATGTGGACCAGGGCGGGCGTCTTTGCTTCCGCAACACGTCGCGCGCGCTCTCCGAGCTGTTCGGGCTGCTTTGCCT
Organism: Mycobacteriales bacterium; assembly: GCA_046595815.1. Classification (GTDB taxonomy): domain Bacteria; phylum Actinomycetota; class Actinomycetes; order Mycobacteriales; family SCTD01; genus RYN-111. Next base: position 106 of record JBKJSN010000191.1, read on the forward strand.
ACTGGTCAAGGGATCGCTGCCGAACGTCGTCGTCGAAGCCGGGTCAGCGGGCGGGCTCGTCGGCGTCGAGGACGCGAACTGCAAGCCCTCGTACAAGAGCCGCCTCAACACGACCCACGAGCTCCGCCAGCTCGAGGATCACAGCGTCGTCAAGCTGCTCGGTGTTCGCGAGACTGGCTATGCGGTTGCCGTCTACGACATCGAGGTCGAGGACGATTCGCACAGCTTCATCGCCGACAACGCGATCGTGCACAACAGCATCTGCACCACGCGCGTCGTCGCCGGTGTGGGTGTGCCGCAGGTGACCGCGATCTACGAGGCGATGAAGGCCTGCAGACCCGCGGGCGTCCCGGTCATCGGGGACGGTGGCCTGCAGTACTCCGGCGACATCGCCAAGGCGATCGTTGCCGGTGCCGACACCGTCATGCTCGGTTCGCTGCTCGCCGGCGTCGAGGAGAGTCCGGGAGACCTGGTCTTCACCAACGGCAAGCAGTTCAAGACCTACCGCGGCATGGGCTCGCTCGGGGCGATGCAGACCCGTGGCGCGCAGAAGTCCTACTCCAAGGACCGCTACTCCCAAGCCGATGTGCCCAGCGACGACAAGCTCGTCCCGGAAGGCGTCGAGGGGCAGGTGCCCTACCGTGGCCCACTGGCCAACGTGGCACACCAGCTCGTCGGCGGGCTGCGCCAGTCGATGTTCTACGTCGGGGCGCGGACCATCGCCGAGCTGCAGGAGAAGGGTCAGTTCGTGCGCATCACCGCAGCCGGTCTGAAGGAGTCGCACCCCCACGACATCCAGATGACCGTCGAGGCCCCCAACTACAGCGGGCAGTGAAGGCTTCTCATGGCTGACATCATCGAGATCGGCATCGGCAAGGCCGGGCGCCGCGCGTACGGGTTCGAGGACATCGCGATCGTGCCCTCGCGGCGCACCCGCGACCCCGAGGACGTCTCCCTCGCCTGGGAGATCGACGCCTACCACTTCCAGCTCCCCCTCATGGCTTCGCCCATGGACAGCGTCATGAGCCCGGACTCGGTCGTCCGGCTCGGGGCACTCGGCGCGCTGGGCGTGCTCGATCTCGAAGGGCTCTGGACCCGGTACGACGATCCCGAGCCCCTTCTCGATGAGATCGCTTCCCTGGCCCCCGAGCGGGCTGTCGACCGCATGCGGGAGATCTACCGCGCGCCGATCCAGGCCGACCTCATCACCGCGCGGGTCAAGCAGATCCGGGACTCCGGCGTGACGGTCGCTGCGAGCCTCACGCCGCAGCGGACGGTGCAGTTCGCCCAGACGGTGATCGACGCGGGCGTGGACCTCTTCGTCATCCAAGGGACCGTGGTGAGCGCCGAGCACGTGTCCTCGCGCAGCGAGCCGCTGAACCTCAAGCGCTTCATCGCCGAGCTCGACGTCCCGGTCATCGTGGGCGGCTGTGCGACGTACCAGTCCGCACTGCACCTCATGCGCACCGGCGCGGCCGGCATCCTCGTGGGCGTCGGCCCGGGCCGGGCGAACACCACCCGGTCCGTCCTGGGGCTGGGCATCCCGATGGCCACCTCCATCGCGGACGCGGCGGGCGCACGGCGCGACTACCTCGACGAGAGCGGCGGGCGGTACGTCCACGTCATCGCCGACGGCGGCATGCGCACCGGGGGCGACGTCGCCAAGGCGATCGCCTGCGGTGCGGACGCCGTCATGATGGGCAGTGCGCTGGCCCGGGCGCAGGAGGCTCCCGGTCGCGGGTGGCACTGGGGCCATGCGGCGCACCACCCGGACCTGCCGCGGGCGACTCGCGTGCGCACCGAGCCGGTCGGCACGCTCGAGGAGATCCTGTTCGGGCCTGCGCAGACCGACGACGGCTCCACGAACGTCTTCGGGGGCCTGCGCAAGTCGATGGCGATGTGTGGCTACTCCTCGATCAAGGAGTTCCAGCGGGTTGAGGTCATGATCGCCCCGTAGGTCCGGACCCGTCCCACCTGACGCTCCGTGTCGGCTTGCTGACAACTCACTTCCCTTCGTCCTGCCCCCGTGGCGCAATGTCCTGCGTGAGCGCTGCGGGGGCGGCGCTTGCAGACGGCGGACCGTCGGTCGGGGGGCCCACGACCGCCACGCCGAGGGCGGTGTACCGCAGTGCGGTACACCGCCCTCGCGCCGTGGGGCGCTAAACACCGGGACGCGGCCGGGCAGGAGAAGGCCGCCGTACGGCGAAACCTGGGGGACCGCCCAGCTCAGGAGTCCTGGCATGACTGCACCGCACCTGTCCCGCCGTCTTGTGGTGGGTGTGACCTCTGCCGCCCTGCTCGCGGGAGTGGTGGGCTTCGTCCCGCTCCTCGGCTCCGCGTCAGCCGCGCCTGCAACGCCGTGCGGCGTGGCCTTCACGGACCCGGCAGGCGATGTCACCGACCTGTTCCTCGGGAAAGCTCCGAACGACCCAGATCTCGACATCGTGAGCGTCGGGTACGGCATCAGCGGCGATCTCTTCAAGGCCGTGATCACGGTCGACAAGCTCGGTAGTACGTCGAGGTACAGCCTCGGAGACTGGTTTCAGACGAGCTTCAAGGTGAACGGACACGCGGTCATCCTCGATGCCTACCGCAGCTACCCTGCCTCCCCGCCGACGGTCACAGCTCCCGAACTCGGGACCATCGGTGACGTCCCCTTCATGCGGGTCGACGGGAACTATGTCGACAGCTCGCTCACCCAGGCCTACGACATGACAGCCAGTACGGTCACCTTCGCGGTGAAGGCAGCGGATTTCACCAAGTTGCTCGGTGCGAGCCCAACAGGTGCGGTGCTGAGCACCATGGCTGCTGAGGGCAACGACGGAAACATGTCCCTCGGCAACGGCCTGTTCACCGACGGGGCCACGGGGGGGTCGAAAACATTCGTGGTTGGCGCGTGTGGCGGCGGCGCGCCGGCTCCGACTCCCACCGCGACTCCGTCTGCGACGCCCACGGCCACTCCGAGTGCGACGCCCACGGCCACTCCGAGTGCGACGCCGAGTCCTTCGGCGGGTCCGGTGGTGTTGTTCGACCAGCCCCGCAAGGGCTGTGTGGCGTTCACCGATCCGGGTGGGGATGCGGCGCCGACGCCGCAGGGTAATGACGCGGATCTGGATGTGACGGCGGTGAACTTCAAGTCGTTGCCGGAT
>JBKJSN010000034.1:0-5073 GCA_046595815.1 Mycobacteriales bacterium
CAAGCGCGGCAAGGCCTATGCGCCCGTCAGGGTGGCCGTCTGCGGTGCGTCGGTCTCGCCGCCGCTGCCTGAGTCGATGGCTCTGCTGGGCAAGGAACGGGTGCTGCGCCGGCTCCGCGCTGCGGTGTGAGGCCGCCCGCGAGGGTCCGCTAGACTCTCCGAGGCGCTGAGACGGGCAACCGATTGAGCGCCAGTGGGGTATGGGGTAATTGGCAGCCCGGCGGTTTCTGGTTCCGTTAGTCTTGGTTCGAGTCCAGGTACCCCAGCAAGGCCGTGCCTCCAGTGCGGTACGAGCACTCCCTGCACCACAACTGAATACCTAGGGCCCCGTCGTCTAGCGGCCTAGGACGCCGCCCTCTCACGGCGGTAGCGTGGGTTCGAATCCCATCGGGGCTACGTTTTTTCAGCGTGAGAGACCATGGTCCGTCGGCCCAGCCGTCGGACCATCGTCATCTCGGGAGACCTGTCTCGGGGTCGAGGTCCCACCCCAGCGCACGCGCGGTCTCGGTGTCGTAGCGATCGATGAGCAGCAACGCGAAGGCGAGCTTGTCCTCGACGCGCTGTCCTCTTGGTTGGGCGGTGCTCCACAACTCAAGGTTCTCCGGCCGGTTGTCAAGACGATCGCCGTTCCTGTGGTGGACAACCTCGTCGGGCAGCAGTGGCCGGCCCAGCTGTGCGGCCATGATCAGGCGGTGCTCGAACTCCTTGCGGCGACCGGGGGGTACCAGATGGACCTCGTCTGGCCTGACGACGCGATACCAGTAGCCGTGACTCAGGGAGCCGTCCCCGGTGATCGTTCGCGGCGGACGCCCGGCGTAGGGGTCGCCGTAGAGCCGCTGCCTGCGGGCATGGCTTCGGCACAACCCGCCGGAATGAGCTCCTCGCTCGCAGTCCTCGAGGGCGCAACCGTCACCCGAGGGTCGGGCGAGAGGGTCGTCTTCACGGACGTCACCAGTGCGCTGCCAGCGAAGGTAATGGCCGTGGCACCACCCGCGCGTCACGGCTTTGCGTGGACAGCTCTGGACGGCGCAGGTGCTCGGCGCCCGGTCGGGCGAGATCTGCCCCGATCGCAATAGTTGCCGGTAGTGCCGTGAGCAGTAGCCGCGTGCGTACACCTCCGAAGAGCACGCATCATCCGCGCAGATCACCTCAACCTCCCGAGACAACGCTCCCAGGAGGCTCCGACAGTCAGACGACGGTGAACTGGGCCTTGCGCGTCAGGCGGACGAAACCCTCGCAGCAGGTGTCACACGAGCACTGGCCACGGGCCGCCAACAGCAGCGCCACGGGCACCTGCGCGACAGGACCGTCACCGGGCCAGTCCATCCCCTCGGTCCGCGGGACGGGGACGGTCAGCGGGACCTGCGCGTGGTGGTCGGGGAAGTGCGCTGCGGTGCGGGCCATCGGTGCCTCCGGGGTCAACGGGGTGCGGGGTGATGACAGGAATGTCCGGTACGCACCAAAGCAGCGGAACCACCCGTGTTGACGGTTTTCCACTAGTCCGGAAGGACTAGTCGCTGAGTTCCTTGGCGGCCGCCACCACGGCCGCAGCGTGCAGCCGCCCCGGTGCCCGGCCCAGGCGCTCGATCGGCCCTGACACGCTCACCACTGCCACGCAGGCGCCATCGCGGCCCAAGACCGGCGCCGAGACAGAGGCCACCCCGGCCTCTCGCTCACCGACCGAATGGGCCCAGCCGCGCCGCCGTACCTCGGCCAGGGTCCTCTCGGTGAACGCTGCACCTGCCGGGGGTGCCTCCTGCGCGAAGGCAAGCAGCACCTGGGCAGCGGAGCCGGCGGTCATCGGCAGCGCGGCCCCCACTGGCACGGTGTCCCGCAGGCCACTGCCTCGCTCGGCGGCGGCGACGCACACTCGGTGGCTGCCTTGCCGCCGGTAGAGCTGCGCGCTCTCGCCGGTCGCGTCCGCGAGGTGAGCCAGCACCGGCGCCGCGCGGTGCAGGAGGTTGTCGTTGCCTGCCAGCTCGGCAAGATGCGGCCCGATGGTCCAGCGGCCGGTGCTCTCCCTCGCCAGCAGGCCGTGCACCTCCAGTGCCACGGCGAGGCGATGGGCCGTCGCGCGCGACAAGCCGGTGCTCTCCGTCAGGGCTGCGAGTGTCTGGGCGCCCGCGTGCACCGCGTCCAGCACGAGCACCGCTTTGTCCAAGACACCGACTCCGCTAGTCTGTTCCACATGCCGATACTGGCATCTCACCATGTGAAATATCAAGGAGGCAGGGCCGTGGGTCGGACGCTCGCCGAGAAGGTGTGGGAGCAGCACGTCGTGCGGCGGGCCGAGGGCGAGCCGGACCTGCTCTACATCGACCTTCACCTCGTGCACGAGGTCACTAGCCCTCAGGCCTTCGACGGCTTGCGGCTGGCCGGACGCACGGTGCGCCGTCCGGACCTCACACTCGCGACCGAGGACCACAACGTCCCCACCGACCTCATCGCCGGCCCCATCAAGGACCCCGTCAGCAGGGTGCAGGTCGAGACCCTCCGGCGGAACTGCGCAGAGTTCGGTGTGCGCCTGCACCCCATGGGAGATCGTGGGCAGGGCATCGTCCACGTCATCGGACCGCAACTCGGCATCACCCAGCCGGGCATGACGATCGTCTGCGGCGACAGCCACACCAGTACCCACGGCGCCTTCGGGGCACTGGCTTTCGGCATAGGCACCAGCGAGGTCGAGCACGTCCTGGCAACGCAGACCCTGCCGCTGCCGCGACCGAAGACGATGGCCGTCGAGGTCGTGGGGGGGATGCCCTCCGGCACCACCGCCAAGGACCTCGTGCTTGCCCTCATCGCGCAGGAGGGGACCGGCGGCGGTCAGGGGTACGTCGTGGAGTACCGCGGCGAGGCCATCCGGGCGTTGTCGATGGAAGGCCGCATGACGGTCTGCAACATGAGCATCGAGTGGGGTGCGCGCGCCGGGATGGTCGCACCGGACGAGACGACCTACGCCTACCTCAAGGGGCGCCCCCACGCCCCCGAGAGCTGGGACGAGGCAGTAGCGGCCTGGGAGGGCCTTCGCACCGACGAGGACGCGGCCTTCGACAAGGTGGTCACCCTCGACGCGGCCGCGGTGACCCCTTTCGTGACCTGGGGCACCAACCCTGCGCAAGGGGTGCCCCTTTCCGGCACGGTTCCGTCGCCGGAAGACCTGCCGGCAGGCAACCTGCGCGATGCAGCCGAACGCGCCCTGGCCTACATGGGACTTCAAGCCGGTACGCCGATGCGCGACATCGCGGTCGACACCGTCTTCCTCGGCTCGTGCACCAACGGTCGCATGGAGGACCTGCGCGCTGCAGCCGAGATCCTCCGGGGCCGTCGGGTCGCGGACGGCGTGCGGATGCTCGTCGTACCAGGCTCTGTGCTGGTGAAGGAGCAGGCAGAGCGCGAGGGGCTGGACGCCCTGTTCTCCGCAGCCGGGGCCGAGTGGCGCAACGCTGGCTGCTCGATGTGCTTGGGGATGAACCCCGACACCCTCGCTCCGGGGGAGCGCAGCGCCTCCACGAGCAACCGCAACTTCGAGGGGCGACAGGGCCGCGGCGGCCGCACGCACCTCGTCTCCCCGCAGGTCGCCGCTGCGACCGCCGTCGTCGGCCGGCTGGCCGCCCCCTCGGACCTGGAGAACTGATGGACCCCTTCGTGACGCACACGGGCACCGCCGTCGCGCTCCGGCGCAGCGACGTGGACACCGACCAGATCATCCCGAGCGACTGGCTCAAGCGGGTCGAGCGCACCGGATTCGGGGCAGGGCTGTTCAGCGAGTGGCGCGAAGACCCGGCCTTCGTCCTGAACCGCCCGCAGCACCAGGGCGCCTCGATCCTGCTGGCGGGGGAGAACTTCGGCACCGGGTCGAGCCGCGAACACGCGGTCTGGGCACTGACGGACTTCGGTTTTCGGGCCGTCATCTGCTCGCGCTTCGCTGACATCTTCAGAGGTAACAGCCTCAAGGGCGGGCTGCTCCCTGTGCAATTGCCGGCCGTTGCCGTCGAGCGGTTGATGGCTGTGGTCGAGGACGATCCGACAGTGCAGGTGACCGTCGACCTAGAGCTCCGACAGGTGCGCGCGGAGGGCTTCACAGCGCCCTTCGATCTCGACGACTTCACTCGTTGGCGGTTGATGGAAGGGCTCGACGACATCGGACTCACCCTGCGACACGACGACCTGATCGCCGAGTTCGAGGCGCGTCGGCCGCATTGGAAGCCCGCCGTCAACCAGTCCTGAACACCTGTCACGATGGGCGAGTGGAAGACGAGCGGCAGTTCAACGAGCTCGCGGCGAGGCTTCGTGAAGCACACCTGCGCGTGGCGGCGATGCCGCTGGCTTCTGAAGAAAAAGCCAGCATTACCAGGCGTTTGCTGACGATCAGCGATGCCGCGAAGCGCGATCTGCTGCGCGCGGCACAGCGGTTGGACGCCTTTGTGGGCGAACTCGATGGCCTCTATCGGGCACCCGAGGACGACGAGACAGGCTGAGGGACAAGGAAAGACACGCGCAAAGTCACGTGCTGCGGTGATCGACGCGCGTGGGTCTGTGCGCCTACCTTTCGCAGCAAGGGGCAACTGCGCCTCGTCAGTTCCTGGAGGTATCCCACGTGAACAAGGCCGAGCTGATCGAGGCCATCAGCGAGAAGATTGGTGACAAGCGGACTGCGGCACTTGCCGTTGAGGCCGTCCTCGAAGCCGTTACCGGTGCCGTGGCCAAGGGCGAGAAGGTCGCGCTCGCAGGCTTTGGCGTCTTCGAGAAGATCGACCGCAAGGCGCGCACTGGGCGCAACCCTGCAACGGGTGCCACGGTCAAGATCGCCAAGACCTCGGTGCCGAAGTTCCGTCCCGGCCAGGGCTTCAAGGACATTGTCTCCGGAGCCAAGAAGGCCACATCCACCGTGTCCAAGACTGTCGGAAAGGCTGGTGCCGTGAAGAAGGCTGCTCCTGCGAAGAAGGCCGCACCCGCCAAGAAGGCGGCTCCGGCGAAGGCTGCTGTGAAGAAGGCAGCGCCCGCCAAGGCTGCTGTGAAGAAGGCGGCGCCGGCCAAGAAGGCGGCTCCGGCGAAGGCTGCTGTGAAGAAGGC
>JBKJSN010000100.1:0-24120 GCA_046595815.1 Mycobacteriales bacterium
GGGCTGACCAGCCTCGGCGAGACCGTGCTGTGCTGCGAAACCCTGCACCACGACCTCCACACCGGAAAACGCACCATCCGCCTCCGCAACGGCCGCCTCCTCAACGAAGACGGCTACCTCGAACAGCCGCAACGATCGGCGTCGTTGAGCACGCGGGTCAGTTGATCTGGCGGTCCAGGCCTTGCCAGTACTGCTCCCGGAGCTTGAACTTCTGCACCTTGCCGGTCGCCGTGCGCGGGATCAGTTCGCGGAACTCCACGGACGTCGGCGCCTTGTATCCCGCGAGACGCTGCTTGCAGTGCTGGATGAGGTCTTCCTCTGTCGCCGTCGCACCAGGTGCGAGGACCACCAGTGCCTTGATGGTCTCGCCCCACTTCTCACTCGGTACACCGATCACCGCCACCTCTGAGACGGCTGGGTGCGAGAACAGGCAGTCCTCGACCTCGATGGAGGACACGTTCTCCCCGCCGGTGATGATCACGTCCTTGCGCCGGTCGGAGATCGTGAGGTACCCCTCGTCGTCGACCGAACCGCCGTCGCCGGTGTGGAACCAGCCGCCCTCCAAGGCCTCGGCCGTCGCCTCGGGCTGTTGCCAGTACCCCTCGAGCACGACGTTGGAGCGGGCGAGCACCTCGCCCTGCTCGCTGATGCGCAGCCGCACCCCGAGGGCGGGCTGCCCGGCGCGGGCGAGTCGGCGGGCGACCTCGTCCGCAGGCAGCGCGTCCTCCTCTGCACGGCGGCGGTTGATGGTGAGCAGCGGCGAGGTCTCGGTGAGGCCGTAGATCTGGATGAGCTCCCAGCCCAGCTCTTCGGTGATCCGCGCGATGGTGCGGCTCGGTGGGGGAGCGCCTGCGCAGACGACGCGTACCCGATCGCGGCCAGGGATCTCGCCCTCCCAGGTCGCTGCGGCCTCGAGCACGGACGCGACGACGGCCGGTGCCGCACAGAGCAAGGTGACGCCGTACTCGTCGATCCGTCGCAGGATCTCGGCACCGTCGACCTTGCGGAGAACGATGTGGGGTACGCCGAGGCCGGTGAGGGCGAAGGGCATCCCCCAACCGTTGGCGTGGAACATCGGCAGCGTGTGCAGGTAGACGTCGCGGTCCGTGCACCCGGCGTGCAGGGCGAAGGTGAGGGCGTTCACCCAGATGTTGCGATGGGTGATCTGGACGCCCTTGGGCCGCGCCGTTGTCCCTGAGGTGTAGTTGATCGTGGCGGTGGCGTCCTCGTCCAGCTGCCAGCCGACGGGCTCGACTCCGTGTCGCAGCAGGGCATCGTCGGACTCCTTGCCCAGCACGAACCGGTGCTTGGCGGTGACCGAGGCGAGCTGCTCGTCGACCTCAGGATCGACCAGCAGCACGGTTGCTCCGCAGTGTTCGACGATGTACTCCACCTCGGCCGTGGCGAGCCGGAAGTTCACCGGCACGAGCACCCGGCCGCTGTTGCAGACAGCGTGGAACAGCTCGAACAGGCGGGCGCTGTTGTGCGACACCACCGCCACTCGTTCACCCACGCCGACCCCGAGCTCGTCAAGGCCAGCCGCGATCGACCGCGCACGCCGGGCCACCTCGCGGTAGGTCACCGAACCCAGCCCAGCGTCCTGCGCTTCGCCGGGTTCGTCGACGACGCCGAGCCGGCTCCCGTAACAGAGCTCCGCGCGCGCGAGGAAGTCGGACGTCGAGAAGGGCACCTTCACCGCTGGCCTCCTTGAAGATCGTGTGCTGTCTGCAGCCTCTCCTGCACCGTGCCTGCGCGGTAGCCCCGAGTCCTGGCTTCGGCGCTAGGTGTCAGCCGACTCCGCCCGGGCAGGGTCTGGTGTGCAACCCGAACCGAGCGGAAAGGAGCCAGCGCATGGGCGCCACGGACAAGATCTCCAACAAGGTCGAGGAGCTCAAGGGCCAGGCCAAGCAGAAGGCCGGAGACGCCACAGGCAACGAGCAGTTGCAGGCCGAGGGCAAGCGCGATGAGGTCAAGGGCGACCTCAAGCAGGCCGGCGAGAAGGTCAAGGACGTCTTCTCGTAGGACCGCGGGCAGATGAGCCGCGACCCCATGGGGTCGCGGCTCATCGCGCGTCCGGGCACCGTGCCATGATGTAGAACAGGTTCCACTTTTCCTGGGAGCATCATGGCGACACCTGCGATCGAGGGCTGGTTCACGACCGGCCCCGAAGCCGCACTACTGGGCTCGCGCTGCACCCTGTGCAGCACCGTGTTCTTCCCCAAGGCCAGCGGTTTCTGCCGCAACCCGGCCTGCTCCGGGGAGGCCTTCGAACAGGTGCCGCTGTCGCGCCGCGGCAGGGTCTGGTCCTACACCGACGCGCAGTACCAGCCGCCGGCGCCCTATATCCCGGCCGCCGACCCGTACGTCCCCTTCGCCCTCGCCGCCGTCGAGCTGCCCGAGGGTCTGGTCGTCCTCGGCCAGGTTGCCGACGGGTACGGCGTCACCGACCTCTCGGTGGGGAGCGAGGTCGAGCTCGTCATCGAGCGGCTCTACACCGATGACAGCGGAGATCGCACCATCTGGCGCTGGAAGCCGGTGCCGGCATGAGCCACGACGTCGCCGTCCTCGGGGTCGGCATGCACCCCTGGGGCAAGTGGGGTCGCCCCTTTGTCGAGTACGGCGTGGCTGCGGCCAGGGCTGCCCTGTCCGACGCCGACGTCAACTGGCAGGACGTGGGTCTGATCGTCGGCGGTGAGACCGTCCGCAACGGGTACGGCGGGTACGTCGCGGGTGCGACCTTCGCTCAGGCCCTCGGGTGGAACGGTGCGCGGGTGGCGACTTCCTACGCCGCCTGTGCCACCGGCGCACAGGCCCTCGACACCGCCCGTGCTCGCATCCTCGCCGGCATGTGCGAGGTAGCCCTGGTCGTCGGTGCCGACACCACGCCCAAGGGCTTCCTGGCCCCGAACGCGGGTGAGCGTTACGACGACCCGGACTGGCTGCGGTTCCGCCTGTTGGGCATGACCAACCCGGCGTACTTCGCGCTCTACGCCCGGCGCCGGATGGACCTGTTCGGAGCGACGGCGGAGGACTTTGCCGCCGTGAAGGTGAAGAACGCCCGGCACGGGCTCGCGAACCCTTACGCCCGCTACCGCAAGCTGGTCAGCGCGGAGGAGGTGCTGGCTAGTCCTGTGGTGGCAGATCCCCTGCATTTGCTGGACATTTGCGCCACCTCCGACGGGGGTGCTGCCGTTGTTCTGACGTCGATGGACTACGCGCGCAGGCACGGGGTCGCCAACCCGGTGCGCGTGCGTGCCATCAGCACGGTGACGCCGATCTTCCCGCAGACGGTGATCGAGATGCCCAACATGAGCACCGACTCCGCGGGCACCGTGGCGCCGCCTGAGCGGGGCTTCAAGGACTCGATCGCCGCGGCGGCCTACGAAGAGGCCGGACTCGGTCCCGAGGACGTCAGCCTCGCGGAGGTCTATGACCTGAGCACCGCGCTGGAGCTCGACTGGTACGAAAACCTCGGGCTCTGCAAGCCGGGTGAGGCCGAGTCGCTGATCCGCGCCGGCGACACCACCATCGGTGGACGGGTGCCCGTCAACCCGAGCGGTGGGCTGGCGTGCTTCGGCGAGGCCGTCCCTGCCCAGGCGCTGGCGCAGGTCTGTGAGGTGACCTGGCAGTTGCGCGGCCAGGCAGAGGGTCGGCAGGTCGAGCACGCCAAGGTCGGCATCACGGCGAACCAGGGCCTGTTTGGCCACGGCTCGTCGGTGCTGCTGTCGGTCTGAGGCGGCGGAGCAACGCTCCGTCAGGCGTGGGCGGCTGCTGCGGCGATGTTTCGGCGCATGCCGCCGAAGACGAACCCGTGGAAGGGTGCGACGGCCCACCAGTAGAGGTGGCCCATCAGCCCGCGCGGGACGAAGACGGCCCGCTGCCGGTAGAAGACCTGCTCGCCCTCTGTCTCAACCCGTAGCTCGAGCCAGGCTTTGCCTGGAACGCGCATCTCGGCGCGCAGCCGCAGCAGCCGTCCCCGCTGCATCTCCTCCACCCGCCACCAGTCGAGGGTCTCGCCGACCCTCAGTCGCTTCGGGTCCCGCCGCCCGCGTCGCAGGCCGACGCCACCCACGAGCCTGTCGACCAGGCCCCGAGCTGACCACGCGAGGGGGAAGGAGTACCAGCCGTTCTCGCCTCCGATCGCCTCGATGACCTCCCACAAGGTCCCGGCTGTGGCGCGGACCAGCGTGCGCCGGTCGTCGATATAGACCGAGCCGCCCGACCAGGCAGGGTCGGTCGGCATCGGATCGCTTGGCGCTCCCGGCCACGACGCCGACGACCAGCGCGTCTCGACCGTGGCGTCGCGCACCCGGCGCAGTGCCAGCAGCAGAGCCTCGTCGACACCGAGCAGTCCGCCCGGCGGGTCCTCGACGTACCGCGCGATGTCGTGCTCCTTGCACACCATCTCGTGGCGCAGCGATTCGACGAGAGGGGCAGCGAGCGCGCGAGGCACGGGTGTCACCAGATTGACCCAGTACGACGAGAGCCGGGGCGTCAGGACGGGGACCGGCAACAGCAGACGCCGGGGAAGGCCGGCCGCGGCGGCGTAGCGCTGCATCAGATCGGCGTAGCTCAGGACGTCAGGTCCGCCGAGGTCGAAGCTGCGGTGCACGTCCTGCGGCAGGTCGACGCAGCCGACCAGGTAGTGCAGCACGTCGCGAACGGCGATCGGTTGCATGCGGGACCGCACCCACTTCGGCGTCACCATCGCCGGCAACCGCTCGGTGAGGTAACGCAACATCTCAAACGAGGCGCTGCCGCTGCCGAGGATCGCGGCGGCTTGCAGGACTGCGGTGGGCACGCCTGAGTCGAGGAGGATCTCACCGACCTCCGCGCGTGAGTGCAGGTGCGGCGACAACTCGGAGCGGTCGTCCGGCAGCAGGCCCCCGAGGTAGACCAACCTGCTCACCCCGGCGGCCTTCGCGGTGTCGGCAAAGATCTTCGCGGCGCGTCGATCCTGAGCTGCGAAGTCCCGTCCGCCGTGCATGGAGTGAACGAGGTAGTAGGCGACGTCCACGCCCTCCATGGCCTGCCGGACGGCGTAAGCGTCGGTGACGTCGGCCTGGGCCAGCTCGACCCGGTCGCGCCAAGGAGCGTCGCGCAGGCGCTGTGGGTCGCGGCTGACAACAGTGACCTGGCAGCCTTCGTCCACCAACCGCGGTGCCAGACGTCCGCCGATGTATCCGGTCGCCCCTGTCACGAGGCAACGAGTGCTCACTTGCTCATGGTCACACGGGACCGACCATTCCTTGGGCGTTCCGCTGTCCCCAGGCGCAGACGGCAGGGTCGGGAAACGGCAACAATGGGTGCATGCCACGACTACGGACCAAGCAGTGGGGCCCGGAGCCCTACATTCCTCGAATTCACAAGCGCATGGCTCGGGGCGCTTCGTTGGAGGAGGCTGCCGACCAGATCGGCATCCCCCTTTGGCTGGCCAAGGCTGTCTTCGTGCGAAGCGGCCTGCCGGTCCCGAAGCCGTTGCGCAAGCAGCGGGTCCCTAACGCGGCAGCGCAAGAGGCGTTCTCCGAGGTCGCGGCTCTGCTGGCCCTTCGGCTGCTCAGTCATGAGCTCGGCGCCATCGGGATGGCGCGCGGTCCGGTCATCGTGACCAAGAAGGTCTGGGACTCCCACCGCGACCCGTCGCAGCACCCCAGCTCAGGGCAGCTCATTGCGCGGTACGGCACCTGGTCGGCTGCGTGCGAGGCCGCCGGGGTGCCGGTCCGACGCCCCCGCCGTGACTGAGGTCCTCGACGTCCAGACCTGGAGCGCCCGCCAGGCGGCACATCAGGCGCGCGTCGATGCCTGGACGGTCGGGCATCGAGAGCGCGCCGGTCGAGCGGTCAGGCACCCGGTCGAGGACTTCCTGTTCACCTACTACTCGCACCGCCCGAGTCGGCTGCGCCGATGGAGTCCGGGCCTGGGGGTCGTGCTCGCCGACCGCTCGGCCGAGCCGCCTTTCGTCGCCGTACCCGGTGGCGCGGTGCTCGCTCCGGTGAGCGAACGAGCCCGTCGTACGGCGGAGTTCGTCGCCGACCTGCTGACGCGCACAGCCTCTCGTGCCCCGCAGCTCGGCTGCTTCGGGCTGCACGAGTGGGCGATGACCTACAAGGGCGAGCGCCGGCATGAGGACTGGCCGCTGCGGCTCGGGCAGGACGGCACCGATGCCGTCGTCGACGAGCTCGGGCTCCGGTGCTCGCACCACGATGCGTTCCGGTTCTTCACCCCGTCGGCCCGACCGCTGAACCTGCTCCAGCCGACCCGTGAGTCACAGGGCGACCTCGAACAGCCGGGTTGCCTGCACGCGAACATGGACCTCTACAAGTGGTCCTACAAGCTCTCGCCGTGGGTTCGTTCGGAGCTCGTCGCCGATTGCTTCGACCTGGCACGCAGGGCCCGGAAGCTCGACATGCAAGCCTCGCCGTACGACCTGTCCGCGCTGGGGCTCGAGCCGGTGCGGATCGAGACGGGCGAGGGGCGGGCGCTGTACTCCGCAACTCAGGCCGCCCTCGCTGAGGAGGCCGCCCTGCTGCGAAAGCGACTGGGGCAGGTGGCCCGAGAGCTCGCTGACGACTAGAACGTGTTCCTGTTAGGGTCCGTTCATGGGCACGAATCAGCGCGGCCGGATCCAGCTCAGCGACGACGAGATCGCGGCCTTCGTCGACCAGCAACGCACCGCGACCATGGCGACGGTCGGCCCTGATGGGCAGCCGCACCTGGTGGCCATGTGGTACGCCCTGATCGACGGCCAGCTGTGGTTCGAGACCAAGGCGAAGTCGCAGAAGGCGGTGAACCTCAGGCGCGACGGCCGGATGAGCGTGCTGATCGAGAGCGGTCATACCTACGACACCCTCAAGGGCGTCTCCTTTGAGGGGCAGGGCGTCATCGTCGATGACGCGGACGCGCTGTGGGAGGTCGGCGTCAGCATCTGGGAGCGCTACACCGGGCCCTACTCCGAGGACATGCGGCCCTTCGTCGAGCTCATGCTGAACAAGCGCGTGGCTGTCAGGGTGGATGTGCAGCGCACCCGCTCCTGGGACCACGGGAAGCTCGGAATGGACCCCCTGCCGCTCGGCGGAACGACCGCTGCTTTCCTGTAGCGCATGGTCCTTGAAGTAGCCCTCCTCGACATCCTGCCCGGCTCGGAGCCCGCCTTCCGGGATGCCTACGCGCTGGGTCGCGAGCACCTGCAACGAAGCAGGGGTTGTCGCGCCGTCCGCCTGACGCAGGGGGTCGAGACGCCGACGCGGTTCGTGCTCCTCGTGGAGTGGGACTCCATCGAGGACCACGAGGCGTTCAGAGCGTCGGAGGCTTTCGGCGCGTGGCGTGGGCTGGTGGGTCCGCACTTCTCCGGCCCCCCGGTGGTGGAGCACTTCACCGACGTGTGATTGATGTCGCAACTATTGCGCATGCAATAAACGTCTCCTAGAGTTGGTTGCACAGGCAACAACCGAACCAACCTAGGAGAACCCGATGACCGCCCCTGTCACCACCCCCACCCTGTCCGGCACCTACGCCCTCGACCCCACCCACACCCGCCTCGGCTTCGTGACCAGGCACGCAATGGTCACCAAGGTCCGCGGTTCGTTCGCTGAGCTCGAAGGCTCCGCCGTACTGGACTTCGATGACCCGAGTCGCAGCTCAGCGTCGCTGACCTTCCAGGTGGCGAGCATCAACACGGGCAACGGGCAGCGCGATGACCACCTGCGCACCAACGACTTCTTCGACGTCGCGACCTACCCCACCGCGACCTTCGCCAGCACGGGCGTTCGTGTGATCGACGCGGAGACGTTCGAGATGGCGGGTGAGCTGACGCTCAAGGGAGTCACCCACCCGGCGACTGTGACGTGGGAGCTCACCGGCACCGAGACCGACCCGTTCGGCAACCTGCGGGCCGGGTTCGAGGGGCGCGCGACGATCAACCGCAAGGACTGGGGCGTCAGCTGGAACGCCGCCCTGGAGACCGGTGGCGTCCTCGTCAGCGAGAAGATCGTGCTCGAGCTCGACGTCTCGGCCATCCGCCAGGCCTGACGCGAGTACGTTGCGGACGTGACGGCGCAGGAGCAGGCCCACCGCATGCTGGCGAACGACCTTGCGACGCGCTCGCTCGGCATCGAGATCAGCGATGTCGATGTCGGGCGCGCGACCGCCAGCATGACGGTGCGGCCGGAAATGTCCAACGGGCACGGCATCTGCCACGGCGGGTACGTCTTCCTGCTCGCAGACACCGCCTTCGCCTTCGCCTGCAACACCCACGGCGCCACGACCGTCGCCTCGGGTGCGGACGTGGAGTTCCTGCTGCCCGTCGCGGTGGGAGACCGGCTGGTCGCGCGGGCGCAGGAGGTCGCGCTGCGTGGACGGTCGGGCGTCTACGACGTGGAGGTACGGCGGGAGGACGAGGTCGTCGCTGTGTTCCGTGGACGAAGCCGTGCGCTGAAGTCGTGAGCCTCTAGCCTTCGGCCGTGGCCACCACGACCTGGCAGCGGGTACGCCGCGCGTCGGCACGCATGAGCACCGAGGCTGTCCTCGCCATGGACGCGCTCCCGTGGTTCGCGAACCTCACGGCAGCCCAGCGCGCCGACGTCGGGCTGGTGGTCCAGGCCGGGATCGGCGCCTTCACCGAGTGGTTCAAGGACGCACACAGCACGCCGGCACCGGCGCCGGACATCTTCGCGGCCGCGCCCCGCGAGCTGGCCCGGGCGGTGAGCTTGAAGCAGACCGTCCAGCTGATCCGCGTCACTGTCGGGGTCCTGGAGGACCACGTCCCGCAGCTGGCGGAGCCTGGGCATGAGCAGGAGCTGCTCGAGGCCGTGCTGAGGTATTCCCGCGAGGTGGCCTTCGCAGCGGCGGAGGTCTACGCGGCGGCGGCTGAGGCACGCGGCGCCTGGGACGCGCGCCTGGAGGCGGGGGTGGTCGAGGCCATCGTCCGCGATCAGGTGGGTGACTTCACGCTCTCCCGGGCCTCGTCCCTGGGTTGGGGGCAGCCGACGTGGATCATCACCGTGGTCGCAGCTACGCCGGAGGGCCCGGTTGAGGAGCGGTTGGAGGACCTGCGCGGGCACGCCCGGCACAGCGGCCTCATGGTGCTCACCGGTGAGGCTGGCGGATCACTGGTCGTCGTTGTCGGGGGCAAGGGCAAGCTCGAGGTGGCCACCCGGCAGGTGGCCTCGGCTCTTCCGCCAGGGCCCGTCGTGGTGGGACCACGCGTGGAGGACCTGACCGCCGCCGGTGGCTCCGTCCGTGAAGCCCTTGCGGGGCTGGCGGCCGTGCCTGCCTGGCCTGGCGCACCCCGTCCCGTGCACGCTGCCGACCTGCTGGCTGAGCGGGCCGTCATGGGTGACACCGCGGCTCGAAGGCGCCTTGTAGAAGATGTACATGATCCGCTCGCTGAGGCGGGGGGTGACCTGCTGGAGACAGTGGCTGCCTTCCTCGACAGCGGTGGCTCCCTTGAGGCCACCGCTCGGGCCCTGTTCGTCCACGCAAACACCGTGAGATACCGCCTGCGGAAGGTCTCCGACCTTCTCGGTATCGATGTGCTACGAGCACGTGACGCTCAGGTTGCCAGAATCGCCCTCGTGCTGGGCCGGACACAGTCTTTGTAGGTTTCCTACAACGATCGCAGATTCTTTCGGTCGGGGCTTGCTGGGGTCAGGGGCCGTCTGCTCGACAAGGCTGAAAGCCATGAACGTCTTCCTCGTCCCCGGTCAGGGGTCACAGACTCCCGGCATGCTGACGCCGTGGCTCGCCCTCCCGGGCGCGGCCGACGAGCTCGCGGCTTGGTCCGACGCGGCTGGTCTCGATCTCGCGCACCTCGGCACCGTGGCCGGAGCGGCTGAGATCCGCGACACCGAGATCGCGCAGCCGCTGCTCACCGCCACCGCCCTGCTGTCGGCGCGGCTGGTGAACCTGACCCCCGACCTCGTGTGCGGTCACAGCATCGGGGAGCTGGGCGCCCTCGCGCTTGCCGGCGTCCTCACCAGCACCGAAGCCGTCGTCCTGGCAGCCGAACGCGGACGGCTCATGGCCAAGGCGGCGGCAGAGCGCCCCACCGGGATGGTGGCGACCCTGGGGGGCGACGACTTCGCGGTCCGAGAGGTCGCCGAGCTGCTCGGTCTCGAGCTCGCGACCGTGAACGTTGCGGGCCAGACGGTGTACGGCGGGCCCGTCGAGGCACTGGAGGAGTTCACCGCCGTCGCGCCTGGTGGGGCGCGGGTGCGCCGCTTGGAGACCGCCGGGGCGTTCCACACCTCCGCCATGGCTGCCGCGGCGCCTGGCTTCGCCTCGCTGGTGGCCGCGCTGACCCCGAGCGAGGCCACGGCCCCGGTCGTGGCCAATGCCGACGGCGCCGTGCTGACCGAGGGGCGGGCCCTGCTCGACCGGCTCGTCGCGCAGCTCACGGGTCCGGTGCGTTTCGACCTGTGCCTGAGGACGCTGGCGGCGCGCGGTGCCGACCACGTCGTCGAGCTCGCCCCGTCGGGGACGCTGAGCGCGCTGGTGAAGCGGGGACTTCCCGGCGTACCGGTTCAGGCTCTCAAGGACGCGGCGTGAGGACGCTCGC
Source organism: Mycobacteriales bacterium (assembly GCA_046595815.1). Lineage (GTDB taxonomy): Bacteria > Actinomycetota > Actinomycetes > Mycobacteriales > SCTD01 > RYN-111. Next base: position 10,556 of record JBKJSN010000100.1, read on the forward strand.
GGGCGCCCGTCTGACCGGGCTCGGCTCGCACCGTCCTGCGTCGCGCGTCGACAACCTCGAGATCGCCGAGCGCATCGGCTCCAGCGACGAGTGGATCCGTGAACGCAGTGGGATCGTCACCCGCGGCGTTGCGGCGCAGGACGAGTCCGTCGTGGACATGGCCGCCGTCGCGGGAGGCAAGGCCCTGGCGGCAGCCGGCCTCGACGCTGCTGATGTCGGCCTCGTGCTGCTCGCCACCTGCTCGATGCCGGGTCCGCTGCCCGGCGGCTCTCCGGAGGTTGCCTTCCGGCTGGGCGCGACGAACGCCGGCGCAACCGACATCGGGGCCGGCTGCGCGGGTTTCTCCTATGCGGTGAGCCTGGCGGCCGACACCGTCCGCACCGGCACGGCCGAGCACGTGCTCGTCGTGGGTGCAGAGAAGCTCACTCCGATGGTCGACCCCGACGACAGGGGTACGGCGTTCCTCTTCGGTGACGGAGCCGGTGCCGTGGTCGTGAGCCGGACACCCAGCGACCGAATCGGCCCTGTCGTCTGGGCTCACGACGGAGACCAGCACGCGAAGCTGGTGATCGACGGCTCGCCGCTCCGGTTGTCCATGGAGGGCCGTGCGGTCTTCCGATGGGCGACGACGCGGTTGCCGGAGCTGTGCCGACGAGCCTGCGAACAGGCAGGTCTCGCGCTCGAGGATCTGGCGGCCTTCGTGCCGCACCAGGCCAACCTGCGGATCACCGACTCGGTCGTCGCCAAGCTCGGGCTGCCCGACACGGTGGTCGTCGCCCGCGACATCTGCGACAGCGGCAACACCAGCGCGGCCTCGGTGCCACTAGCCCTGGACCGGCTCGTCGAGCTCGGTCAGGTCGCAAGCGGGCAACCCGCCCTCCTCGTCGGCTTCGGCGCTGGCCTTACGGCCGCCGCCCAGGTCGTTCACGTCCCCTGAAAAACCAACAACACCAGGAGAAACCATGACGATCACCCAGACCGACGTACTCGCCGGCCTCGCCGCGGTCCTCGAGGAGGTGTCCGGCGTGACCCCCGACAAGGTCACCCGTGAGGCGACCTTCCAGAACGACCTCGAGATCGACTCCCTCACCATGGTCGAGGTCGTCGTCGCGTGCGAGGAGAACTTCGGCGTCCGCATCCCCGATGAGGCCCTCGAGAAGATGGTCACCGTCGGCGACGCGATCGACTTCATCAGCGCGGCAGGTGTCCCGGCATGACCGCAGTCGCTGTCACCGGTCTCGGGGCTCTGACTCCGCTCGGTCCCGACGTCGCAGCCCTCACCGAAGGGCTGCTCAGCAGCCGGTCCGGGGTGCGTCTGCTCGAGGGCGAGCAGTGGGACGCGCTCCCGGCCCGGCTGGCGGCGACCGTCGACTTGGAGGGCCGGCTGGAGCGGGTCGAGGCTCGCACCCTCGACCGGGTCCAGCAGGTCGCGCTCATCGCGGCCCGCGAGGCGTGGGACGACGCAGGGCAGCCGGCCGTAGAGCCGGAACGGCTCGCCGTCGTCATCGGCTCAGGCATCGGTGGTGCCCTCACGCTGCTCGCGCAGAACGAGGTGCTGCGCACCAAGGGACCGCGTGCAGTGAGTCCGCACGTCGTGCCGATGCTCATGCCCAACGGGCCCGCCGCGACCGTGGGCCTGGACCTGGGCGCCCGGGCCGGGGTGCACACGCCTGTCAGCGCGTGCGCCTCAGGCGCAGAGGCGATTGCGGTTGCCCTCGAGCTGCTCCGGAGCGGGCGTGCTGACGTGGTCGTAACCGGTGGAGCGGAGGCCTGCGTGCACCCGCTGCCGATGGCGGGATTCGCCCAGATGCGGGCGCTGTCGACGCGGCACGACGAGCCGGAGGCTGCCTCCCGTCCGTACGACAAGGGCCGAGACGGCTTCGTCCTCGGAGAGGGAGCGGGTGTCCTGGTGCTCGAGACGGAGGCGCACGCCAAGGCCCGCGGTGCCCGGGTGCACGGCTGGCTCGCCGGCGCGGGGATGGCCGCCGACGCCCACCACGTCACGGCACCGGACCCGTCCGGCCTGGGGGCCGCGCGCAGCGTCACGCTGGCGTTGCGCGATGCCGACCTGGCCGCCACCGATCTCGGACACGTCAACGCGCATGCCACCTCGACGCCGCTGGGCGACATCGCAGAGGCGCGGGCGTTGGCCATCGCCCTGGGCTCGCACCGCCCAGCAGTGACGGCGACCAAGTCCTGCACCGGTCACCTGCTCGGTGCCGCCGGTGCTGTGGAGGCGGTCGCCACCGTCGTCGCCCTGCGCGACGGGGTCGTCCCGCCGGTGCGCAACCTCGACGACCAGGACGACGAGGCAGACGTCGACGCGGTGCGCGTCGTACCTCGCAGGTTTGCCCACGCAGCAGCCCTATCCACCTCCTTCGGCTTCGGAGGCCACGACGTGTCTTTGGTGTTCACGCGATGACCAAGATGACCAAGATGACCAACCTGACTGAAGGCGCGCAGACCAGCGCGTCGACCAAGGCCGAGCTCTCCGGGCCCTGTCGTGAGCGGCTCGACGCCCTGCTCGACGACTGGGACCTGCTGATGGCCGTCGACGGCGTCGCCGTCGGGATGGGCGCCATCCGTGGCGTCGAGGTCGTCGCCTTCGTGACGGATCCGACCGTTCAGGGCGGGGCCCTGGGAATCGCCGGATGTGGCGCGATCTCGGACGCCACCGACATCGGCAACCTGAGGGGCTCGCCCGTCATCGGCATCTGGCACTCAGGCGGCGCCCGGCTACGGGAGGGCGTCGGGTCGCTCGACGCCGTCGGACGCGTCTTCGCCGCCCAGACCAGGGCATCTGGCCGGGTGCCGCAGATCTCCGTCGTTCTCGGCCCGGCCGCTGGTGGCGCGGCCTACGGTCCCGCCCTGACCGACGTGGTCATCATGGGCCCGTCGGGGCGGGTCTTCGTGACCGGCCCGGACGTCGTACGCCGAGTGACCGGCGAGCAGGTCGACATGGACCGCCTCGGTGGCCCGGACACCCACGGCCGGATCAGCGGGGTGGCACACCTGGTGTCCCCGACCGATGACGAGGCCCTCTACACCGCCCGGCGGCTGGCGTTGCTGCTCGGCGCCCAGCACGGCCAGCCGGTGGAGGAGGAGTGCGCCGACCCCGGCCCGCTCGTGCCGAGCGACCCGAGGCACTCCTACGACGTGCGCCCGGTCATCCGCGCGCTGCTCGATCCCGGCAGCTACATCGAGCTGCACCGCGACTGGGCGACCAGCGCGGTCACGATGATCGGCCGCCTCGGTGGACGCACCGTCGGGGTGGTCGCCAACGACCCCCAGACCAAGGCCGGCTGCCTGGACGCAGTGACCGGCGACAAGACCGGCCGTTTCGTGACCTGGTGCGACACGATGGGCCTGCCGCTGGTGTTCCTGGTCGACGTGCCGGGGTACCTCCCCGGCGTCAGCCAGGAGGACGAGGGCGTCCTGCGCCGCGGGGCGAAGCTGCTCCATGCCTACGCCGCCGCGAGGGTCCCGCGTCTCACGGTCATCACCCGGAAGGCGTACGGCGGCGCGTTCATCGCCATGGGTTCCAAGGGCCTCGGCGCCGACAAGGTCTTCGCCTGGCCGGGAGCCCAGGTGGACGTCATGGGCGCGACCGCTGCCGTCGAGGTCCTGAACCGGCGTGAGCTGGCCGGTGAGAGGGACCCGTCGGCGCGCGCCGCGCTGGTGCTGCGGCTCGCCGCCGACCACGAGGCGACGACCGGTGGACTCGCGCGGGCCCTCGAGTGCGGCGCCATCGACGAGATCATCGAGCCGGCTGACACGCGGACAGTGCTCCTTGCTGCGCTGAGCGCGCTGCCGAACCGGCGTGGCAAACGTCCGAACGGGCCACAGTGAGCAAAGAAGCGAGCTCGCGGAGCCTGCGGAGCGAGGGAGCGCCGGAGCGAACCATGAGCACAGTGAGCAAAGAAGCGAGCTCGCGGAGCCTGCGGAGCGAGGGAGCGCCGGAGCGAACCATGAGCAAAGCGAGCACAGTGAGCCGCTCGGTCCTCGTGACCGGGGGCAACCGAGGCATCGGGCTGGCCACCGCGCGTGCCCTCGCCGAGGCGGGGCACCGGGTGGCGGTCACGTCCCGCAACGGCCAGGTCGACGGCCTGCTCACGGTCAAGTGCGACGTGACGGTCACCGAGGAGATCGAGGCGGCGTTCAGCGAGGTCGAGCAGGCCCACGGTCCCGTGGAGATCCTCGTCTCCAACGCAGGCATCACCGACGACCAGCTGCTGCTGCGGATGTCGGAGGAGTCCTTCACCCGGGTGCTGGACGTCAACCTGACCTCGTCGTACCGGCTTGCGAAGCGGGCCTCGCGCTCGATGCTGCGCGCCCGCTGGGGCAGGCTGCTGTTCGTCTCCTCCGTGGTCGGGCTGTCGGGCGGGGCCGGGCAGGCGTCGTACGCCGCCTCGAAGGCCGGGCTGGTGGGCTTCTCCCGCTCACTTGCCCGTGAGCTCGGCGGTCGGGGCATCACCTCGAACGTCGTGGCTCCCGGCTTCGTCGACACCGACATGACGGCGGAGCTGTCCGACGAGCGCAAGGCGCAGGTGCTCGCCTCGATCCCGGCAGGTCGTACGGCGACGCCCGACGAGGTCGCCGCGGTGCTCGCGTTCCTCGCCTCCGACCAGGCCGGCTATGTCAACGGAGCCGTCGTGCCCGTCGACGGCGGCCTGGGAATGGGGCACTGATGACCATCGCGCTGGGACCGGTCACGAAGGTCGGCGGCGTCAACGTCGTGGTGCTCGGCGAGGGCGGACCCGTCACGGTGTTCGCCCACGGTCTGGGTGGCTCGGTCGCCGAGACGCGTCCGCTGGCCGCGCGGGTCGGTGGGGTGCGCGTGCTCCTGGACTTCCCGGGCCACGGTGACTCCGACCCGCTCGAGAACGGCTGGGACTACGACCTTCTCGCCGACTCGCTGCTGGCGGTCGCTGACGCGGTGGGTGCCACTCGCGCCGTCGGGCTGTCCCTGGGCGCGGGAGCACTGCTGCGCGCCCTCACCCGCGACCCGTCCCGTTTCGAGCGGGTCGCGTTCGTCCTGCCCGCAGCCCTCGACGGCACCCGCAGGGATGGCGCGATCGAGAGGTTGCGCGTGCTCGGCGACGCCATCGAGGCGTGCGACGCCCAGGCGGCGGCGGAGTTCCTGCTGGCTGAGCTGCCACCCGCCGTACGCGAACGGCGTGGCATCGAGCTGCTGGTGCGGCGTCGAGCCGTGCAGCTGGTGTCCAAGCCGGCCCCGGCCCCGGCGTTCGAGGACCGCCCAGTGCACGACCGGGCGGTCCTGACCACCTTCACGGCCCCTGCCCTCGTCGTCGGGCAACAGCGCGACGCCCTGCATCCGCTCGAGCTGGCTCGCGAGCTGCACGGGCTGCTGCCGGTGGCAGACCTGGCCGTCTTCCCCCAGGCGGGGGTCTTCTGGACCGCCGCACGCGAGGCCCAGGAGGCACTCGCCCGACACCTCACGGAGAGCTGACTCATGCTGCTTGCTGGAAAACGACTCCTCATCACCGGTGTCCTCACCGACTCCTCCATCGCCTTCTCCGTCGCCCGTCTCGCCATCGAAGAGGGCGCCACGGTGGTCCTGACCGGGTTCGGGCGCTCGCTGTCGCTGACCAACCGCATCGCCAAACGCCTGCCTGGTGCCCCGCCGGTCATCGAGCTCGACGTCACCTCCGAGGAGGACCTGGCTGCACTGCAGGGGCGCGTCCTGGAGCACGTCGACGGTCTGGACGGTGTCCTGCACGCGATCGGCTTCGCACCGGCCGACGCCCTGGGGAACGGGGTCCTCGACACCTCGTGGGAGTCGGTCAGCACCGCGCTGCAGGTGTCGACGTGGTCCTACGCCTCGTTGGCCCGAGCCTCCTTGAAGCTCCTGGCCCCGGGCTCGTCGTACGTCGGGCTCGACTTCGACGCCCGGGTCGCCTGGCCGGCGTACGACTGGATGGGCGTGGCGAAGGCGGGGCTTGAGTCCGCAAACCGTTACGTTGCAAGGGATCTGGGGGCCCACGGGGTCCGGTCCAACCTGGTCTCGGCCGGACCGCTGAAGACCATGGCGGCCAAGTCGATCCCCGGTTTCGCGCAGTTCGAGGACGCCTGGACCGAGCGCGCGCCGCTGGGCTGGGACGTCAACGACCCGGAGCCGGTCGCGAAGGCGTGCGTGGCGCTGTTCTCCGACCTGTTCCCCGCCACGACCGGTTCGGTGCTCTATGTCGACGGTGGCTTCAGCGCCATCGGCGTCTGACCTGCGGCGCCGGCTACGCGGTCGACCGGCCGAGGGTCACCTTCAGCGTCTTGGTGGACCCGTTGCGGGTGACGGTCAGCGTCACCGTCTGGCCGGGGTCGTGCGAGCGGATCGCGACGATCAGGCTGTCGGCGTCCGTCACCCGACGGTCATCGACCTTGGTCACGACGTCGCCCTGCTGCAGCCCCGCCTTGGCCGCGGGACCGCCACCCTGGACGGCCTGGATCAGCGCGCCGAGCCCGGGAGCCCCGTCCGTGCCGGACGGCGCGTCGGTGACCGAGACCCCGATCTGCGAGTGGGTGGCCGAGCCGGTCCGGATGATCTGGTCGGCGATCTTCGTCGCGGTCTCGGACGGGATGGCGAAGCCGACGCCGATGTTGCCCGAGGTGCCGCCGGCCGTGGCGATCGCGGTGTTGATGCCGACGACGCGGCCGGCCAGGTCGACCAGCGCGCCGCCGGAGTTGCCCGGGTTGATGGCGGCGTCGGTCTGCACCGCGTCGATGACGGCCTGGGCGTTGGAGCTCTCACCGGTGCGCACCGGACGGTGCAGGGTGGAAACGATGCCCTGGGTGACGGTGTTGGCCAGCCCCAGCGGGGCGCCGACCGCGAGGACGGACTGCCCGACCTTGAGGTCGTCCGACTTGGCGAACGTCGGCGCCGTCAGCCCGCTCACCCCCTCGACCTTCAGCACGGCCAGGTCGGCCGAAGGGTCGGTCCCGACGATGGTGGCCGCCAGCGTCCGACCGTCCGCGAGCGTCACGTGAACCGAGCCGCCGTCGACCGCGCTGGCCACCACGTGGTTGTTGGTCAGGACGTAGCCCTCGGTGCGGATCACCACGCCCGACCCGGTGCCTGACTGCGACTGCGAGCCGCCGAACGGCGAGCCCACCTGGCCGGTGACCTCGACGGTCACGACGCTGGGTGCGATGGTCGCGGCGGCCGACTCAGGGGTGCCCTTGACGATCGCACCCAGCGACCGGGTGTCCAAGGCGGTTGTGCCGGAGACCACGGTGGCGTCATCGCGGAGCAGAGTGGCCACCCCGCCGCCCACCCCGCCGCCGATGACGAGCGCGAGGGCCAGCAGCCCCGCCGTACCCGAGGGACGGGCGCGCGGCGGAGTCACCGGCGGCGGGGGAGGGGGCGGCACCTCGTGCGGCAGGACGGCGGTCGCGCCGGGCGTCGACCACCACGGAGCGGCGGGCATCGGGGAGGGCGTCTCGGTCATACCTCCAGTGACGACGACGCACCTGGGAGGTACCTGTGAGCCAGGTCTCTCAGGGCTGGGAAGGTAGATTCGAGGGCCGGTACGGCGAGGCCCGGGCGCGGGCGCCTGGGAGGACCACGATGCGAGCCCTGCTGCTCGAAGCCATCCATGACGACGCCGCGTTCGCCCTGCGCGACGCGGGTTTCGAGGTGGAGCGGTGTGAGCGTGCGCTCACCGAGGACGAGCTCGTCGCCCAGCTGCCCGGCGTCCAGGTGCTGGGCCTGCGGTCGAACACCACGCTCACGAGGCGTGCCCTCGAGGCGGCCGACGACCTGCTCGCCGTCGGCGCCTTCTGCATCGGCACGAACCAGATCGATCTGACGGCCACCCTGGACAGGGGGGTCGCCGTCTTCAACGCGCCCTTCTCCAACACGCGCTCGGTGGTCGAGCTCGCCCTGTCGCAGATCATCGCCCTCACCCGGCGGCTGACCGACAAGAACGCCGACATGCACGCCGGTCGTTGGGACAAGTCCGCAGTGGGCAGCCACGAGGTGCGCGGCCGCCGGCTCGGCATCGTCGGCTACGGCAACATCGGCAGCCAGCTGTCGGTGCTCGCCGAGGCGCTCGGCATGCGGGTGCTGTTCTTCGACACCGCGGACCGCCTCGCCCTCGGAAATGCCCGCCGTTGCGGCACCTTGGACGAGCTGCTGGCCGAGTCCGATGTCGTCACGCTGCACGTCGACGGGAGAGCCTCGAACTCCAGCCTCTTCGGGGAGCAGCAGTTCGGCCGGATGCGACCGGGCTCGATCTTCCTCAACCTTTCCAGGGGTTTTGTCGTCGACCACGAGGCGCTCCGCGAGCACGTCCTGTCCGGGCACATAGCGGGTGCGGCCGTCGACGTGTTCCCCGTCGAGCCCAAGGCAAAGGGCGAGGAGTTCGTCTCGGTCCTGCGCGGTCTGCCCAACGTCATCCTCACGCCGCACGTCGGTGGCTCCACGGAAGAGGCACAGCAGGACATCGGCAACTTCGTCGCGGGCAAGCTGCGCGACTACGTCCGGGACGGGGGCACGTCGCTGTCGGTCAACCTCCCGCCGGTGAACCTCCCGCGCGAGCCCGACCGCACCCGACTGCTGCTGCTGCACGTGAACACCCCGGGTGTGCTCGCGACGGTCAACGGGTTGCTCGCCGACCACGAGGTGAACATCGAGGGCCAGATGCTGAGCACCAAGGGCGGCCACGGGTACGTCGTCACCGACATCGCCGGTCACCCCACCCCGGACGTCCTCGCCGCGCTGGAGGCGATGCCGGTCACCGTCCGGCTCCGGGTGCTTGCATGACAGGGACAGTGATCGACCAGCTCGCCGTCGTCGTCGGGGCCGAGCACGTGCTCACCGACCCCGACCTCACGCGCTCTTATGAGACCGACTGGACCGGCCGCTTCTCCGGCAGCGCGGTGTGCGTCGTCAGGCCTGGTACGACGGAAGAGGTCGCTGAGGTCCTGCGGCTGCTCTCGTCGGCGGGCGCGAAGGTCGTCGTACAAGGCGGCAACACCGGGCTCGTCGGCGGGGGGATCCCGGCGGGAGGCGAGGTCCTGCTGTCGCTCACCCGCCTGACGCAGGTCGGCGAGGTCGATGTCGCTGCTGCTCAGGTGAGTGTGGGGGCCGGCGTCACCCTCGCGACGCTGCAGGCGACCGCGTTGGCGCACGGCCTGGAGTTCGGTGTCGACCTCGCGGCCCGGGAGTCGGCGACCGTCGGCGGTCTGGTGGCGACCAACGCCGGGGGGATCCGGGTCCTGCGCTACGGCTCGATGCGGGCCCAGGTGGTCGGACTCGAGGCGGTGCTCTCCGACGGGCGGGTGCTGTCCCGGATGGCCGGATTGGCCAAGGACGGCACCGGCTATGACCTCATGGGGCTGCTCGCGGGGAGCGAGGGGACGCTCGCGGTGGTGACCGCCGTACGCGTCCGGTTGTGGCCGCGACTCACCGAGCGAGCCGTGGCGTTGCTGGCGATGGACTCTGCGGAGGCCGCCGTCGCTCTCCTGCCGCAGCTACGCGCCTCGCTGCCGTCGCTGTCGGCGGCCGAGCTGTTCTTCGGCCCCGGACTTGCCCTGGTGCGTAAGCACTCTGGACTCGCCGCCCCTTTCCCGGCCGAGCACCCGGCGTACCTGCTCTTGGAGTGCTGCGATCGGGTCGACCCGCTGGAGGAGCTCGCCGCTGCGGTGGAGTCGGCGGAGGGGCTGCTCGACGCCACGGTGGCGACGGACGCGTCCGGGCAGCGGGCGCTGTGGGGCTACCGGGAGAGGCACACCGAGTCGATCTCCGCCGAGGGCGTGCCCGTGAAGCTCGACGTCAGCGTGCCGACCGGGCGGCTGGCGGCGCTCGTCGCGGCGCTCGAACCGACGATCTCAGCCGTCTGCCCGTCCGCGCGACCGATCGTCTTCGGGCACGTGAACGAGGGCAACCTTCACGTCAACGTGCTCGACACGGGGGACCAGCACGACGAGGTCTCCGATGCGGTCCTGCGGCTCGTCGCCTCGCTGGACGGCTCGATCAGCTCTGAGCACGGGGTGGGCCGGGCGAAGGTGCCGTGGCTGTCGCTCTCCCGGAGCGAGGCCGAGATCGCCGCGATGCGGGCGATCAAGCAGAGCCTCGACCCGACTGGCACCCTCAACCCCGGCGTCTTGCTGCCGTAGCGCGGGAACGCACGAGGCGAGACCTCGGTTGGAGGTGGCATGAGGTTGTTCGGGAAGTCGCTGTCCCTGCCCACCGTCGAGCAGGCCCTGGCCGGTCGGGCCGAGCCGATGCCGGTGCCAGCGCTCCATGAGGTGCTCGGCACGCCGCTGGTCGGGCCGTGGGCTCCTCCGCTTGAGGTTGCCTACTTCGCACTCGGCTGCTTCTGGGGGGCCGAGGAGATCTATTGGCAGCTGCCGGGGGTGCACTCGACCGCGGTCGGCTACCAAGGCGGGATCACGCCGAACCCGACGTACGAGCAGGCCTGCTCCGGTCGCACGGGGCACACCGAGGCGGTGCAGGTGGTCTACGACCCCTCCGTGGTGTCCTACGCCCAGCTGCTGAAGGTCTTCTGGGAGAGCCACGACTCGACGTCGGGCATGCGCCAGGGCAACGACATCGGCACGCAGTACCGGTCCGCGGTCTACACGACGACTGAGCAGCAGCTCAAGGAGGCGCAGACCTCGCGGGAGGTCTACCAGCAGGTGCTCACGGCTGCCGGGTACGACCCGATCACGACCGAGATCCTCCCCGCGGGTCCCTTCTACTACGCCGAGGCCTACCACCAGCAGTACCTGCACAAGAACCCGCACGGCTACCGCTGCCACAGCAACACCGGCGTCCCCTACCCAGGGTGAGATCTCGCCGTACTGGCGCCTGCGCGACGACGTCCCCTCGAGCCGCTCGCATGCTCAGGCGGCGTGGGCCAGCATGACGTTGACGACGTAGCCCAGGTCGAACGGGGCACCGCGACAGTCGCGGTCCAGGGTGCTGGGGTCGGCGGGTGGGAGCGCTTCCGCGGAAGCGCTCCGAAGGTCCGGCCCGTGCCGCAGCGGGGTGCCGTCAGCGTGGCTGACGGACAGGTTCCGGTCAGAATCCAGAGTCAGTACGTAGCCCTGGGTGTGCAGCAGCTGGTGGTGCTTCGTGCAGAGCAAGACCAGGTTCGACAGGTCGGTCGGTCCGCCGTCGCGCCAGAACCGCAGGTGGTGGGCGTGGAGATAGCGGGTGTGGGTGCAGCCGGGGAAGCGGCACCGCTCACCGTCGAGGGCGCCGAGCAGCCGGCGCAGGCCCGGGTTCACCAGGCGGCTGTCGCGCCCCTGGTCGCAGCCGGTCAGGTCGGACACGACGGCCAGGGACCCGCGGCGGGTGCGCTTCCGCGGAAGCGTCCGCAGCACCTGGGCGAGGGTCGCGGGGGGAAGGAACTCATCGTGCGGGGTGCGGGCCCAGCCTGACACCGGGTCGTGCAGCAGCTGCACCGTGACGGGCGGGCAGTCCGTGGGTCTGAGCACGGCGCGCACCAGAGCGTCGGCCAGGGTCGCCTTGCCGGTGGGGACCCGGCGAGCGGAGGCCTCGAGGAGCAGCTGCTCGCGGCGCTCGTTCCAGGCGTCGCGGATCGCACGCTCGGCGTCCCGGCGGGCTTCCCAGTCTCGGATCAGGGCGCGCTCGGCATCCTTCTGCTCCGGGGTCTTCTTCCACCCCGACCCGTCGAAGGCGACCGGAAAGGGCGGCTCCACGTACGGGTAGCGCTCGAGCGGGTCGGTGACCCGTGCGGCCGGCACGCAGCTCAGGTCGAGCTGCGGCGCTTCCGCGGAAGCGCCCTCGACCGTCACCTCGGCGAGCAGGGTGGCGAGCTGCTCCTGCCGCTCTGTCTGCTCCAGTGCCCGGTGCTGCTCCAGCGTGGTGAGCACCGGCACCGCCTGATGCGCTGGGATCCGCAGGGTCAGGAGCAGGTCGCCGTCGGAGTCCCACTCCTTGTGCACAGGAGGCTTGTCCCTGCGCTCTGGACGGTCCGCCGCCGCAGCCCGGGCCGCGCCGCGGGCGGCCTTGTCGAGCTGCTCGCCGGTGCAGTGCCGCGCGAGCTCGAGCCACGTCGCCTCGTCCTCCGCGGTCGCGACGCGCGTCATCGCGCGGACCTGTGAGTAGGTCACCCGTCCGGCGAGGAACGCCTCGCTGATCAGTGGCAGCTCCCGCAGCCCCCGGCCCACCCGGACCCGCTCTCGCGAGGTGGTCCTGCTCCAGCCCAGCTTCCAGGACAGCCAGGCCGCGCAGGAGGCCACACCGTGCTCGGCCCAGGCCTCCCGGGCTTCCAGCTCCGCGATCAGCAGGACCAGCTCGGCATCCCCGCGAGCCACCCGGGCGGCCCACGTCAGGACCTGATCGATCAGCTCGTCCTTGGACAGTGATGAGGCATCCATGCGATGACGGTATGACCGACCTCTGACAGAAAACCCTGTGTTTCCAGCCGTAACGGTCCTCCACAGACCGAGGCCTCCGAACCCCTGATCGAGTCTTCGCGTTGCGGGGGCCTGGTGTAGTTCTAGAACGTGTTCTAGCGTTGCATCAGGACCCACCAGGGGAACTTCCCGAGAAACAAGAACGTGTTCTAGCATGGGTGGAACGTGTTCTAGTGGGGAGCAACGAGTCGTGACCTGGGACGAGGAGTACGACGTCGTCATCGTCGGCTCGGGCGGTGGCGGCATGGCCGCTGCCCTGACCGCGCACGCCGAGGGCCTGAGCTGCCTGGTGGTGGAGAAGGGCTCGAAGTTCGGCGGCACCACCGCCCTGTCAGGCGGCGCCATCTGGGTGCCCAACAACCCGACCCTCAAGCGGGCCGGGCACGACGACAGCCGCGAGTCGGTCCTGCGCTACCTCGAGCTCCTCACCGAAGGCACCGTCGAGCGCACGCGCCTGGAGGCCTACGTCGACAACGGGCCGGCGGCCATGGAGCTGCTCGAGCGCAGCCGCTGGACGAAGTTCACGTGGATGAAGGGCTACCCCGACTACCACCCCGAGCTCGAGGGCGGCAGGCCCCGCGGGCGCTCCATCGAGGCCAAGCCGCTCAACACGCGCAAGCTCGGCGAGGACGAGAAGGCCCAGCGCCCCAACTCCCTCAAGGGCCCGCTCGGTCTGTGGATCACCAACCGCGAGTACAAGGACCTCGCGATGGCCAAGCGCACCTGGGCGGGCCGTCGCGCTTCGTTGGTCGCGGCCTGGCGGGTGTCCTCCAACGTCGTCGTACGCCGGCACATGGCCACCGGTGGCCGAGCCCTGGTCGCTCGGCTGCGCCTGGCCATGAAGGACGCCGGTCTACCCCTCCAACTGCGTACGACGATGCTCGAGCTCGTGGTCGACAAGGGCGTCGTCACCGGTGTCGTGGTGCAGACCAAGGGCGGGCCGGAGCGGCTGATCCGCGCCCGCAAGGGCGTGCTGCTGGCGTGCGGCGGATTCGAGCACGACGTGGCGATGCGCGCCGAGCACCTGCCCGAGGGTGCGCACCCCGACTTCAGCTCCGGCGTGCCGCAGAACACAGGCGACGGCATCAAGGCCGGTCTGCGGCTCGGTGCCGCCGTCGACCTGATGGACGACGCGTGGCGGATCGAGGGCATCCACCACG
>JBKJSN010000123.1:0-12130 GCA_046595815.1 Mycobacteriales bacterium
CCGCTGCCAAGGCCGCACCGGCCAAGAAGGCCGCTGCCAAGGCCGCACCGGCCAAGAAGGCCGCTGCCAAGGCCGCACCGGCCAAGAAGGCCGCTGCCAAGGCCGCTCCGGCTAAGAAGGCCTGACCCCCACGTACGACGAAGGCCCCTCCTCGGAGGGGCCTTCGTCGTGCTCGGGGTGGGAGTCGATCTTTCGGTGGTCCAGCGGTGCCCGGAACAACAGGGGGAGGTCCCGGGCACCGCCTTCTACCCGCGGGCCAGCCCACCCGCGGAGCTCAGGGTCAGCTGCGCTCGCGCATGATCGCGCTGCGGAACGGGTCACGCGGCGGTGGGACGGGCAACGAGAGCACCTCACCGCTCGCCCCCAGGCCCGCGAGCCCGAGCACACGCTCGAGCAGCGACTGGGTGCTCTCACCGGCGTCGACGCCCGTCGCGGTCACCAGGACGCGGTAGATGGTGATGTAGTGCCGTACCGGAGTGTCATAGCTCCAGTCGACGGAGCCCAGGTGCTTGGCGTCACCGCGGCTGCCGCCGGCGCCCTCCCACGGTCCGCTCCAGACCTGGATGCCTGCCGGTCCCGCGGAGAAGCACCCCCCGGAGGAGACGTCCTCACGCTGCGCTGCGGCCAGCAGGGCCCGACCCTCACGCTCAGGCAGGACGAGCGCAGGGCGGACCTGGCTCTCCAAGGCGACCGCCGCGCCGGGACGGCTGAGCCGGAAGGAGCGGTGGACGGGCTTGGGCTGAGCCAGCTCGACGGTGTGGACGGTCACTGGGGCTCCTGGTGTGACGACTGCTCCAATCGGAGCAGCCAGGGGTGTCACTCAGAGCATCGGCACACGTTGGGGGCCTTCTGATGCCGCCATCCGGGTGATTCATCGACCGGCGAGTCGCAGCCAGAAGCGTAGGCCGAGCTCAGGGTCGTCGTGGTGGGCCACGTCGGCAGTCGGACGTCCCTGCGTGATGCTGACCGCCAGGACCTCCTCGGCGAGCTTCAGTGAGCCCTCCTGCAGCGCCTCGGCCAGTTCGCCAGTGGCCGCCCACCACAACTCGATGCGGTCGCTCACGTCGAGCCCGGTGCCCTTCCGGGCGTCCTGGACCAGGCGGACCACGTCGCGCACCAGCCCGGCTCGGCGCAGTTCAGCAGTGACCTCCAGATCGAGGGCCACGGTCGCCCCCGGCCCGCTAGCTACGGCCCAGCCGCTGCGCGGGGTCTCGGTCACGATGACCTCGTCGCGCGAGATGGCTACCGACTCGCCGTCGAGGACAACAGCAGCGGTTCCCGCGCGTACGGCGGCAGCCAGCGCCACGGGGTCGGCTTGGGCGATCGCCTGGGCGACGGCCTGCACACCCTTGCCGAACCGCGCGCCCAGCGGCCGGAAGTTCGCCTTGACCGTCACCTCGACCAGGTCGCCGGACAGCTGCTCGAGCGTCACGACGTTGAGCTCGGCGGCCACGAGGTCCTTGAGCTCCTGCGGCATCGACTCCCAGCCCAGTGCTGACACCAGTGCCCGAGCCAGTGGCTGGCGGGTCTTGGTCTTGGACTCCGCTCGAGCGGTCCGGCCGAGCTCCACCAGGCGCCGGGCCAAGGCGACCTGCTCGCCCAGAGCGGGGTCGATCTGAGCTCGGTCCAACTCCGGCCAGGAGCGCAGGTGCACCGACTCGCGTACCGAGGCCACCGCATCGTGCACGGCCTCGGCGGTGAAGGGCACGAACGGCGCCAGCAGCAGCGTCAGCGTCTCGACGCAGGTGTGCAGCGTGGTCAGCGCTGCGGGGTCGCCGTCCCAGAAACGCCTGCGCGAGGTTCGCACGTACCAGTTCGACAGGTCGTCGATGAACTGCGTGAGCCGCTTTCCGGCACGCAGGGAGTCGAAGGACTCCAAGGCTTCGGTGACCTCCGCCACCGTCCCGTGCAGCTCCGACAGGGCCCAGCGGTCAAGGAGGGTCGGCTCGCCCGTCTTGCCGGGCTCCCATGCGTTGGCGTCGGCGTACAGCGTCAGGAAGGAGGCGGTGTTCCAGAAGGTCAGCAAGACCTTGCGCACGACCTCTTCGAGCTGCTCGTGTCCGATCCGGCGTGAGGCCCAGGGGTTACCGCCGCAGAGCATGTACCAGCGCAGGGCGTCCGCACCATGGCGCTCCATGAGCTCGTGCGGATCCAGCACGTTGCCCAAGTGCTTGCTCATCTTGCGACCCTCGGCATCGAGGATGTGGCCCAGGCACAGCACCGTCTCGTAGGAGCTCTTGTCGAAGACCAGCGTGCCGATGGCCATCAGCGTGTAGAACCAGCCGCGCGTCTGGTCGATCGCCTCGCAGATGAACTGCGCTGGGTACGCCAGCTCCACACCGCTGTGCGGGTAGCCGACCTGGGCGAAGGGCATCGAGCCGGCGTCGTACCAGCAGTCGATGACCTCGGGGACCCGGTACGCCGGAGCAGCGCACGTGGGGCAGGGGAGCGTGATGTCGTCGACGAACGGGCGGTGGGGGTCCAGGGAGGAAAGGTCCTGTCCTGCAAGGGATCCCAGCTCGGCAAGCGACCCCACGACCGTGAGGTGGTCCTTGTCTTCCGAGCAGCGCCACACCGGCAGCGGGGTGCCCCAGAAGCGGTTGCGCGACAGCGCCCAGTCGATGTTGTTGTCCAGCCAGTCGCCGTACCGGCCGGTCTTGATGGTGGCGGGGTGCCAGTCGGTCCGGGCGTTCTCCTCGACCAGCCTGTCCTTGACTGCGGTGGTGCGGATGTACCACGAGGGGAGGGCGTAGTAGAGCAACGCCGTGTCGCAGCGCCAGCAGTGCGGGTAGGGGTGCTCGTAGGGCTTCTCGCGGAACAGCAGTCCGCGAGTGTCGAGGTCCTGCACCAGCGCCGAGTCAGCGGCCTTGAAGAAGAGCCCGCCGATCAGCGGGAGGCCCTCCTCGAAGGTGCCGTCCGGCCGGACCGGGTTGACGACGGGCAGTCCGTACTGCCGCGCGACCTGCAGGTCCTCAGCGCCGAAGGCCGGCGCCTGGTGCACCAGGCCGGTGCCGGAGTCGGTCGTGACGTAGTCCGCCGTACCGACGAAGTGCGCGTCGGGGATGTCAACCCAGTCAAAGGGCCGCGAGTACGTCGTGTGCTCGAGTTCCTTGCCCGGCAGCGACGCGACGACCTCGTGATCGCCCAAGACGTCAGCAAGCGGCTCGGCGACGACGAGGAGCTCGTCACCGACCTTGGCCACGACGTACGTCACGCCCGGGTGCGCGGCCACGGCCGTGTTGGAGACCAACGTCCACGGCGTCGTCGTCCAGACCAGCAGGGAGGCCTTGCCCGCCCAGGGGCCGCTGGTGATGGGGAAGCGCACGTAGACCGACGGATCGACGACGGTCTGGTAGCCCAGGGCCACCTCGTGATCAGACAGACCGGTGCCACAGCGGGGGCAGTACGGCGCCACCCGGTGGTCCTCGACCAGCAGCCCCTTGTCGTGGATCTGCTTCAGGCTCCACCACACCGACTCGACGTAGGACGCGTCCATCGTCCAGTAGGCAGCATCGGTGTCGACCCAGTAGCCCATCCGCCGGGTCAGGGCCTCGAACTCCCCGACATGGCGCTGGACGGACTCCCGGCAGCGTGCGTTGAACTCCGCGATCCCGAAGGCCTCGATGTCCTGTTTGCCGGAGAAGCCGAGCTCCTTCTCGACGGCGAGCTCCACGGGCAGCCCATGGCAGTCCCAGCCCGCCTTGCGGGGTACGTGGTGGCCCTGCATCGTCTTCAAGCGCGGGAACAGGTCCTTGAAGACGCGCGCCTCGACGTGATGGGCACCGGGCTTGCCGTTCGCGGTCGGGGGGCCTTCGTAGAACACCCAGGGCGTGCCGTTGGCTGTCTGTTCCAGGCTGCGTTCGAACACGCGTTCGCGCTCCCAGCGCTGCAGCACCTCGTGCTCGAGCGCGGGGAGATCGACCTGGGCGGGGAGCTTGTTCACGTACTGCCTTCCGTCATCGCGACGTGACGGCCAGCCTATCGAGGGAACACTCCCCGCCGGAACCTGGTTGATCTCTCGGCGTGGTGCTTTGTGGGCGCTCTGTCCGCCCCGTAGCCTTGCGCCCCGTCCGACCACACACGTGAAGATGCCTACGCAGGGAGCAGCCATGGCCAGTGAGCGCCGAATCGGCCGCTTCTTCTCGCGCAAGGACAAGGCGGGTGACAAGGCAGGTGCCCCCCCTGCTGCGGCGCCTGCCGCAGCCACCGCGCCGCCGCCCGCGGCAGCGCGGGGCGCCGTCGCGCCCAAGCCGGTGCCCAAGGCCGCCCCCGCAGCGAAAGCAGTGAAAGCCAAGCCCGCTGCCAAGAAGGCGGCACCGAAACCTGCAGCGAAGGCGGCACCTGTGAAGAAGACAGTTCCCGCGAAGGCTGCACCGGCCAAGCCCGTGGCGAAGAAGACAGCTCCCGCGAAAGCCGCACCCGCGAAGCCGGTGGCGAAGAAGTCAGCTCCCGCGAAGGCCGCACCGGCCAAGCCGGTGGCGAAGAAGACAGCTCCCGCCAAGGCCGCACCCGCGAAGCCGGTGGCGAAGAAGGCCCCACCCGCCAAGGCCGCTCCCGCCAAGCCCGTGGCGAAGAAGGTTGCTCCTGTGAAGGCGGCTCCCGCGAAGGTTGCGAAGGCCGCTCCGGTAAAGGCCGCTCCGGTAAAGGCCGCTCCGGTAAAGGCTGCTCCGGTAAAGGCAGTGCCTGCCGTTGTTCCTGTCGTTGAGCCCGCTCCCGTGAAGGTCCCACCCGTCAAAGCGCCGGCGAAGCCCGCGGCGGTCAAAGCTGCACCCAAGCCCTCCGGCCCGCTCACCGGAGCGGACGCCTGGACGAAGAAGGAGCTCTCCGCCGTACGTTCAGAGCTCGAGGCCGAGGCCAAGGACCTGCGCGGCGAGATCGACGTTGCCGAGGAGCAGACCGCGGCGCTCAAGCGCGATGCGGGGTCTGAGGGCACCGGCGACGAGGCCGATGCGGGCAGCAAGACGTTCGAGCGCGAGCACGAGATGTCCATCGCGGCCAACAGCCGCGACCTGCTGCTGCAGGTCGAGCGGGCGCTGGCGCGACTGGACGAGGGGACTTACGGCCGCTGTGAGAACTGCGGCAACCCGATCCCCAAGGCACGCCTGCAGGCGTTCCCGCGGGCAACCCTGTGCGTGACGTGCAAGCAGCGCGAGGAACGGCGCTGACCAAGCCCCGCCTCCTGCTCGTCCTGCTCGCCCTGCTCACAGTCGCGCTGGACGCTGCGACGAAGGTGCTCGTCGTGGCCCGGCTCGAACACCGTGAACCTGTCAGGCTGCTCGGCGGGCTGCTCACCTTCGACGTCTCACGCAACAGCGGTGCGGCCTTTTCGTTCGCGCAGGGCGCGACGGTGGTCTTCACCCTGATCGCGGCGATCGTCGTCGTGGTGATCGTCAGGACTTTGCCACGGCTGGCGTCCAGAGGGTGGGCCGTGACGCTCGGCCTGTTGCTCGGAGGAGCCCTCGGCAACCTCATCGACCGCCTCGTCCGGGCGCCCGGCGTAGGGCGTGGTGCGGTCGTGGACTTCATCTCGTTGCCGCACTTCGCGACCTTCAACATCGCGGACAGCGCCATCACGGTGGGGGCGGTCCTCGCGGTGCTGCTTTCGCTGCGTGGCATCGAGGTCGACGGCTCGCACCGCACGCCGGAGCACAAGCCCGGCAGCGACCCAGGCACACTGGACGGGTGACCGACCACCGCGCCCTGCCCGTGCCTGAGGGCCTCGACGGGTTGCGCCTCGACGCGGCGCTCTCGCGGCTGTTCGGCTTGTCCCGCACCTCCGCTGTCACCGTGATCGAGCAAGGGGGCGCGCGGCTCGACGGGCGGGTGCGAGGCAAGTCAGACCGCGTCGTCGCCGGCTCGCTGCTGGAGGTCGAGCTTCCGACCCCGCCGCCCTCCACCCGGCCGGCTCCCGAGGTCGTCGAAGGCCTGCGTGTGGTCTACGAGGACGACGCCCTCCTGGTGGTCGACAAGCCTGTAGGGGTCGCCGCACACCCTTCCCCTGGCTGGGAAGGGCCGACGGTCATCGGCGGCCTGGCGGCAGCAGGTCACCGGGTGAGCACCAGCGGCGCCGACGAGCGCCAAGGCGTGGTGCACCGGCTGGACGTCGGGACGAGCGGGCTGATGGTCGTGGCCAAGAGCGAGCACGCCTACACCGTGCTCAAGGACGCCTTCCGGGAACGCACCGTCGATAAGCGCTATCACGCCCTCGTGCAGGGACACCCGGACCCGTTGACGGGCACCGTCGATGCTCCGATCGATCGCCACCCGAGCTCGCCGTACAAGTTCGCGGTCGTGCAGGGTGGGCGGGACAGCGTCACGCACTACGACACGATCGAGGCGTTCCGGCACGCGAGCCTGCTCGACATCAAGCTCGAGACAGGCCGCACGCACCAGATCCGGGTGCACATGGCGGCCATCAAGCACCCGTGCGTGGGGGATGTGACCTACGGCGCGGATCCGACCTTGGCCAAGAAGCTGGGGCTAGAGCGGCAGTGGCTGCACGCAGTCCGGCTGGGCTTCGCACACCCTGACGACGGTCGGTGGCTCGAGCTCGAGAGCCCATACTCGGCAGACCTGCAGCAGGCCCTCGACACGATTGCCGCCCTGTCGTGAGGCTGCGGCAGCTGGACGAGCGGCACCTTCCTGCTGCTGCGGCCTGGCTGCGGGCACGCTTGGAGGCCGCGGAGGCTGCGCGGGGTCGGGCGCAGGAGCAGCTCGGGCGTTGGAGTCTGGACGCTCTTGATGCCAGGTACGGCGGTCGGCAACCCTTTGCGTTCGTCTTGGCCCGACCGCTGTCGGCCCTGCTGGTCGTCGGCGTCGTGCTCGTCACAGGGGTCGGCGTCGCCGTCGTCCAGGAGGGCGACCGTGCAGCGACGGCGGCGCCTTCGGACCAGAGCGGGATGCAGGGCCAGAGCGATGCCCCGAGAGGCAGCCAGCTGGGCCCGAAGGTCGGGGACCGCACCCGCGAGTACGCGCGACATGCCACGGATGGGCTGGTGGACGCGGTGCGTGTGGACCCCGCCGGAGAGCGCGTGGCCCTGGTGAGCCTGACCGACTACCGCACGCCCGAGCAGACCGAGGCGCTGCTGTCAGGCTTCACTGTCACTCGGGTGTACCTGCGGGCCAAGGAGGCGGGCCAGCAAGCCGCCTCGCTCCCCATCGAGATCTACGGGCCGCTGCTTCCCGCGCTGCGCAAGGCCTACGTGACGACCGCACGCAGTCGGGCTGCGGCGCAGAAGTCCTACCAGGGCTATGCCGACACCCTGCGGCCCAAGAGCACCCAGGACCGCGCGTTCCGCGACCTGTACGCCTCCTTCGCCAAGAGCAGCAGCATCGAGGCGCGCGAGTACGCCCACAACTGCCCTTGCGTGTACGCCGTGCTGGTGACCGCCAAGCCCGTGCTGCTGCTGTCGCTCAACGCCCGTCCGGGTGTGCGGGCGGTGGAGGTGGCCGGTCCCGGCCTGACCGTCCTACAGGTCCAGGTCTCTCCCCTCCAACCCGAGGTCGAGGGAGTCGTGCCACGCCCGAGCTTCGCAGGCCTGTCGTGATCGTGTTGCTGGCCGGACCCCAGGACATGGCAGCGGTGTTCGCGCTGCGCCGCGAGGTGTTCGTGGTGGGACAGGGCGTGCCAGCGGACCTCGAGCTCGATGACCTGGACGCCGTGTCAGACCATGCCGTTGCGCTGCTCGACGGGGTGGTGGTCGGCACGGGCCGGCTGCTGCCCACCGGGACGGTCGGACGGATGGCGGTGGCAGAGTCCGCCCGCGGCCAGGGCGTCGGCGCTGCGGTGCTGGCGTGTCTGGAGGACCAGGCTCGCGCCCGCGGCTTCGGCGTGGTCGAGCTGCACGCCCAGCTCCATGCGGCAGGCTTCTACGACAAGGCCGGGTACACGCCGTACGGCGAGGTCTATCTCGAGGCGGGCATTGAGCACGTCTCCATGCGAAAGGAGCTCACGTGACCCCCGAGGAGACTGTGGACGCGTTCTGCGCGGCCGCTGCCAAGCGCGACTTCGACACCGCGTTCGTCTACCTGGCCCAGGACGTGGAGTACCAGAACATGCCGCTCCCGCCGGTGTTCGGGCACCAGGGCGTGCGCGACACCCTCGACATGCTGCTTGCCCTGTGCACCGACTCCGAGTGGGTGGTGCACCGCCAGGTCGCGAGCGGGACGACGGTGATGAACGAGCGCACCGACCGGTTCCAGATGCACGGTCGCTGGGTCGACCTCCCGGTTGCCGGGGTGTTCGAGGTGCAGGACGGCAAGATCGTGCTCTGGCGTGACTACTTCGACCTCCCGACCATCGTGAACGCCATGACGCCCGACGAGGTCGCAGCCCTGGAAGAGAGCTAAGAAGCCTCAGCTGTGCGGGATCCCGCCCAACGGTGGGGTGGTCACAGCGGACTGCGCACCCTTCTTAGCCTTGATCTTCTTGGGCTTCTTCACCTCGTGCCGAGGCTTGTCCCTCTTGGCCATGACGCGCTCCCTCCGACGGGGTCGACACCTTCAGACGGTACGACCGCCGCGGCGTTCGCGCACCCCTTTAGCCAAGTGCCGCCGCCTCCTGCTCAGGGGTGAAAGCGCGCTCGATCGCAGGGGCGCCGCGCTCGGTGTCCCACAGTGCGGTGTCCCGTGCGGTTTGCGCCAGAGGGGTCGCGGTGAGCCCCGCGGCGCGGGCGGCCGCGGCACTTGCGCGGAACATCCGATCCCACCCGGTGTCATCGATCACGAGAGGGAAACCCTTTGCCCGTACGACGGGCGCGACCTCGATGACCTCCGAGGTGGTGCCGGCGGCCTGGGCGCAGGTCTGGATCAGTCCACCCAGCGTCACGTCGGTGGCGGGGCCCACCGCGTTGAAGATCCCTGGGCGGTCGTCCTCGAGGAGCTGGGCACACAGCGCTGCCAGGTCGCGGGAGTCGATCACCTGAACGGGCTGGTCTGCGCGGCCGGGCAGGGCGATCCGGCCGCCTTGCGCTCCGCGGCGCGCCCAGTACGTGAAGCGATCGGTGGTGTCGTGCGGGCCCGCAACGATCCCTGGCCGGACGATGCTCGCCCGGTCCCCGAGCCTGCTCAGCAGGTCGTCCTCGCAGGCGACCTTGAGCCCGCCGTACAGCATCGGGCTGTCGTCCTCGAGATCGCGCACGGCGGGCAACCGCGGGGCGTCCTCGGCGAGGCCGGCCGCGGGGCAACGGGCGATGTCGTACACCGAGACCGTCGAGATGAGCAGGTACCGGTCGGCCGTGGTGGCGTCGAGGGCCTGCCCGAGGTGGCGCGGGTAGTAGGCGCTGACATCCACGACGGCGTCCCACCGCGTGCCGTCGAGGTTGTCGTAGTCGCCCGCCTGACGGTCACCGAAGATCCGGGGAGCCTCGGGGAAGAGCTCGGGGTTGGTGACCCCGCGGGTGAACAGCGTGGGGGTGTGCCCGCGACGGATCAGCTCTGCGACGATCGCGCGGCCGACGAACGCAGTACCGCCAAGAACCAGGACGTCCATACGGTCCAACCTAGGGCTTCGCGGCTCGGTCGTGTCACCCTCGAGCTATGCGCACACTGGTGCTGATCCGGCACGCACGGGCAGAGCTCGAGCGGCAGGACGACCACAGCCGCAGGCTCAGCCCCAGCGGCCGTGAGGATGCGGCGCGGGTACGGCGATGGCTCAGCGAGCAGGGGCTGCTGCCCGACCGGGTGATGGTCTCGACGGCTTGGCGCACCCGAGAGACCTGGGAGCTCTGCGGGGTAGGGCATGCGACGCCGGAGAACGACGACCGGCTCTACGAGGCCTCGACGGAGGACGTCCGTGAGGTCGTGGGGGAGACGCCACCGGACGTGGCCGTGCTGGTCGTCGTCGGGCATAACCCGGCGCTGGAGCGCCTCGCGTGGGAATTCGACGACAGTGACGAGGCCCGGGACGTCACGAACCGGGGGATGAGCGCGGCAGGCGTCGCCGTCTTCGAGCTGACCTCCTGGACCGATCGGACCGGTCGGTTGGCGGCCTTCGAGGCCTAGCGCCTGCGCGTCAGGCCGGGGCGTCGAACCAGGGCGCGACCCAGGCCTCGTCGGGTGCGGTGAGTCCCTTGATGTGCCGCGGCAAGTCGCCTGTCGCGATGTCGGCCAGGGTGACGTTGCTGAGCACGCCCCGAAGCGCTGCCCGGACGGCGACCCAGACCTCCATGAGCGGCTCCGCCGAGCCGTGGTAGGCGACCTGCTCAGGTCGTTCACCCCGCACGAGCGCCATCGGCCCCTCGACGGCCCGGATCACGTCCGCGACTGAGATCTCCGAAGCCGGGCGGGACAGCCAGTATCCCCCGTGGGCGCCCCGGCGGCTCTTCACCAGGCCGCTGTGGCGCAGCTCGGACAAGATCGCCTCAAGGAACTTCGCGGGGATCTGCTGGGCAGTGGCGATGGACTCACTGGTGACCGGGAACTCCGAGGAGGACGCCAGCTGGATCGCCGCACGCACGGCGTAGTCGGCCTTGGCGGAGATGTGCACGCGCCAGATCGTGCCATCGACCGCTTGGAGCAGCGCGTCGGCCCGGTTCCGTCGTACGGGCGTGTGAGAATGGGAGCCCGCAGAAAGCACGGCCCGTCCTTCCCCCGGACCGTTCGCTGCACCACTGGCGACCCGTAGGAGAGACCGCGCGTGAGCGACTCGTTCGTGCACCTGCACGTGCACACCGAGTACTCCATGCTCGATGGCGCGGCGCGCCTGGACGAGCTGTTCGCCAAGACCGCGGAGCTCGGGATGCCCGCGCTGGCGATGACCGACCACGGCAACGTGTTCGGGGCGTTTGACTTCTGGAAGAAGGCCAAGGCACACGGGATCAAGCCGATCATCGGGCAGGAGTCCTACCTCGCGCCGGGCAGCCGCTTCGACAAGACCCGGCACCGCTGGGGTCAGGGCGGCGAGGACGACATCTCCGGCGGTGGTGCCTACACCCACATGACGATGCTCTCCACGAGCACCGAGGGGATGCACCGGCTGTTCAAGCTCTCCAGCCTGGGGAGCCTCGAGGGGTACTACTACAAGCCCCGCATCGACAAGGACCTGCTGTCCACCCACGCCAAGGACATCATCGGCACGACCGGTTGCGCCTCGGGGGAGATCCAGACCTACCTGCGCATGGGGGAGTACGAAAAGGCCAAGCGCAGCGCCGCGGAGTTCCAGGACATCTTCGGCAAGGAGAACTTCTACTGCGAGCTCATGGACCACGGCCTGGAGATCGAGCGCCGGCCCATGAAGGACCTCATCCGGCTCGCGCGCGACCTCGAGATGCCGTTCGTGGCGACCAACGACCTGCACTACACCCACCCCGAGGACGCCAAGGCCCACGAGGTCCTGCTGTGGGTCCAGTCCGGCAAGACGATGGGCGACCCCAACCGCTTCAAGTTCGACGCGCAGGACTTCTACCTCAAGAGCCCGGCCGAGATGCGCCACCTGTGGGCCGAGATCCCCGAGGCCTGCGACAACACCCTGCTCATCGCCGAGCGGTGCGAGGTCACCTTCACCGAGGGCGCCGACCTCATGCCGCGCGTGCCCGTGCCCGACGGGTACGACGAGAAGACCTGGCTGCGGCACCTGGTCCACGAGGGGCTTCGCGACAGGTTCCGCGGCGAGGTGCCCCCGGGCCACACGGTGCAGGCCGATTATGAGGTCGACGTCATCTGCAACATGGGCTTCCCGGGGTACTTCCTGGTGGTCGCCGACCTGTGCCGCTACGCCAAGGAGAGCGGCATCCGGGTGGGTCCGGGCCGTGGCTCAGCCGCCGGTTCCCTGGTCGCCTACGCGTTGCGCATCACTGAGCTCGACCCGGTCGAGCACAAGCTGCTGTTCGAGCGGTTCCTCAACCCCGAGCGCGTCTCGATGCCCGACATCGACCTCGACTTCGACGATCGGCGTCGCGGCGACATGATCCGCTACGCCACGGAGAAGTACGGCGAGGAGCACGTCAGCCAGATCATCACCTACGGCACGATCAAGGCGAAGGCCGCCGTCAAGGACGCCGCCCGGGTGCTCGGGTACCCCTACGCCACCGGCGACAAGATCACCAAGGCGATGCCGCCCGCCGTGATGGGCAAGGACGTCTCGCTCTCGGGCATCTTCGTCCCCAACCACGCGCGGTACGGCGAGGCCGGA
>JBKJSN010000017.1:0-3994 GCA_046595815.1 Mycobacteriales bacterium
CCCCCTGGGGGGGGGGGGGGGGGGGTGCCCGCAGACCCTAACGCCAGCCCCAAAGGGCTACTTCAGGACGTAGTAGGTGTAGCGGACGGTGAAGCTGCGGATGACGTAGTAGTTGCTGTCGTTGGTGGCCACCGTCCAGCGCACAGTCCTGCCGCCGTACAGCCACGAGGTCGAGGCTGTCCCGAGCGAGCGGGAGCCATAGCTCGACCCCAGCGTCGCCCCTCCCACCCCGTCACCCAGCACGTCCCGGTACCACGCGTAGGCGATGTCGGGGAAGCCGGACAGCAGGGCCTGGCCCGTGGCCGCCACGCTGATCCCGGCGTACTTCACCGCGCTCGGCAGCGTGAGCTGGTGATGGCTACCGACAAGGTCCGCGGTGCTGGAGTAGGGGTCGTAGCAGTAGGCGTTGCTGATGTACTCGTAGCCGCCAGACCAATCACTGCTGGCACGGATCTCCGAGCACTCACCGACCACGAGAGCGGTCCTGCTCGCGGCCGGCGTGATGACCGTGGACACCGTCGTCCCGACGAGCTTCTTCAGGGACACCACCACGCTGTAAGTCGCTGAGGAGCGCCGGTTCAGCGCCGGGTCCTGCGCGGTGAGCACCAGCTTGTAGGTCCCCGCCGGCACCAGGGCGCCAGTGCTGTAACGGCCGCTCCAGGACAGCGGGAAGGTGCCGGTCCCCAAGTGGCTGACCGCGATCGTGCGGACGGCGGTCCCCGCACTGTTGCGGACGGTGAGGGTGAGCAGGCCTGGCTCGTTCACCGTGCCCTTGACCGTCATGGTGTCCCGGTAGCCGTCGGTGTAGGGGTAGAAGCCCGAGACCAGTCCGGAGACGGCGAGGGTCGGTGCGACCGTGTCGAGCCGCACCCCACGCGTCGCCTGGCCGGACAGCGTCGAGGTGCCGACCGTGGCCTTGGTCGTGACGAACACGGAGTAGACACCGTTGGGGGCCCGGGTCCCATCGTTGGCCTTGCCGTTCCACACGAAGGAGTACGTCCCCTTCACGAGGGAGCCCAGGTAGTGCGGTCCGCGCACGACCGTGCCCGAGCCGTTCTTCACGCCCCACCAGACCTTCTCGGTGTCCGGCAGGACGTAGGTGAGCGTCGTGGCGTCCGCGCGGCCGTCGGCGTTGGGACTGAAGGCCGTCGGCGCGGCCTTGGTGATGCTCGGGTGCAGGCTGCGCACCGAGATCGTCTGCGTGAGTGCGGGGCCCTGGCACAGGGTCGTGCCGGCCACACACGGCTGGACCGTGAGGGTGTGGCTGCCATCGGCGACGGCACTGAAGTTCAGGGCCACGGAGTACGGCGAGGTCGTGTCGATGCCGACCTGCGTCCCGTCGACGAGGAACGCGAGCGCCCCCGAGGCGGCTGTCGCCGACAGGGTGAAGGAGCCGCTCACGAGCTGGCCGGCCTTCGGCGACGTCAGCACCGGGGCCTCGTTGGCCACGGTCAGCGACACGCTCGAGGACGAGCCACAGGCGCCCGCTGCGGTGCAGGCCGCCACGCTGACGGTGTGGGCTGAGTTCGCGTATCCCCCGGTCGGCCAGGGCACCTGCACTGTGTGGTCCGAGACGGCGACGGCCGCGCCGATCGGGGTCCCGTCGACGCTGACGCGCACCTTGGGGGCAGCGTCGGTCGTGGTGACCGTCAGGGGCACCAGACCCTGCACCTGCGTCCCGTCGGACGGCGAGCTGATCGTCGGCGCGGGGTTCTGGATGGTGACCCGCACGACGGGCGAGACCGGCCCGCAGCCGTAGGCGTTGCAGTCGGCCGCAGTGATGTCCACCGGCCCGTCCAGCGTGCCCCAGGACGGCCAGGCGGCCTGTGCCACCCCGGAGCCGGTGTTCACCGGACCGGCGACCTTCGCGCCGTTGACGAAGAAGCTCACGGAGGAGGAGCCGGAGGAGGCTGCGAGGCTCACCTCGCCGCCGACAAGGCTTGCCGCGACGGGCGAGGTGAGGGTGGGCGTGGTGGCCGGTGGCAGCTTGGTGAGAGCCACGGCCGCGTCGACCTGGCCGGTCCCCAGGCCGAGTCCGCTGTAGCCATGGGCACTCGAGACGATGGCACTGCGCACCTGCGCGGCGGTCGCCGAGGGCGACGCGGCGAACAGCAGCGCCGCCTCCGCCGCGACGAGAGGAGAAGCCATGGAGGTGCCGTCCGACTGGGCGTATCCAGAGGTCGGCGCGGGGAAGATGGCGGATCCAGCGGTCGGGACGGTGGACCAGATGCCCTCGCCGGGCGCGGCCACCGACACCCACGAGCCGCTGTTGGAGAACGTCGAGCGGCCACCGGCTGCGTCGGTGGAGCCGACGGCGATGACCTCTGCAAGGGCGGCCGGATAGCTCGGCTGGGTTGCGCCGTCGTTGCCCGCTGCTGCGACGACCAAAGCCCCGCGGGCCTGGGCGTAGGACACCGCGTTGCTGAGCACCGGCGACGTGGTCGGTCCACCGAGGCTCAAGTTGATGACCGCGGCGCCGTTGTCGGCCGCCCAGATGAGCCCCGCCGCGATGTCGTCGTCCGAGAAGCCGCCTGTGTCACCCGCCTTGACTGCAAGCACTGACGTGTCGAAGCCGGCGCCCGCCACCCCCGCACCGTTGCCGGTGACGGCAGCCACGATGCCGGCGACGTGCGTGCCGTGACCTGAGGCGTCCGTGACGTCGGTCGTGGAAGGGGAGGTCGCCATGCTGTTGTGGGCCGCCGCCACCTTCCCGACGAGGTCGGGGTGGTCGACGTCGACGCCGGTGTCGATGACGGCCACCTTCACCGTCGCCGAGCCATGGGTGGTGTCCCACGCGGTCGGGATGGCGATGGCCGACAAGTAGGCCGACTGCCCGCCGTACAGGGAATCGTTCGGGGTCTGGGCCGCCTGCCGGATCGTCTCGGTAGCTACGCGGATCACGTCGGGGCGGCGGCTCAGCGTCTCCGTCACGGCGGCCACGGCCGCGCGGGGCACGAACAACGACAGGTGGTGCAGCGGTCGCAGGTCGTGGGCGAGGGCCGCACCGGCGGTCACTGCCGTCGCCAGAACGGCCTCTGGGCGCGCGTCAACGGCGAGGTCGACACCGAGCCGGGTGGCCGTGCTCGACGACGCACGCGCCAGCGCCTCTGCGAGCGCTCGGGCGTCCCCCTCCGCCTGCGCAGGGGCCGGAGCCCCTGCCAACAGCACGGCAACCAGGGCAGGTACGACGAGAACGCGCGAGCTGAACACCAGGACCCCCTCAGCGCCGCCCCCCTGAGCAACACAGCGGGATGCTTTCAGACACCTCGGACATTTCCCAAGGGGGCGACAGGGCCGTTCGGAGCAGGTGCGCCCGGGTCAGGCCTGCTTGTCGATCCAGGCCATCATCGGGCGCAGCTTGGCGCCGACGACCTCGATGGGGTGCTGGGCGTGCTTGTCGCGGAAGGCCGCGAGCTCTGCGCCGCCGTTCTCGTCGTCGTCGATGAGGCGCTTGGTGAAGGTGCCGTCCTGGATCTCGGCGAGGACCTTCTTCATCTCGACCTTGGTCTGCTCGGTGATGATCCGGGGCCCGGTGACGTAGTCGCCGAACTCCGCGGTGTCCGAGACCGACCAGCGCATCTTGCCCAGCCCGCCCTCGTACATGAGGTCAACGATGAGCTTGAGCTCGTGCAGGCACTCGAAGTACGCGATCTCCGGCTGGTAACCGGCCTCGATCAGCGTCTCGAAGCCGGCCTGCACGAGCGCCGAGGCGCCGCCGCAGAGCACAGCCTGCTCACCGAACAGGTCGGTCTCGGTCTCCTCGGTGAAGGTGGTCTTGATGACGCCGGCGCGGGTGCCGCCGATGCCCTTGGCCCAGGACAGCGCCAAGGCCTGGGCGGTACCGGTGGCATCCTGCTCGACGGCGATCAGGCAGGGGACGCCCTTGCCGTCGACGAACTGGCGGCGGACCAGGTGCCCGGGGCCCTTGGGCGCGACCATCGCGACGTCGACGCCGGGCGGCGGGGTGATGAGGCCGAAGCGGATGTTGAGCCCG
>JBKJSN010000148.1:0-5023 GCA_046595815.1 Mycobacteriales bacterium
CCCGGGCGATCTCCTCGCCCACGATCGCGTTGTAACGGAAGTCCTTCACCCCACCACCGCCGAACTCCTCCGGGACGTCGGTGCCGAGCAGTCCCTGCTTGCCGGCTTCGAGCCAGAGCTCGCGCGGGACGATGCCGGCCTGCTCCCAGTCCTTGTGGTGAGGGGCGATGTGCTTGTCACAGAAGGCGCGAACGCTGTCGCGGAAGGCGTCGTGCTCGGGCTCGTCTCGCAGTCGCAGCATGACCAGGATGTTAGCCACGGTTCACATGGGTCGATAGGGTCCCCTCCGTGACCACGTTGACCTCACGCCCGGACGCCGTGTCGGACGACCGTCGTACGGCGATGCTCGAACAGCTCGACCTCGTACAGGCCGAGATGGACAAGGCCCTCGGGGGCGGTGGGGACAAGTACGTCCAGCGCCACCTGTCACGCGGGAAACTGCTCCCCCGCCAGCGCATCGAGCTGCTGCTGGACCCGGACGCTCCGTTCCTGGAGCTCATGCCGGTCGCGGCGTACGGCTCGACCTTCCCGGTCGGCGCGTCGCTGGTCTGCGGGATCGGCCGGGTGCACGGCGTCGACTGCATGATCATGGCGAACGACCCCACTGTCCGCGGCGGCGCGTCGAATCCCTACTCCGCCAAGAAGACTGGGCGCGCGATGCAGATCGCGATGGAGAACCGACTGCCGCTGATCTTCCTGGTCGAGTCCGGTGGCGCCGACCTGCCGACGCAAGCGGAGATCTTCATCCCCGGCGGGGCGATGTTCCGCGGCCTCACGCAGATGTCGGCGGCGCGGATCCCGACGGTGGCGCTCGTGTTCGGCAACTCGACCGCAGGCGGGGCCTACGTCCCGGGCATGAGCGACTGGGTCGTCATGGTCCGCGGAGGAGCGAAGGTGTTCCTCGGCGGTCCGCCGCTGGTGAAGATGGCGACCGGCGAGGAGAGCGACGACGAATCCCTCGGCGGCGCGGAAATGCACGCCCGCACCTCGGGCCTGGCGGACTACCTGGCCGAGGACGAGGTCGACTGCATCCGCCTGGGCCGCGACATCGTGAAGCGCCTCAACCTCACGCCCACCGCCGACCGCGCGGCGCCACCGCCGAGGTACGACGCCGAGGACCTGCTCGGGATCGCCGCCACCGACCTGCGGGTGCCCTTCGACCCCCGAGAGGTGCTGGCCCGGGTCGTCGACGACAGCGACTTCGACGAGTTCAAGCCGCTCTACGGCACCTCGCTTGTGACGGGCTGGGCGCGGATCCACGGCCACCCGATCGGGGTGCTCGCCAACGCACGTGGCGTGCTGTTCAGCGAAGAGGCGGAGAAGGCGGCGCAGTTCATCCAGCTCGCGAACTCCTCCGACACCCCGCTGCTGTTCCTGCAGAACACGACCGGCTACATGGTCGGCGCGAAGTACGAGCAGGACGGGATCATCAAGGACGGCGCCAAGATGATCAACGCCGTCTCCAACTCCACGGTGCCGCACCTGACCCTCGTGATGGGGGCCTCCTACGGCGCCGGGAACTACGGCATGTGCGGGCGCGCCTACAACCCGCGCTTTTTGTTCTCCTGGCCCAACGCCAAGTCTGCGGTCATGGGTCCGGCCCAGCTCGCGGGTGTGCTGTCGATCGTCGGCCGCCAGTCCGCGCAGTCGCGCGGCCTGCCCTACGACGAGGAGCAGGACGCGATGATGCGCCAGCTCGTCGAGACCCAGATCGAGGCCGAGTCATTGGCCCTGGCCAACTCCGGCCGGGTCTACGACGACGGGATCATCGACCCCCGCGACACCAGGACCGTGCTGGGCTACTGCCTGGCCGTCATCAACCGTGTCCCCTTCTCCGGAGTCCGCAGTGGCTTCGGTGTCTTCCGGATGTGAGTGGGATGCAGAGACTTCTTGTCGCCAACCGCGGGGAGATCGCCCGCCGGGTCTTCCGCACCTGCCGCACGCTCGGCATCGGGACGGTCGCGGTCTTCTCCGACGCCGACGCCGCGATGCCGTTCGTGCGCGAGGCCGACGCCGCGGTGCACCTGCCCGGATCGTCGCCGACGGAGACCTACCTGCGCGGTGACCTGATCATCGCAGCGGCCCTGGCCGCCGGCGCCGACGCCATCCACCCGGGGTATGGCTTTTTGTCCGAAAGCGCTTCCTTTGCAGCCGAAGTCCTCGCTGCCGGCCTCACCTGGGTCGGGCCACCGCCGGCCGCGATCGAGGCGATGGGCTCCAAGCTGCGGGCCAAACAGATGATGGCCGCAGCCGGTGTGCCGTGCCTGCCGAGCTGGACCTCACCCACGGAGGTCACCGACTTCCCCGTGCTGGTCAAGGCTTCCGCCGGTGGCGGCGGTCGCGGCATGCGCATCGTGCGCTCGGCAGACGAACTGGAGGCGGCCTTCGAGGGCGCCTCCCGCGAGGCGCTGTCGGCCTTCGGGGACGGCACGGTCTTCCTGGAGAGGTACGTCGAACAGCCCCGCCACGTCGAGGTCCAGGTCATGGCCGACAGCCACGGGGAGGTCGTCGCGCTGTATGAGCGGGACTGCTCCATCCAGCGCCGGCACCAGAAGGTGCTCGAGGAGGCGCCCTCTCCCGCTGTGACCCCGGCGCTGCGGGCGGCGCTGTCCGACGCGGCCGTGGCCGCCGCGCGCGCTGTTGGCTACGAGGGCGCGGGCACCGTCGAGTTCGTCCTCGATCCCTCGGGGGCGTTCTTCTTCCTGGAGATGAACACCCGGCTGCAGGTGGAGCACCCCGTCACCGAGCTCGTCACCGGCCTGGACCTGGTCGCCCTCCAGATCAGCGTTGCCCGAGGGGAGCACCTGCCCGCCGTACCGGCTCTGAACGGGCACGCGATCGAGGCCCGGCTGTACGCCGAGGACTCCGCCTACGTGCCGCAGACCGGGACGATCTCGGCCTTCGAGGTGCCGGGCGACGTCCGCGTCGACGCGGGCGTGGAGGCCGGCTCGGTGATCGGCGTGCACTACGACGCGATGATCGCCAAGGTCATCGCCCACGGTGCCACCCGCGAGGAGGCGACGGCGAAGCTGGCCGACGCCCTGCAGCGCGCAC
The DNA here is from genome assembly GCA_046595815.1 of Mycobacteriales bacterium. Taxonomy (GTDB): domain Bacteria; phylum Actinomycetota; class Actinomycetes; order Mycobacteriales; family SCTD01; genus RYN-111. The sequence continues at coordinate 3,055 of JBKJSN010000148.1, forward strand.
GGCTCCACGGCGTCGTGACCAACCGCGACCTGCTCGTGGGGGTCCTGCGCTCGCAGGAGTGGGCCGCGAACCAGGTCGACACCGGCTTCCTGGACCGCTTCGCGATGCCTGAGCCCTCGACCCCCGTCGAGCACCTGGTCGCAGCAGCGCTCTGCGCGTCGGCCGCGCGCGCTGGCGTCTACCCCAGCGGGTGGCGGAACCTGCCGTCGCAGCCGCAGAGCGTCTGCTACGACGGCGTGCGGGTGGAGTACCGGCACCGTCGCGACGGCGTGGAGGTCTCGGTCGAGGGTTCACCGCTGGACGTGCGCGTCTGGGCCAGCTCCCCGTCGTACGCCGACCTTTCGGTGGGCGGGGTGCGGCGCCGGTACGACGTGGCGCTGGGCGCGACGACGTACGTCGACTCCTCCCTGGGTCACAGCGCCCTCGTCGAGGACGCACGGTTCCCGCTCCCGGGGTCGACGCTTGCCGCGGGCTCGTTGGTCGCGCCCATGCCAGGGACCGTGATCCGGGTCGCAGTGGCGGTCGGTGACGAGGTCAAGGCGGGCGACACCCTTGTCGTCCTCGAGGCGATGAAGATGGAGCACGGAATCAAGGCAGCGGCCGACGGCACCGTGAACGACGTCCTCGTCACAGTCGGGGCTCAGGTCGACGCCGGGTCCGTCCTGGCCGTCGTGGAGTGCGTCGACTGACGTCTACAGTGGCCTGGTGGCTTCCTGGATCCGGTGTGAAACGTGCAGGAAGGTCCTCTCGAGCGAGGCGTACGACGAGGGCCAGGTCACCTGTCGGAGCTGTCTGACCGAGCCGGCACCCAAGCCGCGCAAGGCCAAGGCCGCTCCCGTGAAGACGGTGCGGCCCGCCGCTCCTGGACCGGTCGAGCGCGGCCCGCTTCTGGGGGTAGCGGGCAGCGGTGACCTCGAGGTCAGGGAACGACGGGCACGTCGCGCGGCGCTGGAATCCCTCGCCGAGATGCACGCCGCGGACTTCCAGCAGCTGCTGGCGGCGGCGCGCAAGGGCGAGGGCCTGCGGGCCTAGGAGCTCAGTCGCAGTTTGCGCTGGGGCTGGGCTTGGGGTTGATCGCGTCCGTCGCGTCGTGCAGGAACAGTGCACTGAACTCCAGCTGAGGCTGGAAGGCGCGACCGTGGTGCCCGCAGAACGTGAGCTCACCCACACGGAAGACGGCCCGGAAGAACGCCTGTGCTCCACATCGGTCGCAGCGGTCCGCGATGGTAAGCGGGGCCCTGTCCAGCATGGCGATGGTCATGGCGTCCCTCCTGGGGGTGTCGAGTGCCGGCTTCCTGCCGTACTCCGGCAATCGGTTGGGGGGTGACCAGGGAAGTCACTCGAACGGGTGACTTGCCGAGCGACCCTGCTATCGTTTCCGCTCGCACGACAAGCGCCGCTAGCTCAGTTGGTTAGAGCAGCTGACTCTTAATCAGCGGGTCCGGGGTTCGAGTCCCTGGCGGCGCACCCCACTGTGATTTCTCACGAGATCCCGGACAGACCGAACCTCAGGGTTCGGTCTTTTTCCGTACCTCGGGAACAACCGAACGACAGCCAGCCAATCCCAGCCGGCTGGCGAGCGTGATGTCGGTGTTGGGCAGCGACGCAGTCACGTACAGAGGGCCGCACGACAACGGTGCGACCTACTTCACGTTGGAGGAATTCGACGTCTCCACTCCGCTACCCACCGAAGCTGTCATCACGGTGCCATCGTCCTGCCTGGACCTCGGGCTTGAAGATCACCGCACGGCGATGCTCTCGCTGTTGGAGTACGAAGGCTTCGAAGTCGAGGCGCACGCCGGAAGGCTGGATAGCCGGCGCAACGGCGACACCATCGAGCTGCAACCAGGCGCGTCGTGACTCGCCGTCGAAGTTTCCAGTGTTGACAAGGGTTTTCGTCCACAGCCGGGCTGCGGTTGTCGGTGCTGGCGGGTAGTGTTTGTCCTCGAACGCGCTATCGAGGACGAGG
>JBKJSN010000109.1:0-13386 GCA_046595815.1 Mycobacteriales bacterium
GAGGAAACCGGTGCTGACGGCCTGCTTGGCCCACACGCCGGCGTAGCAGTCGGCCTGCAACTCCACCCGGACAGACGTCGACTGCGGGCCGGTGCGATCGCCACCCTGCGAGGTGACGCCGAGCAGGTTCTGGATGTGGTGGCCGTACTCGTGGGCGACGACGTAGGCCTGCGCGAACGGCCCGCCCTTCGCGCCGTAGGTCGTCTCGAGCTCCTTGAAGAAGCCGAGATCGAGGTAGATCATCCCGTCGGGCGGGCAGTAGAACGGCCCGACGGCTGAGGTGGCCGACCCGCAGCCGGTCGAGACCTGGCCGGTGAACAGCACCGTTTTCGCCGGCTCGTAGTTGCGCAGGGCCGTCGTCCAGTAGGCCTGGACGCTGTTGGCAATGCCGACGATCCGGCAGTCCTCGTCGCGGTCGGCGTCGGCGCCGGTGCGGCAGCGCTCCGCCAGGTCCGACGACTCCGAGCCGGTGTCGGCGCCACCGCCACCGACCAGGTCGGCGGGGTTGACGCCGAGGAACAGCGCGATGAGCAGCCCGACGACGCCCAACCCGCCACCACCGATCGCTGCCCCGCGACCACCTCGGCCGCGGCGGTCCGACACCTGCGAGGCGTCGAGCCTTGCTCCGTCTGTGAAGTCCACGGCTGAGCTCCTCTGTAGTCTGGTGGTCATGACGACGCACTGAGGCCGGCGAGCCCTGATGCCCGCCTGCCCGTTCGTCCTCAGAGGAACACATGATCACCGTCTCAGACCTTGAACTTCGTGCGGGTGCCCGCGCCCTGCTCAGCAACGTCACCTTCCGTGTGCAGCCGGGCGATCGCATCGGCCTCGTCGGCCGCAACGGCGCCGGCAAGACGACACTCACCAAGACGCTTGCCGGCGAGACGCTGCCCGCGGCCGGCCAGATCACCCGCAGCGGGGAGGTCGGTTACCTCCCCCAGGACCCTCGCACCGGCGACCTCGACGTCCTCGCCCGTGATCGGGTGCTGAGCGCCCGCGGCCTGGACGACCTGGTCCGCAAGATGGAGAAGCTGCAGGTCGAGATGGCCGAGAAGCCCGAGGACGCGAGCGTTCTCGAGCGCTACGGCAAGCTCGAGGAGCGCTTCGTCGCCCTCGATGGCTACGGCGCCGAGGCCGAGGCAGCCCGCATCTGTAGCAACCTCGGGCTGCCCTCGCGCGCGCTCGAGCAGCGCATCGGCACGCTCTCAGGTGGCCAGCGCCGCCGGGTCGAGCTGGCCCGCATCCTGTTCAGCGGTGCCACCACGCTGCTGCTCGACGAGCCGACCAACCACCTCGATGCCGACTCGATCGTGTGGTTGCGCGAGTTCCTCAAGAAGCACCAGGGCGGGCTCGTCGTCATCAGTCACGATGTCGAGCTGCTGGACGCCGTCGTCAACAAGGTGTTCCACCTCGACGCCAACCGCGCCGAGCTGGACCACTACAACGTCGGCTGGAAGACCTACCTGCAGCAGCGGGAGACCGACGAGAAGCGTCGCAAGCGCGAGCGGGCCAACGCCGAGAAGCAGGCCGGTGTGCTCATGGCGCAGGCGGACAAGATGCGCGCCAAGGCGACCAAGGCCAAGGCGGCCCAGGGCATGGCCAAGCGCGCGGAGCGGCTGCTCGCCGGGGCTGAGGGCGTGCGGGCTCAGGACCGTGTGGCGAAGCTGCGGTTCCCCGATCCCGCTCCGTGTGGCAAGACACCGCTGATGGCCAAGGAGCTGTCGAAGTCCTACGGGTCGCTGGAGATCTTCACCGACGTCGACCTTGCCATCGACAGGGGAGCGCGCGTGGTCGTGCTCGGGCTGAACGGCGCGGGCAAGACCACGCTGCTCAAGCTGCTCTCCGGCACCGAGGCTTCCGACACCGGCGAGGTGATCCCCGGTCACGGGCTGCGACTGGGCTACTACGCGCAGGAGCACGACACCCTCGACACCGACCGCACGGTGTTGGAGAACATGCGCACGTCCTGCCCTGAGCTGCCCGAGCCAGAGGCCCGCCGGGTCCTGGGGTCGTTCCTGTTCAGCGGCGATGTGGTGCACCAGCAGGCAGGCACCCTGTCGGGCGGGGAGAAGACGCGGCTCGCGCTCGCGACGTTGGTGGTGAGCGGCGCGAATGTGCTGCTGCTCGATGAGCCCACGAACAACCTCGACCCCGCCTCGCGTGCCGAGGTGCTGTCCGCACTGGCGTCCTACACCGGTGCGGTGGTGCTCGTGACCCACGACGAGGGCGCGGTGCATGCCCTTGAGCCCGAGAAGGTCTTGCTCCTGCCTGATGGCGTCGAGGACCAGTGGTCCGATGAGCTCATCGACCTCATCTCGCTGGCCTGATCGGCGATTGCGCGGGGGCGTGGCTTGGGGTCACGACGATCTGGCCTACCCGCTCTGGCCTTGATCGGTGTGGTGGGCGATCATGGGGGCATCCAGCCAGTCCCGCGAACGCAGACCAGGAAGGCGTGACGACGTGGTGCAGCTCGCGAAAGGCAAGAGGGTGACGGGGGACGACCGTGCGTCGCTCTCCGGAGACCTGAAGAGCAAGTACGAGAGCGGTGCGAGCATCCGCGCCCTCGCGGAGGAGACGGGCAGGTCCTACGGCTTCATCCACCGCATCCTCAGCGAGTCGGGGGCCAGCCTCCGTGGTCGTGGTGGCGCGACCCGCAAGAAGAAGGCCTGAAGCCGCTCTCGCTCACTGTCGACGGTGAGCGGGCGACGGTCACCCTGTCTCGACCGGAGAAGCGGAACGCCCAGGACCCTCAGTTGTGGGCTGCTCTGGCCGAGGCAGGGCGGGCGTTGTCGGGCGAGGTCCGTGTCGTCGTGGTCCGAGGGCAAGGGGCCTCCTTCAGCGCAGGCCTCGACCGATCGCAGTTCGGCATGCTGGCAGACCTGGGCAGCGATCCGGACGTGGTCGAGCGGATCGCCGGTTTCCAGGAAGCCTTCAGCTGGCTGTCACGGCCGGACCTGGTGAGCATCGCGGCCGTGCAGGGCCATGCCATCGGGGCCGGCTTCCAGCTCGCGCTGGCCTGCGACCTTCGAGTCGCTGCGGCAGGCACGGTCTTCGCGATGAAGGAGACCGCGCTCGGCATCGTGCCTGACCTCACGGGTACGCATCCGCTGGTCGCAGCAGTGGGGCTGCCGCGCGCGCTCGAGTGGTGTCTGACAGGGCGCTCGGTGACGGCGCAGGAAGCGCTGGACGCGGGGCTGCTCAACGCTGTCGTGGACGACCTCGACGCCGCGGTCGACGCGCTCGTGGCGGCCGTGCTCGCCTCGCCGAGAGAGGCCGTGATCGAGACCAAGGCGCTGCTGCAGGGGGCTGCCCGCCGTACCCCATCCGAGCAGTGGAAGGCTGAGCGCGAGGCGCAGGCGAGGGTCCTGCGCGATCGGGTGGGAGAGCAGTGGACCTGACTCTGAGCACTGAGCAGGAGGCCGTGCGTAAGGCGGTCCGGACCTGGGTGGACGACGTCGTAACACCCCGGGCGCTGCAGAACGACCGTGAGGAGCGTTTCCCACAGGAAGCGCTGGACGGACTCCGAGAGACCGGCTTCATCGGACTGTCCATCCCGGCCGAGTACGGCGGTGGCGACGGCGATCCGTTGAGCTACGTGCTTTTCATCGAGGAGCTCGGGCGCGGCGACGCCAACGTGCGCTCCATCGTGTCGGTGCACCTTGGGCTGGTGGCGGGCTCCATCGCACGCTGGGGCACCGAGGACCAGAAGGCGCAGTGGCTGCCGAGGATGGCGACAGGCGAGGTGCTTGGCTGCTTCGGTCTGACCGAGCCCGACTTCGGATCCAACCCGGCCGACCTGCAGGCGACTGCGGTGAAGCAGCCTGACGGGTCCTATGTCCTCAACGGAACCAAGATCTTCATTACGAACGGCACGATCGCCGGCGTCGCGCTCGTGATGGCGCGCACCGGAGGCCCTGGAGCCAAGGGCGTCTCGGCGTTTCTGGTGCCGTGCGACGCGGAGGGCTTCACCGCCTCAAAAATCCACGGAAAGCTCGGGCTGCGGTCCTGCGACACCGCAGAACTGGTGCTGCGTGACGTGCGGGTCTCACCGGACGCGCTGCTCGGCGGTGAGGAGGGCAAGGGCATCCGCGTCGCCCTGACGGCCCTCAACGACGGACGGATGTCACTGGGGGCCTCGTGCACCGGGCTCGCCCAGGCCGCGCTCGACACGATGATCGCGTACACGACCCAGCGGGTTCAGTTCGGCAAGCCCATCGCCGGACACCAGCTCGTGCAGGAGCTCATCGCCGACACCGCCGTCGAGGTCGACTGCGCGCGGCTGCTCACCTGGCGGGTTGCAGACCTCAAGACCCGAGGTGAGGACTACTCGCTCGCGGCGTCCAAGGCGAAGTACTACGCCTCGGAAGCCTCCGTCCGCGCAGCCAACGCCTGCGTCCAGGCCCATGGGGGCTACGGCTACATCGATGAGTACCCGGCAGGGAAGTACCTGCGCGACGCGCGCGTTACCACTCTGTACGAAGGCACCAGCCAGATCCAGAAGCTCATCATCGGCCGGGCGTTGACCGGCATCAGTGCCTTTTAGGGAGAACGCGTGACCGGCCCCATGGGCCCCGGCAGTCCGATGGTCATGATGCGGTCCTTCCAGAGGGACCCATCGGTGAAGGGCCAGAAGCTGGCCCCCGGGACAGTACGGCGAGTGGCGCGCTTCGCCTCGCCGTACAAAAAGCAGCTCATCGCGTTCCTGATCGTGCTGGTCGTCGATGCCCTCGTCGCAGTGGCAAACCCCTTGGTGTTCAAGCACATCATCGACGTCGGTATCGGGGGCGACCCGCCTCGCACGGGACGGCCCGAGGTGGTGCTTGCCATGGCGCTGACGCTCGTGGGGCTCGCGCTGTTCGACGCGGTGCTCGGACTCATCATGCGGTGGTACTCCGCCGGGATCGGCGAGGGGCTGATCTACGACTTGCGGTCGCAGGTCTACGGGCACGTCCAGCGGCAGCCGATCGCCTTCTTCACCCGCACCCAGACCGGCGCGCTGATCACGCGCCTGAACAACGACGTCCTCGGAGCCCAGCAAGCCTTCACCGGCACGCTCGCGAACGTCGTCGGGAACCTGATCGGCGTGATCACGACGATCATCGCGATGCTGTTCCTGTCCTGGCAGATCACCTTGCTGTCGCTGGTACTGCTGCCGGTCTTCATCATCCCGGCCCGGATGCTGGGGACGAAGCTCCAGGAGCTGACGCGGGAGTCGTACTCGCTGAACGCGCAGATGAACTCCACGATGACCGAGCGCTTCAACGTCGCCGGTGCACTGTTGGTCAAGCTGTTCGGTCGCCCGGCGACCGAGGACGAGGCCTTCAGGGAGAAGGCGGGCCGGGTGCGCGACATCGGGGTGCTTTCGGCGATGTACGGCCGGGTCTTCTTCGTCTCGCTCACCCTCGTCGCTTCGCTCGCCACCGCGCTGGTGTACGGCGTCGGCGGGACCCTCGCGGCGCAGGGCACCTTCTCGGTCGGCACCCTCATCGCGTTGGCGTCCTACCTCACCCGGCTCTACGGACCCCTCACCGCGCTGTCCAACGTGCGGGTCGACGTCATGACTGCCTTGGTGTCCTTCGAGCGGGTCTTCGAGGTGCTCGACCTCGAACCGATGGTCGCCGAGTCGCCCACGGCGGTGGACCTGCCACCGGGGGCAGCGGCGGTCGAGATGCGGGGAGTGTCTTTCCGCTACCCCTCGGCGGCGGAGGTCTCCTTGGCGTCGCTGGAGTCGGTGGCTGTGCTGGACCAGACGGTGCCCAAGGAGGTCCTGCACGACATCTCCTTCATCGCACCACCTGGTTCCCTCGTGGCCCTCGTCGGGCCCTCCGGCGCCGGCAAGACCACCGTCACTCAGCTCGTCACCCGCATGTACGACGTGCAGTCCGGCTCGGTCGTCGTCGGAGGCCAGGACGTCCGCGACCTGACGCTGCAGTCCTTGCGCGACAGCATCGGCGTGGTCACGCAGGATGCCCACCTGTTCCACGACTCGATCCGCGCGAACCTCGTCTACGCCCGCCCGGAGGCAACCGACGACGACCTGTGGTCGGCGCTCGATGGCGCACAGATCGGCGACCTCGTGAGGTCGCTGGACGACGGGCTCGACACGGTCGTGGGGGACAGGGGCTACCGGCTGTCCGGTGGCGAGAAGCAGCGGATCGCGATCGCCCGCGTGCTGCTGAAGGCGCCGGGGGTGGTGGTGCTCGACGAGGCAACGGCCCACCTGGACTCGGAGTCGGAGGCGGCGGTGCAGCGTGCCCTCGACACCGCGCTGCGGGGCCGGACCTCGTTGGTCATCGCGCACCGACTCTCCACGATTCGCGACGCCGACGAGATCCTCGTCATCGACGACGGGCGCATCGTCCAACGCGGGCGGCACTCCGAACTGCTCGCTGCCGGGGGCCTGTATGCCGAGCTCTACCGCACCCAGTTCGCCACTCAGACGCGCGGCGAGCCGACGACGGACTAACCCAGGCGGTAGAGACGGAACTGCGGGTGCTCGGGGTCGAGCACCTCGACGTCGGTGAAACCCGCTTCGCTGGCGTACCGCCGTACCGTGTCGGGGCGGATGACGGTGCCGGTGGCGGCACCGTTGTCCTGCATGGCGACGGACAGGCAGTGCAGGGTGCTGAAGGCGTAGAACAGCCGCTCCATGGGGTCACCGTCCACGGTGAAGCTCTCCTTGGTTCGCTCGTCGGCGACGACAACAACGCCATCAGCACCGGCAAGTCGACGCATGGTGCGCAGCACGCCGACGGGATCGGGTACGTCGTGGAGCATCTCGATGGCGAGGACGAGGTCGTAGCTGTCGTCGCCGCTCAGCGAGGCGGCGTCGAGCTGCTGGAAGCGCACCCGGTCGAGCAAGCCGGCGTCGGCCCCCGACTTACGGGCGACCGCAATGGACTCCGCGTCGAGATCGAAGCCATCGACCCGCACGTTCGAGTACGCCGAGGCGATCGCGATCGCAGCGCGGCCCTCACCGCAACCGACCTCGGCGATGCGCAGCGTCTCGCCAGCATCCAATCGCTGCTGGATGTCCGGCAGGCGGGGGATCCAGTCCTGCACCAGGTGGTTGGCGAAGACCGGTCGAGTGAAGGCGGCCTGGATATCGTGGAGGTCAAAGGCGCCGAACGACAGGCCCTTGCCCTCGCGGAACTCCTCCGTCATCAGGTCAACCGCCTTGCTCAGCCAGGGCACGGTTGCAGCCAGGGGTTTTACGCAGGCGTCGCTGTCGTCCTCCAGCAGGCAGTGGGCATGCGCGGCCGGCAAGGTGAAGCGCCGGCTGTCAGGGTCCAGACCCGGGTCGTCGACCTCGAGCACGCCAGCGACCGTCTGCTGCTCCAGCCATTCGCGGGCGTAGCGCGGTGCGATGCCCGCAGCCTCCGCAAGCTCCGGTGCGGTGCGGGGCGCCTCATGGAGCGCTGTGTAGAGGTTCAAGCGGCTTCCCAGCTCGACGTTCGCCAGCTCCATCGACCCGACGACGGCCATGAACATCTTCTCGGCGAACTGCTCTGCGCGCGCTTCGTCGTCCGGCGTGAGTGTGACGGTCATGGTTCCCTCCCAGGTCCAGATCGCCCCATCGTGCACCCTTCAAGGCGATCGCTCAAAGTTCGAGCTGCCACTCCGTCCACTTCTCGGCGACGCGGAAACCCAGAGCCTCGTTGACGTCGATCATGAAAGTGTTGGAGGTGGCGTTCCACGTGTTCAGCCAGCGTAGGGTCGGCACCTCATCGGCGACCAGCCTGTGATTCCACGACTTCAGCACCATGCCCAGGCGATTTCCGCGATGGCGCGGGTCCACGATGGTGTTCCACTGATGGCCGACCTCTGGATGGGAGAGGTGGAGGGCGATTTCCGTCAGTCCGGCCACCTCGCCGGAGGCCTCGTGCACCACGACCGTGGTGAAGCGGGTCCGACTGCGTCGCCTGGCGCTGTCCTCGGAGTCGCGGTAGCGCGCCGCGTCCCAAGTCTCGGGCTCGTAGTCCATCTCACCCATCGGGGCGTCGAGCACCATGCGGTGCAGCAGGTACGCGAGGCCGTCCACCACGTCATCGGGCGCGCGATCCGCCCACTGGGCAACCCGGTAGCCAGCGGGGACCGCAGTCGGCTCAATGGGCGGAAAGGCCCGCAGATCAAGCACTCTCCGGTAGTCATCGAGTGCTGGCTTGGCACCGATCGAACGCAGCAAGGGCGCGGCGGGACCCTCCGAGCCGTCAGGCATCCAGTGCGCGCCGATGAACATCCGCGTCCTTCCCGCAGAGCGGACGATGTCGATTGCGTGCGTCAGGAGCTCGCGTCCGAGGCCGCGCCGACGATGCGCCGGATGGACCTGTCCTTCGACGTTGGCGGAGGTGAGGTTGTCCAGGGTCCACAACATCACCGTCATCGCGGCAACAGGGACAGCTCCGTCGTACCCCACGTAGTGGGTCAGGTGCTCCCCGGCAGACTGATGGCCTTCCACCTCGGGAGCAAACGCTTCGATGGGGTCCGCCGGGAGGGCGACCAAGTCGTGCGCATGGGCGGCCGACGACACGGCATGGAAGTCCTGCAGCGCGTCCAGGCTCTTGACCTCGATGATGTCCACGCCTCGACGGTCCCGCTCCTGCGCGTGCGGCGCCATCGTTTTTACAGCGCGCGGGCGATACCTCCGTCGACAGCGATCATGGCGCCGGTCACATAGGACGCCGCGGGGGAGAGCAGGAACGCGGCTACCCGCCCGAACTCAGCGGGCTCGCCGTACCGGCGCAGGGGAATCGTGGCTTCCTGCGCAGCGCGTACGGCGGGATCGAGCCCGTCGAGCGTACGCACCCGGCCGGTGTCCACCCGGCCGGGCAGCAGGCCGTTCACGCGAATTCCGCGCGGGCCGAGCTCGTCGCTCAGGGTCTTGGCCAGCATCGCAAGGCCCGGACGAAGTCCGTTGCTGGCTGCAAGGTTGGCCACCGGCTGCTTGACGCTGCTTGACAGGACGAGAGCGATGGAGCCGCCCTCTGCTGGCAGGGCGGCAACGACCGCACGGATCACCCGGACGGCGCCGAGGAAGACGGTGTCGAAGGAGTTGCTCCACTGCTCATCGGTGAGGGACAACGTGGGACCTGCGGGCGGGCCGCCGACCGAGATAAGGGCGCCGTCGATCCGCCCGAACGCCCCGATCGTGCCCGCGACCAGGGAAGGTGCGGCGGAGGGGTCGGCGAGGTCGGCGGCCAGGCCCACGCAGCCGAGTTCGTCTGCGGTGCGGGCGATGTCGACCTCGGAGCGCGCGGCGACGACGACACCGGCACCCTCGGCGACGAGCTCAGCAGCGGTAGCGCGGCCGAGTCCCCGCGAGGCGCCGGTGACGAGGTAGGCCTTGCCGCGAAGCCCGAGATCCATAGCTGTGAACCTAGCCGCAGGAGCGCGCGGCCAGCCGCCCCCGCAGCTCTGCCAGCAGCCCCTCGCAGGAGCGCTCGATCATGTCGAGCACCTGCTCGAACACCTCGGGCCCGTCGTAGTAGGGGTCGGGGACATTGCCGGAACCGCGGGGGTCCCAGTCCCGCAGCAGCCGCGCGTCGACCCCCGGCAGCAGCGAGCGCAACTCCATGAGGTGACCGCTGTCGAGGGCCACGAACAGGTCGTACTCCTGGGCCCAGGAGCGCTTCACCTGCCGCGCGCTGTGGGCTAGGTCGTACCCTCTGGCACGCAGCGTGGCGAGGGAGCGCGAGTCGGCGTCGTTCCCCACGTGCCAGCCACCGAGGCCGGCCGAGGACACCTCGATGGCGTCGGTGAGGCCCTCCTCGTGTACGCGCTGCTTGAGCACAGCCTCGGCGCTGGGCGAGCGGCAGATGTTGCCCGTGCAGACGAGCACCACCCGGTACGGCGTCCCTGCGCCTACCAAGGGGAGACCTTGAAGTCCTTCAGGAAGCATCCGTAGAGGTCCACGCCCTGCTCGCCCTGCACGATCGGGTCGTACACGCGCGCTGCGCCGTCGACGAGGTCCAGCGGTGCATGGAAGCCCTCTTCGTGCAGGCGGGCCTTGGTCGGGTGGGGCCGCTCGTCTGTGATCCAGCCGGTGTCGACGGCCGTCATGAGGGTGCCCTCGGCGAGCATGTCCTCCGCGGAGGTGCGGGTGAGCATGTTCAACGCAGCCTTGGCCATGTTGGTGTGCGGGTGCCCAGGTCCCTTGTAACGCCGGGAGAACTGGCCCTCCATCGCAGAGACGTTCACAACGTACGTGCGTCGGTGGGGGGAGGCTGCCAGGGCCGGCCGAAGCCGGGAGACGAGGATGAACGGCGCGACGCTGTTGCACAGCTGCACCTCGAGCAGCTCGACCGGATCGATCTCGTGCACGCGACGCGACCAGGAGTTCTCCGGCGCGAGGTCGGGCACCAGGCCGCCCGCGTCGATCGCCAGCCCCTGCTCGACACGGGACAGCGACGCGGACCCTGAGGTCAGTGCCAGGGCGGTGACGGCCTCAGGGGTCAGGCGCTTACCGATGGCCCCTTCGATCTCGGCGGCCGCTGACCGGAGATCGACGATCGGGACGGAGGTCTCCAGCGCCTCGGCGGCGTGCTCGGCAGCGGCGAGCTGGGCGTAGGAGGCTGCGCTTCGCCGTACCGTCTGGGCAGCGTTGTTGATCAGGATGTCGAGATGGCCGAGGCTTGCCACGTCGTCGGCGAGCTGCACCACCTGGCGCGGGTCGCGAAGGTCGATCCCGACGACACGCAGTCGGTGCAGCCACTGCGCGCTGTCGGGCATGGAGGCGAACCGCCGGACGGCGTCGTGCGGGAAGCGCGTCGTTATCGTGAGGTGGCAGCCGTCGCGCAGCAGCATCAGGGCGATGTACATGCCGATCTTGGCGCGTCCACCGGTGAGCAGTGCACGGCGGTCGGTGAGGTCCGTCCGCTGCTCCCGCTTGCCTCGGCTGAACGCTGCACAGGAAGGGCAGAGCTGGTGGTAGAACGCGTCGACCTCGACGTACCTGTCCTTGCAGAGGTAGCAGGACCGGGCGCGCTGCAGGACCCCGACGATCTCCGCCTCAGCCTTGGCGGTCAGCAGCACCCCGCGGGTCTCGTCGTCGATGCGGTCGGCAGCGCCCGTCGCGGTGAGGTTCGTGACGGCTTCGTCGGCCGCGGTGATGGTGGCGCGCTTGATCGAGCGTCGGCGCTGCTTGACCGCCTTGTAGACGTGCGCGGTCGCCTGTCGCACCGCCACCGCGTCGGGGTGGTCAGGGTCGAGGTCGTCGAGCTCGCGCAGGACGTCGAGGCACACGGCCAGCCGCTCCGGATCAATGCCTCCCATGCATCCAGCGTACGGATCCGCGCGCTCGACCCGCGTGGCTTGAGAGGGCCGTCACAGCCGCTACCTCCACAATGGAGGGGTGACGACGCAGCTGCCAGCCGGCCGCCCCCTCAGCACCCGCGCGAAGGTCCTCATCGCAGTGGGCGGAACCCTCCTGCTCGCGAGCATGCTCGTGACCGGGATCTTCAGCTTCTTGCTCGCGCCGCCGCACAGGATCCTCGTCGTGACGATGGCTGGTTCGGCTGGTCAGCAAGAGCGCGAAACGCTCAAAGCCGACTGCGGTCGCCTGCCTGGGGTGAAGGTCGTCGCCGACAAGGGGAACCCTGACCCAGGTGTCCAGGGACGGTTCCCGGTGCGCTTCGACATCGGTGAGGCGACCCTTCAGGAGGAGTCGGCGCTGCACGCCTGCATCAACCGCCATGCCACGTCGGTGCGCGGCTACCTCACCGAGGGGGACCGCTAGCCCTCAGAAGGGCGGTGGTTCGTCGTGGTGCCAGTCGCTGGGCGGGGGCTGCGGTGCTGGGGGTGCTGTGCTCTCGGGGGTGGGGGGTGGTGTCCAGAGGGGTCGGTCGTGGGGGTAGTCGGTCTCGGCGGTGGGGGGTTGTTCTCCGCGGGGTAGCGGTGGGTGCAGGACTTCGGGGTGCCAGGGGTGGGGGCGCCAGGCGGGTAGGCGGGTGAAGGTGCTGCCCGAGGGGCTGGTCCAGGTCGTGATGCCGGTGGTGGGGTCGCGGTCGGCGGTCCAGCCGTCGTGGCGGGCGCGGTGGCAGCGGGGGCTCTTGGCGCTGAGGTTCGCCTCGCTGGTGGGGCCGCCTTGGGCGTATTCGGTCTCGTGGTCCAGGTCGCAGCTGGTGGCGGGGCGGGGGCAGCCGGGTCCGGTGCAGCGCAGATCGCGGACTTGCACGAGCCGGCGTAGGCCGGTGCTGGGGTCGTGTTGGGGTTCGGTGGTGTCGGGCAGCCGGACAGGGCGCAGCATCGCGAGCAGCTGTTGCTGGGTGCGTTCCGCGCGGTCCAGGTCGGGAGGCTCGTTGGGTGGGTGTCTGTGGTGCTGGCGTGGGGGTGGGTCCAGGTAGATCGGGATCCCGGTCGCGGCGTTGACCGCGACGCGGCGTAGGGCGGCGTGCGGGATCCAGGTCCGGGCCAGCCAGGCGGGGATGGGTCCGAGTCCTTCTAGGTGGGCGGGGTGCTGGTCGAGGTCGAGCAGGCTGGTCAGGGCGCTGTGCACGTTCAGGGTCAGGGGCGCGCGGACTGGCTGGCGGAGCAGCTCGATGGCCAGCTCGGTCGGGTCGAGGTGGCAGGCGCTCTCGCGTTGCTTCGCCGGCAGCCCGAGGGGGAGCTCCTCCGGTGGTGGTGCGGGGGTGTTCTCGGTGCTGCGTTTGCGGGCCTCGGCCAGCACGGCGTCACCCTGTCCTTTGGCCAGGATCTGCAGTAGGGCCAGGTGCCGGGCGGGGAGCTCGGCGAGCACATCGGCCCGGCGTTGTGCTTGGGTGCGGCGGATGCCGTCACGGGTGTCCCGGATCTTCTCGGCCCGGACGAGCTCGTCGAGGTCGAGGCTGAACCGGCGGGCCTGGAGCGCGTCGATCTCGGCGCCGACGCGGGCCATGCCGTTCTCGACGTCGAAGACCCAGACGCCGCGGTTGGCGCGGGCTTTGGCGTACCGCTCCTGTTGCTCGGCGAGTTCGAGCTCGGCCTCGACCTCCAGGATCGTTTGGGCGATCAGTGGTCGGGCGTCCGCGGCGTCCAAGGGTGCGAGCCGGTCCGGGAGCCGGCGGCCGAGCTCGGCCTGCACCGCGAGGCTGCACTTGCTGGTCAGGCGCAGCAGGATCCGCACCGTCGCGACGCGCATCTCACCCCGGGCCAGCAGGGCCAGGACGCGGGGGTAGTGCTCGTGCAGCCGGACGGCCCGGTCCAGCTCACCGGCCGCGGCGGCCTGTCCCATCCGGGCGGTCCCGGCCAGCTCCAGGATCAGCCCGTCCCGGTCGGCACCGAAAAGCCGCTCCAGCTCGACCAGCTCACGCACCCTGGCGGCGTGCTCGCGGGCCTCCCGGGTGTAGGCGCGCGCGACGACCTGCAGCTGCGCGACCCGAGGCGAGACATCCGAGGACATGCCCCCAAGTT
>JBKJSN010000139.1:0-7824 GCA_046595815.1 Mycobacteriales bacterium
TTCGGATCAAGGGACAGGGCCTCACGATCCAGGAGCGCGGCAAGAGCGCCACCAGCACTCGTACCGTCGCCCTGCCGTCTGACCTCGTAGCTCGGCTGCTGGAGCGCCAGGTCAACGCTGAGCCGAACCAGTGGGACGTGGTGTTCCCCTCGCCTCGCGGGGCCCTGAGGGACCTCAGCAACACGGGTCACGACATCCGGGATCTGCTGGATGCGGCAGGTCACCCCGAGGACACATCGCACATCTTCCGAAAGACCGTGGCCACCCTTCTCCTGGAGGCTCCGGGCGTGACGGACGTCCAGGTCGCCAACCACCTGGGTCACGCCAGAGCGAGCCTCACGAAGGACGTCTACGTGGACCGTCGCAGCACGACACTCCAGGCCGCAGAGGTCCTCTGAGCCTGCGAAACAGGGGGATAACCGGGGGCTGCGGCCCTCTTGGCAGCGCCAACAAGAAGCCCCTGACCGAGAAGATGCAGGTCAGGGGCGGTGGGTGGCTCCCCCATCTGGACTCGAACCAGAAACCCTTCGATTAACAGTCGAATGCTCTGCCAATTGAGCTATGGGGGATGGTCTTGCGGCCTCAGAACGATAGCGCAAGCACGTACCGTGACGTCGTGACTTCGGGCCGCCTGCTCCTGCTTGCCGTGGTGCTGGCTGCCCTCGTCGTCCCAGGGTCCGCCTCCGCCGCCGGCCAGCCGGCCACGAGCACCTGGCACAGCGTGCAGATCAACCAGTCCCCCGCGCTCAAAGCCGGGTACAACGGGCACGGGGTGACCGTCGCGGTGCTCGACGGGTGGATCGACACCAGCCACGGCGACTTCGGCGGGCGGGCCGTTGCGGCGGCGGACTGCACCAGCGGCACCTGCAGCACCACGATGGGCCGCGACGCCTGCGGCCAGCAGCACGGCACCCACGTCGCGGGAAGCGTCGCATCGTCGTCCTACGGCGTGGCACCGGGAGCCCGGCTGCTCGCCGTACGCGTCCTGAAGGACGACGGGAGCGGGGACTGCACCGGCACACCGAGCGGCGTCGCCGCGGGCATCGAGTGGTCGGTGCGGCACGGGGCACAGGTGCTGAACCTGTCCCTCGGGCCGGACGTACCCGGGCAGACCTCCCACGGCGTCATCGCCGACGCCGTCGCGTCTGCGGCCGACGCGGGCGTGGTCGTGGTGTTCTCCGCGGGCAACTCCGAGCTGCCCGTCGCACAGGCCTACGGCAGCGACGCGCTGGTCGTGGCGGCAACCGGACCGTCCGGCCGGCTGGCGAGCTACAGCCAGCACGGGCAGGGCGTCTCGGTCGCCGCGCCGGGCGGCGAGCCCAACGGCACGACGTGCTCCCAGGTCGTCTGCATCACCTCGCTCTACCCGGGCAACCAGTACGCCGTGGCCGCGGGCACCTCGATGGCCGCGCCCCAGGTCGCCGGGCTGGCCGCTCTGCTCTTCCAGCAACAGCCGAATCGCGGTCGCGCCGACGTCGTACGGCGGATCACCGGTACGGCGCGCCCGCTCACCGGAGCTGGGGCCGGGCTGGTGGACGTCGCCGCAGCCCTAGGCGTGCGCACCACGACCGCGGCCTCCACGCCGGCACCCCGGCGGACCACCGCCGCCCCGCGCCCGAAGCCGACCGTGAAGCCCTCGGCCGTGCGCGCGGCGACGTCGCCATCACCGATCGCGGTGCTCCGCACCCCGACGGCGACACCGAGCCGGACGGCGACGCCCCTTCGGTCCCAGGCACCTGTCCCGGCCCTTGCCGGCGCCGGGCAGGAGATCCCCACCGCCGTCGCCGGGATCGCAGGTGCGCTCGTCGGGCTGGCGGGCGCAGGCGTGTTCCTCGCCGGCCTGACCCGTCGGCGGTAGCGACAGGCTCAGCCGAGGGTGCCGCGCAGCGCCGCCACGAGCGCTTGGGCCTGCGCTGCCAACCGAGGATCTGCAGGGTCGGTGCCGTCCAGCCAGACGACCTGCCACAGCAGCGCGTCCTCCCCGGGCACCCGACGACCGACGACGCGGACCTTCCCGGCGGGCTCCAACCGGCGTACGTCGGACCACGCGACCGAGGAGGTGACCTGCGTGCGCACCACCTCGGCCAGTCGGTCCTGCTCGGCGAGCTCGAAGCGGTGCAGCGACCCGGTGTCCTCCACGGGCGCGACCTCGCGCACCGTGAGCACCGGCGGCTGCCAGGCGACCTTCGCCACCTGGGTCCACGGCAGCACCAGCTCGCCGGCGTACAAGGACGTGGGTGTCGCGACGAGCGGGATGCCGTCGTCGGTGAGCGCCCAGGCGAGGCGCCGCTCGAGCGGTGCCAGTGCCCGGACGTCCTCGGGGACCTGCCTGCGCAGCCTCACAGGTCGCTGATCCCCGACTCCCGGAACGCCCGCACGGTGTTCTCCAAACTGATGAGCTCGGAGAAAGTGCGGTTGAACAGCTCCGGCTCCTCGACGGGGTTGAGGCGTTGCAGGCGCCCCTTCAGCTCGGCAACGCGACGGGTGGCGGCGTGCATCTGGAGCTGGCTCAGCGTCATCTGCCCGTACCGCGGCAGCTCCCACTCCGTCAGCGGGGCCTCGACGGCGAGCGCCATCACGGTCTGGCGCACGGTGTCGTCCGGGGCCTGCTCGAGAAGCGCCGCGACCCACCCCTCGCCACCGCTGCTGGCGCTCACGCCACCAGCCTTGCGCACCACCTCATGGACCGCCTTGCTGCGCTCGTCGGTGAAGACGTCCTCGTGCAGCTGGTCGAAGATCGGGGCGACGGCGAAAGGAGCTTGTACGGCGAGCTTGAGCGCCTCTCGCTCGAGACGGATCAGGGCCACGTCGACCGCGGGCCGCTCCGCCGGTCGGCGCACCGCGCCCTTGTCACCCGACTCCTCGGCGACGGCCGCGGTGACGGCCTCGACCTCCATGCCCAGCCAGCCGGCGAGCCGCCGTGCGTACTCCGGCCGCAGCGAGCGGTCCTTGATCTTGGCCACCAGGGGGGCTCCGTGCTTGAGCCCCTGCACCCGGCCCTCTGCGGACTCGAGGTCGAAGTTCGCGAGCCCGGACTTGATGGCGAACTCCACCAGCGGCACCCGGCTCGCGACCAGGTCGCTGACCGCGGCATCGCCCTGGGCCAGGCGCAGCTCGCAGGGGTCCATGCCCCCGGGGCTGACGGCGATGAAGGTCTGCGTCACGAAGCGCTGGTCGTCGCCGAAGGCCTTCAGCGCCGCCTTCTGACCGGCCGCGTCGCCGTCGAAGGTGAAGATGATCTCGCCACGCAGCTCGTCCTGGTCCATGAGCAGCCGGCGGATGACCGCGATGTGGTCGGTCCCGAAGGCCGTCCCGCACGTCGCGACCGCCGTCGGCACGCCCGCGAGGTGGCAGGCCATCACGTCGGTGTACCCCTCCACGACGACCGCCTGGCGCCGCCGGGCGATCTCCTTCTTCGCAAGGTCAATGCCGTAGAGGACGTGTGACTTCTTGTAGATCGGCGTCTCGGACGTGTTGAGGTACTTCGGCCCCTGGTCGTCGTCGTAGAGCTTGCGGGCCCCGAACCCGATGACCTCGCCGCCGATGTCTCGGATCGGCCACAGCAGGCGGCCGCGGAACTTGTCGATCAGGGTGCCCCTGGAACTCGGCCCTGCGAGCCCGCCGACCTGGAGCTCTTGGTCGTTGAACCCCTTGGCCCGCAGGTGCTTGACGAGGGAGTCCCAGCCCTGCGGGGCGTACCCCACGCCGTACGCCTGCGCAGCGCTCTGATCGAAGCCGCGTACGGCGAGGAACTCGCGCCCTGTCTTCGCCTCGGGCGAGCCGAGCTGCTCGGCGTAGTAGCGCGCGGCCTCCTTGTGGGCCTCGATCAGTCGCGACCGCTGGCTGGTGGTCGAGCGCGCGGCGACGCCGCCCTCTTCGTACTGCAGGTCCACGCCGTACCGCCGGGCGAGGTGCTCGACCGCCTCGGGGAAGCTCATGTGGTCGTGCTTGGTGACGAAGCTGATGACGTTGCCGGACTCACCGCACCCGAAGCACATGTAGTAGCCGTTGGCCGGGTTGACGTTGAACGACGGCGACTTCTCGTCGTGGAAGGGGCACAGACCCTTCAGCCGTCCGCCGCCCGCGCTCTTGAGCTGGACGCCGGCCTCCACCACGACCTGCTCGATGGAGGCGCGCTCGCGGACCTGCTGGATGCTCTCGTCCCGAATCCGCCCCGCCACGTGGAGGAGTCTAGGTAGTCGCGCCGACTCCCGTGAGGCGGCTCGAGGTGTGCGCACGGGCTCCGAGGACCAGCAGCGCCACGCCGAGGGCTCCGATCGGCCCCTCGTCACCGACCCATGCCGCGTCGCTGAAGATGCCGAAGACGCCTGATAGCCCGTCGCTGAGGACCATGACGAAGGCGAGCAGCCCCACGACGCAGCCGACCCCGACCAGCGTCCGGCGACCCTCGCGCTGACGCAGCCCCGCGCCCACCGCAGCGGCGACTGCCAGCAGCAGCCCAGCCAGGTAGAGCACCGTCGTCGCGTCCGTGCTCACCTCGTTCTCGCTCGCGATGATGAGGACGGCCTTGAGCAGCAGCGCCGCTCCCGCGGCGACGGTGACGTAAGGGACCCAGTCGTGGTTCTTGGTCATGGTTGCTCCTTGTGTTGGGATCGATGAGCGGACGCTAGGGAGTCGCGGGCGTCGGCCGCATCGGTCCGGCGGCCGGTCTTGGTCTCTGCCGTGTGGCAGAGGGAAGGACGGCCCTCGCGCCACTACCCTCCGACCATGTCCGAGCGCGGCCGTCTCTGGACCCCGAGCCGGCCGCCGGTCACCGAGGTGGCCCTCGCGGCAGGGGTCGCCGTCGTGATGAGCGCCGACACCCACAACGCCGCCTGGCCGGTGCCAGCCCTGGTGCTCTCGCTGCTGGCGGGCGCGACCCTCGCCTGGCGCCTCACCGTCCCCTGGCTCCCCCTCGTCGCCACCTGCTCGGTCAACCTGCTGCTGATGGTGACCGCAACGACGCGCTTCGGGCCGCAGACCACCGTGCTCGGGGTGATGGTCGGGCTCTACGCGGCGGCCGCCCATCTCGCCGGCCGCCGGGCGCTGCTCGCCGGCACGTTCGGCCTGCTCGCCGTCTGGGCCGCTCACGTCACGACGGGCGAGGGCGACGCCAGTGACTTCCTGCCCTTCATCGTGTGGGGCGTCCCCTGGCTCGCCGGCCGACTGGTACGACGACAGACCCTGCAGGCGCGTGAGGCGGGCGCCCACGCGGCACTGCTGGAGATGGAGGCGCAGGAGGCGGCTGGTCGAGAGCGGGACCGCATCGCCCGCGAGTTGCACGACGTCGTCGGTCACGCCGTCTCGGTGATGGTCGTGCAGGCCGGCGCCGCGCGTGTCTCCCACGGCGGCGACGACCCCGCGACCCGGGCCGCGCTGGAGTCGATCGAGGAGTCCGGACGACAAGCTCTGGTCGAGCTGCGAGCCATGCTCGGCGTGCTGCGCTCCCCCGACGCCGTCGACGAGCACGCGCCGCAACCGACACTGGCCTCGCTGCCGGCCCTCGTCGAGCAGGTACGTCGAGCCGGGCTGCCGGTCACGCTGAGCACCGCCGGGGGTACGGACGTCCCTGCCGGCGTCGGGCTGACGGTCTACCGGATCGTCCAGGAGGCACTCACCAACGCTCTGCGGCATGCGGGAGCGGTGCAGACCGCCGTACAGGTGCAGGTCGGCGCGGAGGTCGAGGTGCGGGTGAGCAACGCGCTGCCCGCACCCGCAGAGCAGGCTGCCGAGGGCCGCGGGCTGCTCGGCATGCGGGAGCGCGTCGCGCTGCACGGCGGGACGCTGTCGGCCGGCCCCTGCGAGGGCCGCTGGGTAGTCGCGGCGCGTCTGCCCCTGCTCGGCGGCGTCGCGCCATGACGGTCCGCGTCGTCCTCGCGGAGGACCAGGCCCTGGTGCGGGCGGGCCTCGTCACCATCTTGTCCACCGACCCGGGCATCGAGGTCGTCGCGGCGGCGGCCGACGGCGCCGAGGCGCTCGAACGGGTGCGCGCGCACCGACCCGACCTGGCGCTGCTCGACGTTCGCATGCCCCACCTGGACGGCATCGCGGTCACCCGCCAGATCGTCGCCGACGGGCTGGCCACGCGGGTGCTCGTGCTGACGACATTCGGTCAGGACGAGGTGGTGTTCGAGGCGCTGCAGGCGGGGGCACAGGGCTTCCTGCTCAAGGACTGCCGCCCCGAGGACCTGCTGGCGGCCGTGCACGCCGTCGCCTCCGGGGAGTCGCGCCTAGACCCGGCCGTCACGGCGGCCGTCGTTGCGAGGGTGCGCCGGTCCGCGCACCCCGCGGCGCAGCACCCCGTGCACCTGCTCACCCCACGCGAGCGGGAGGTGCTCGTGCTGCTCGCCCGCGGCCTGTCGAACGCCGAGATCGGCGGCGAGCTGTTCATCTCGCCCGGCACCGTGAAGACGCACGTCGCGGCGCTGCTGGCCAAGCTCGATGTACGTGACCGTGTCCAGGCCGTGATCGCCGCGTTCGAGTCGGGCCTGGTCAGCCCGTGACGAGCCGGGCGTGCAGCCCGTGGGCGGCGGCATCGGTCAAGGCCGCGACCTGGTCGATCACGACCCGCAGCCGCGAGCGGTCGTCGCAGGCCTCGTCGTACAGGCCCTGATAGGCCGGCTCCAGCTCCTCGGGCCGGTCGGTCAACGCGTCCACCAGCTCGCGCACCACCTCGCGCTCGCGCTCCTGGCGGGCGTGGGCCTCGGGACGGTCCATGACGAACACCGCCGCGATGGACTTCAGGACCGCGATCTCCGAGCGGGTCAGGGCGGGTACGACGAGGTCAGCCGCGTAGCGCGCGAGGGGCTCATCGCCGTACCGGGCTCGGGTCGCGCCCTCGGCGGCGGAGCAGAACCGGCCGATCAGCCCGGAGGTCGCGCTCTTCCAGGCGGCTTGGGCCGCGAAGGTGCCGTCGTAGGACCGCGGCCACCAGCGCACGTCGCCGACGAGGTCGTCCAGCACCTCACTGAGCTCGAAGGTCGAGGCGTCGCAGTAGCGGGCGGCAGCCTCGACGACCGCGTCGCGCCCCCGTCCCTCGAACAGGCCGAGCGGGTCGATGAGCCCGGCGAAGATGCCGTCTTCGAGGTCGTGCACGGAGTAGGCGATGTCGTCGGCGAGGTCCATGACCTGGGTCTCCAGCGGGCGGCCCTCCCCCGGCTTGCCCTGGCGGACCCAGTGGAAGGTCGCGACGTCGTCGTCGTAGACGCCGAACTTGGTCCGGCCGTCCTGGGTCCAGGGGTATTTCGTCGCCGCGTCGAGCGCGGCCCGGGTGAGGTTCAGCCCCGCGCCCTCGACCTTGGGCTCGAGGCGGGTGAGCAGCCGGAAGGACTGGGCGTTGCCCTCGAACCCGCCTGCCCCGGCAGCCGCCTCGGCCAGCGCCGTCTCACCGTTGTGCCCGTACGGCGGGTGGCCCAGGTCGTGGGCCAGGCACGCGACGTCGACCAGGTCCGGATCGCACCCCAGCGCCGCCCCGAGCTCGCGACCGATCTGCGCGCACTCCAGGGAATGGGTCAGCCGGGTCCGCGGGACGAGCGGGTTGCTCCCGACCGGCTCGACGACCTGGGTCTTGCCCGCGAGCCGCCGGAAGGCGCTGCTGTGCAATACCCGCGCGCGGTCGCGCTGGTACGCCGTGCGCCCAGGCCGCTTGTCCGGCTCGGGCACCCGACGCTCGACCGCTGCCTCGTCGTACACGAGGGACATCCAACACCGCATCGGCCTGCGGTGCCCGGGCGGCACTGGGCTCGAGGTCCGATCAGAAGGGCGGTGGGTCGTCGTGGTGCCAGTCGCTGGGCGGGGGCGGCGGGGGCTGCGGTGCTGGGGGTG
>JBKJSN010000133.1:0-14668 GCA_046595815.1 Mycobacteriales bacterium
AGGCCGAGATCGCCCGCCGGATGGGCGCGGAGCTGGTCATCGACCGCAGCGCCGAGGACTACCGCTTCTGGAAGGACGAGCACACGCAGGACCCCAAGGAGTGGCAGCGCTTCGGCAAGAAGATCCGCGAGCTCACCGGCGGTGAGGACATCGACATCGTCTTCGAGCACCCTGGTCGCGAGACGTTCGGCGCGTCGGTCTACGTGACCAAGAAGGGCGGAACGATCACCACCTGTGCCTCCACCAGCGGCTACATGCACCAGTACGACAACCGCTACTTCTGGATGAACCTCAAGCGCATCGTGGGCTCGCACTTCGCGAACTACCGCGAGAGCTGGGAGGCCAACCGCCTCATCAGCAAGGGCCTCATCCACCCGACCCTGTCCAAGAGCTACCCGCTGGCTCAGACGGGCGACGCGGCGTACGACGTGCACAAGAACCTGCACCAGGGCAAGGTCGGCGTGTTGTGCCTGGCCCCCCAGGAAGGCCTCGGCGTCGAGCCAGAGGCGGCCGAGTTCAGGGCCAAGCACCTGGACGCGATTAACCGCTTCCGCGACGTCTGACGGGTAGCCGGGGCCAAGTGCTGGTATGACTCACCCCATGAGTGAAGAAGACCTGGTGCACCTGGACGCCGACACGAACGGCTTCGACGTCGTGCTGCGCGGTTACGACCGCAAGCAGGTCGAGGACTACATCCACCGCGTGGAGCTGACGCTCGGCGACGCAGACCGTCAGCACATCGAGGACGGCGAGCGCATCCACGCCCTGGAGCAGGAGCTCGCTGACGCCCAACTCGCCCTCGGCGAGGCTCAGCGCCGGGCCGAGGGGCTGCCCGACCCGGCCTCGCTGATCGGCGAGCGGCTGGCCACCATGCTCCGGCTCGCCGAGCAGGAGGCGGAGGAGATCGTCGAGCACGCCCGCGACAAGGCCACCCGCAGCTCCGCCGACCGCGAGGCCGAGCTGTCCCGGCGCGAGGCGGCCGTCGCCAGTGCCAGCGAGGCGGCCGACCGCACCCGCATGGAGGCGCAGCGCGACGCGCAGGCCCTTCGTGACAGGGCTCAGCAGGAAGCCGACGAGCAGTTGCGGCGCGCGAAGGACCAGATCACCGAGCTGCTGGAGTCGGCTCGCGACGAGGCCGACAAGCGCCGCCGTACGGCCGAGGAGGACGTCGCGATCCTGCACGACGACGCGCGAGGCAAGGCAGACGAACTCATCGCCCGGGCCCAGCAGCAGGTCGAGGATCTGGCGCGGCAGCGAGACGCCATCGCGGCCCAGCTCGACGACCTGCGCAAGACGCTGGGGGCGGCCATGAAGCCGCTCGGCGCCACCGAGAACCCGTAAGCCACGTGCCCACCCGCGTCCGTCAGGTCAGCGAAGGCCTGACCATCCGGTCTGCGTTCCGCATCGGTTTCCTCGCCGCCCTCGGCGTCTTCACGGCTGGGGCCTTCGTCTCCGCCATCAGCGCGACGCGGTCGGTGCTCGTCCTGCTGGTCATCTCGGCTTTCCTGGCCGTCGGGCTCAACCCGGTCGTGGAGTTCCTCGTACGGCGAGGCCTGCCCCGCGGTCGCGCGGTCGCCGTGGTGCTCGCCGGCGTCCTGCTGGCCTTCGCCGGCTTCCTGCTGGCGATCGTGCCGCCCATCGTCGACCAGACCTCCGAGCTGGTGAAGAACGGGCCCGACTACCTCGACCGCCTGTTGCGCAACCGCAGCGTGCGCCGCCTCGACTCCCAATCCCACATCATCGCCCGGACGAAGGAGGCACTGCAGTCGCCTGCGCTCGCAGCCAACCTCTTCGGTGGCGTGCTCGGAGTCGGCAAGGTGGTGTTCAGCGCGATCTTCTCCACCATCACGGTCCTGACGCTGACGCTGTACTTCATGTCCTCGCTGCCCGCGATGAAGAAGGCCGCCTATCGCGCGGTCCCGAAGAGCAACCGCGAGACGGTGAGCGTGCTTGCTGACGACATCCTGACCCGCGTCGGGGGCTACGTCGCAGGCGCGCTGGGCATCGCGCTCGTCGCCGGCTCCTGCAGCTTCGTGGTGCTGCTCGGCCTCGGCGTGCCATCCCCCGTGGCCCTCGCACTGGTCGTCATGGTGACGGACCTGATACCCGTCATCGGCGCCACCCTGGGGGCGATCGTCGTCAGTGCTGTGGCCTTCGCACACGACGTACGCGTCGGCATCATCGTCGCGGTCTTCTACCTGATCTACCAGCAGGTCGAGAACTACGTCCTCTACCCGCGCATCATGAAGCGCTCGGTGGATGTCTCCCCCGCCGTCACGATCATCGCGGTGCTTCTCGGTGGCTCACTGATGGGCATCTTGGGCGCGCTGCTCGCCATCCCCACCGCAGCCGCGATCCAGCTCATCATGCTCGAGGTCGTGCTCCCCCACCAGGAAGATCACTAGCCGGAGGTCTGCCCGCCGTCGACGACAAGGGCCTGACCGGTCACGTAGCTCGAGGCATCGCTCGCCAAGAAGACCGTCGGCCCGACCATCTCCTCAACGGTGGCCCACCGCTTCAGCGGCTGGTTCGCGACGAACGCCGCGCCGCCGTCCGGCCCCTCCCACAGCGGCCGGTTGAGGTCGGTCTTGGTCCACCCCGGGCACAGCGCGTTGACGCGCACCCCACTCGGCCCCCACTCGTGCGCCAGGCTCTTCGTCAGCGAGATCACGGCCGCCTTGGACGCGCCGTACGCCGCCAGCAGCGGTGTCGCGGTCAGGCCCGCCACGCTGGCGACGTTGATGATGCTGCCGCTTCCCCGCTCGACCATGTGCCGCCCTGCCTCCTGGCACAGGTGCACGAGCGAGTCGACGTTCAGCCGCATCGTCTTCTCCCAGCCGGAGAAGCGCAGGTCGGTGAAAGCCCCCATGTACGACGAGCCGCCCGCGTTGTTGACCAGCACGTCGAGGTGTCCCAGTGCGGCCACCGCGTCGGTCACCAGGGTGTGGCAGGCGTCGGCGTCGGTGACGTCGGCGGGCAGCACGATCGCCTTACGTCCCAGGGCTTCCACCTCTTTGGCGAGCTCAGCCAGGGCGTCCACGGAGCGCGCGCTCAACGCGACGTCGGCGCCCGCCTCGGCGAGGCCGAGCGCGAGAGCTCGACCGATGCCGCGCGAGGCCCCGGTGACCAGGGCGGTGCGTCCTGCAAGCGGCTGCATCAGTACTCCTTCGGGAGGGGGTAGGCCTTGGGGTTCACATGCCGGACGACCTCGTCGAGCACCTCGTCGGCGAACCCGACCCACAGGTGCTTGGCCCGGTCGACGCCGACGACCTCCGCCTGCGGCACGGCGGCGAAGCGCTCCCGGGCAGCAAGTGGTTGCAGGTAGTCGTCATGCTCGGGTACGACGGCGACCAACGGCTTTCCCGACTGCGCCCAGGCCTCGAGGTGCTCGGGAGTCGAGAAGCGCAGCGGCGGGCTCAGCAGGATCGCGCCGACCACGCTGGGGTCGCACCCGTGCATCAGGGCAAGGTCGGTCCCGAAGCTCCACCCCACGAGCCAGATGTTCGGCAGGTCGAGTGACTCCGCGAGGTCCAGCGCCGCGGCCACGTCGTACTGCTCACTGATCCCCTCCCCGAAAGTCCCCTGGCTCGTGCCCTGGTCAGAGGTGGTGCCGCGGGTGTTGAAGCGCACCACCGCGATGGCTGCCAAGGCCGGCAGACGGTTGGCCATCTTCTTGAGCAGGTGGCTGTCCATCATCCCGCCGTGGGTGGGCAGCGGGTGAAGGCAGACCACGGTGGCGACCGGCGGGGCGTCGAGCGGCAGCGCCACTTCACCGACGAGCTCCAGCCCATCGGCGGTGTGCAGCGTGACCGGCCGTCGGTCGGCAGGCAGCACCGTATTCGCGCGGATCTCCGTCATTGCGCCCCAACCTAACGTCCTCACCTTCGCCCCCTTCACCACGCTCAGGTGTGAGGACGCAAGCTCAGCGCTTGGCGTAGTCGCGGAAGCCGCGGCCGGTCTTGCGACCGAGGTACCCCGCCTTGACCAGGTGCTCGAGCATCGGAGCGGGCGCGTGCCCGGGCTCGCGGAACTCGTCGTACAGCGTCTTCTGGATGGCCAAGGTGACGTCGAGGCCGACGACGTCCATGAGGGCGAACGGCCCCATCGGGTGGCCGCAGCCTGCCGTCATGGCCTTGTCGATGTCGTCGATGGTGGCGTAGTGCGCCTCGAGCATCTTGACCGCGTCGTTGAGGTACGGGAACAGCAGCGCGTTGACGATGAAGCCCGCGCGGTCGCCACACAGCACCGCATGCTTGTTCGTGCGGGCGCAGACCTCGAGCACGGTGGCGATGACGTCGGGCGCGGTCGCGACGGTCGGCACGACCTCGACCAGCTTCATCACGGTCGCGGGGTTGAACCAGTGCATGCCCACGACGTCGGCCGGCCTCGTGGTCGCCGTGGCGCACTCGATGACCGGCAGCGAGGAGGTGGTGGTCGCCAGCACCGCGCCCGGCTTCAGGACGGTGTCGAGCTCGGCGAAGATCGCCTTCTTGATGGCGAGATCCTCGGCAACGGCCTCGATGATCAGGTCGCAGTCGCCGAGGTCCGCCAGCGAGGTCGTACCGCTGATGCGCGCGAGGGTCTCGGTGCGTGCGTCCTCGGTGAGCTTGCCCTTCTCGACCGCCTTGGCCAGCGATCCCTCGACCTTCTTCTGGACCGCGGCAACCTTGTCGTCGCCCCGCGCGCGGAAGACCACGTCGTACCCGCTCTTGGCGCAGACCTCGATGATGCCGCTGGCCATCGTTCCGGTGCCGATGACGCCGATCTTCGAGACCGGCCGGCCGGCGACATCGCCTGCAGCAGAAGGGGTCTCGCCGTCGGCGACGATCTCGGAGGTCTCGGTGGAGGCGTAGGTGTAGAAGCCGCGACCACTCTTGCGGCCTAGCAGCCCGGCGCTGACGTACTGCTTGAGCAGCGGCGCGGGCGCGTGCAGGTGGTCGCGCGAGCGCTCGTAGATCCGCTCCAAGATCTCGTACGCCGAGTCGAGCCCGATCAGGTCGAGAAGCGCCAAGGGGCCCATTGGGTGG
The DNA here is from genome assembly GCA_046595815.1 of Mycobacteriales bacterium. Taxonomy (GTDB): domain Bacteria; phylum Actinomycetota; class Actinomycetes; order Mycobacteriales; family SCTD01; genus RYN-111. The sequence continues at coordinate 5,028 of JBKJSN010000133.1, forward strand.
CCACACCCGAAGCGCATGGCAGCGTCGATGTCCTCACGGCTGGCGTACTTCGACTCATACATGCGGACGGCGTTGTTGAGGTAACCGAACAGCAGTGCGTTGGCGATGAAGCCTGCGCGGTCGCCGGCGGTGACGTCGTCCTTGCCGACCTGCGCGACGAGCGCCTCGACTGCCTCGACGACCGACGGGTCGGTGACGACCGTCTGCACGACCTCGACGAGCTTCATGACCGGGGCGGGGTTGAACCAGTGCAGGCCCACAACCCGGCTCGGGCGTCCGGTGCTCGTGGCGATGTCGGTGATGGATAGCGCAGAGGTGTTGGTGGCCAGGACCGCGTCGGCGGGAAGCAGCGCGTCGAGCTGGGCGAACAGCTCCTTCTTGAGCTCCAGTCGCTCGGGCACCGCCTCGATGACCAGCTCGCAGTCCTTCAGGCTGGCCAATTCAGTCGAAGTGGTGATCCGGGCGAGCAGGTCGTCGATCTCCTCCTGGCTCGCCTTCCCGCGCGCGACGGCGCGGGCAGTGGAGCTGACCAGGTGGCCGTGGGCCCGCTTCAGCGCGGCGTCATCGATCTCGACGCCGACGACCTCCAGGCCGGAGCGCGCGAGCACCTCCGCGATGCCGGCACCCATGGTGCCGAGTCCGACGACGCCGATCTTGGTGAACGCCACTGCTGCTCCTCGGGTGAGTGTTGCGCCACAGTGTCCCAGAGGGTTACCCGTCGGTAGTAACCGGCTCAGAAAAGCGTGGGTCGGGTGGACTCCATGCCGCGCAGGGCGTCGTAGTCCAGTTGCACGCAGGTGATCCCGCGGTCCGCGGCGAGCACCTTGGCCTGCGGCTTGAAGGACTGAGCGGCAAGGATTCCCTGCACGTCGCCCAGCACCGTCGACACCCTCTGCAGGTACCGCGAGAGCTGCTCCACGCCGTCGATCTCGGCGTGCCGCTTCACCTCGACCAGCACATGCAGGCCGCCCGCGTCGCGCACCAGGAGGTCGACGGGACCGATGTCGGTGAAGTACTCCCGCTGCACCAGCTCGAACCCCTCGCCGAGCACGTGCACTTGGTCGGCGAGCAGCGCCTGCAGGTGCTTCTCCACGCCGTCCTTGACCAAACCGGGGTCCGTGCCCAACTCGTGCGAGGTGTCGCTGAGCACCTCGTGCACCGTGACGACGAGCTGTTCGCCACCCTTGTTGGTGACGGTCCACAGACCTTCCGCCTCGACCGTCGTGCACGGCGGGGTCATCCACATCAGCGGCTTGTAGCCACCGGTGTCGGAGTGCACCAGCACCGACCCGTCGGCCTTCACCATGAGCAGCCGACGGGCAGTGGGCAGGTGCGCCGTCAGCCGCCCGACGTAGTCCACCGAGCACCGGGCCAGCACGAGACGCATGGCCACGACGGTAGGCGCCACGCGGGTGGCGAAGGTTTGCGCCCCGCCGGGTCGGTCGACTTGTCTGGTTCTGGGGCATCTGGGACCCCCCGTACGAGTGACCAGCCGGGGTGGGGCGGCCCCGGCACTCAAGCCCCCAGGGCAGTACGTCGATCCCTGTTGTGTGAGCCGACCCCTCCCCCAATCTGCCAGCCGCCGTACGCCCGGCACCGCCCTCCGACTGCTGATCGTCGGGGTCGCGGCGACGGCACTTAGCCTGACGAGCGCGATGCTCCCTTCCACACGTGTCACTCCGTTGTCGACGAGCTCCGCAGAAGCGGCCACCGCCATCACCTCGGAGAAGGGCGACCTGCTGACCCTGGTCGCCAAGCTCGTGTCGTCGATGCCCATGGCCGGCACCCAGGGGTACGACGTGCCCACCTCCGCCGAGGCCGCCCAACTGGGAACCGCGTTCGGCTACCTCACCTCCGGCGATGTCAGCAAGGCCGCCTCCGTCGCCTCGGCGCTGTCCTACCGAGTGGTGCGTTACACCGACAGTGCCACCGGGCGCGCGTTGCTGATGCTGCGCGAGAACCAGCGCTCAGACGGCTCCTGGCCGCACGCGTGGGGCACCTACGTCCTCGACCCAGCCTCACGCTCCACGGTGATCGTCGAGGTCGTGCACCCGCGCGCCGACGCGATGACCGAGGACGTCGGGTTGCGCTTGTTCCGCACGGCGGGAGCTCGCGCATTCCTGCTCGCCGGAGCGCACCGGGACGCGAACGCCGACGGCTCCGCCGATCCTGCGCACGCACCCGTGAGCGCCCTCAACGGCGTCCACCTCGCCATCATCGGTGCGGGATCACGTGTCATCCAGCCCCACGGCTTCAGCTCGACCGCCCACCCTGAGCTCGGAGACGCTGTGGTGTCCTCCGGGACCAGCAGCGCAACGTCGCTGAGCACGTCCGTCGTCACCTCGATGCGCACCCTGGCCACTGTCTGCTCCTACGGGACGGACTGCACCGAGCTCGGCGCGACCACCAACGTCGAGGGAGCGTCCACCAGGAAGATCGGCGGCTCCTTCGTGCACACCGAGTTGGCGCCCAGGCTGCGGGCGGACTCCACGATCCGTCAGCAGACCGCCGCGGCGATCGCCCGCGGGCTCGCCGCGTCCTAGTTGGGCGCCACCGTCAGGGCCTGCGCGAGACGCCGGGCCACGGGCGGGACCGCGTTGGCCACCGTCATCACGGCCTCGCCGACACAGTCCTTGGCGAGTCGCTCCATCAGCGGTGGCACGGACTCGACCTGGTCGGGGAGCACCTCGACCTGGGAACGCCACCGCTGCAGCCGACGAGCCACCTGCTCGGCTCCGCTGCCCATCAGGTAGGCCCGCTTGCACCAGCCCTCTCGCAGCCCCTCAGCGAGGAAGGTTGCGAACGTGGCTGTGCGACCTCGCCGGTCGGGGCGGAAGTAGGCGATGAACGTCGTGGGCAACGGCTCCTCACCCAGTAGGTACTGGTGAATTGCCCGCGTCGAGTCCACGTCGTTGATCTCGGCTCCGTGGAACCAGCGGACTCCCGGCAGCGCAGACGGACTCCAGGCGAACCGGAGTCGGAGCCGTTCATGCTCTTCTCGCAACTGGCTCTCGCCCAGGCCCCTGCCTGTTGCGAGCTCAAGGACGCTGTCGAGGACCGTGACGGATTCATACCCCGGCGGGTAGACGTGCGACCGATGGGGAGCCGCGTCGACGAAGCGGGCGCCCACGCTCTCGCACTCGCGCCGGAGCAGGTAGGCGATCTCCTCGTCGACCTCGCCGCTCACCAACGTCCGGCCGCGCGGGACGCTGCGCCCGAAGGCACGGGGGTGCTGCAGCAGGTTGTCGCCGAGGTCCTCGACGTGGTCGCGCCGGATGTTGGTGATCAGCACGTAGTGCGGACGGCAGAAGAATTCGTTGAAGACCCGCATGGTGTAGCCCGAGATCGCCTGGTTCTCGAGGAGCAGGGCATCGATGCCGTCCTGCAGCCAGTTCTTGACCTCCCAGATGTTCTCGTCGAACAGTGCGCCGCCTCGGGTCGGCCGGTGGATGGGGTGATGGACCCCGTCACGAATGGACACCGGGTCGGTTCCCGTCTGCTTCGCATAGGTCCGGTGCCCACGGGCTCTGAGCTCACTCTCGGCGCCGAGGATGAGGCTGGACTTACCCCTTGTCCCCGAGATGCTCATCCGGAGAGGAATGTCGTCGAGCAGACGAAGGTAACCCCGCCGGCCGCGATAGGCCGCCGGCAGCGTCGCCTCGACAGCCCGCCGGTCGATGTCCGTCCGGCCACGGAACAGCAGGTCCACCGCCGAGAGCCTCATACCAGTCGTCCGGTGGCGAAAAGAGCGCCGTAAGTCACAAGCAGCGCGATGAGCAGGACTCCGACGAACAGCACGCTGTTCCAGGTCGGCCTGCCCTCCCTGTGAAGGTTGTAGGCGAACAGCCCCGGCAGGATCGGCAGGAACACACCTGACTGGGCCACCTGGATGACCTGGTTGAGCAGTCCGCTGCTTGCCAGCGAGGCCAACAGGAAAACGACGAGCATGCGACGGCCGTAGATCAGCGTCCGGCGGTGAACGACCTGCCCGATGAAGTACGTCGCCAACGCTGCCAAGCCGAACAACAGCAAGATCCCGAGATCGGTGAGGGCATACACCGCCAGGTACGGAAGGGCGAGGACGCCCCCGAGCCGCAGCCCCCAGCGTTCGTAGACCAGAAGCGTGCCGACGATGTAGATCCCGAAGAACACATGGACGAACGCCGGGTCAGGTGTCGCCGGCACGCCGGGGTCCAGGATTATCCGACCGGAGCGCGAGACGCATCCGGAGGGCATCGAGCCGCATGCGGTCCAGCGACCGCGCTACAAGCCCGATCTCATCGCCCCGCACGATGCCGACAGACATCTCGAGGTCACCGTGCGCCAGCCGGTCCGCTTCGTGCTCCAGGTGGTCGAGTGGCCGGATGATCGCGACCCAGAACCACAGGAAGATGCCCAGCGTGACCAGACCCAGGGCCGCTCCCAGGGCGACAGCGGTCCTGGCCCTGCCCGCTACCGGACTCCCGAGTGCCGACACGGATCGTTGAGCGACGAGGCTCCAGCCGAGGTCGCCACTGGGCCCGAGTCCTTGGATGGGCGAGAAGGTGATGAGCTCGGTACGACCACGCGAGACGACCTGCGCCACCCCAGCGGACTCACCCTGGGCCGCACGCTGACCGGCCTCACGCAAGGCGGGCCCTGGCAGGAGCCCAAGTGCGGACGCACGCCCTGGTCCGGCGAGCACTCGGCCTGCCCCGTCCACCAGCCAGACCCGACCGGTGCCGTCCCCCGTCGCCGGCGTCAGCAGTCTGGTCGGGTCGTAGTAACCGACGACGGCCGCGACTGCGGGGCACCCTCCCGGTGCGATCAGGACGCCCGGCGCCGCGACCGGGCACTGTCGGACGGGCGCGTACTGCAGCAACGTCACCCCGCCGGCTGCGGTGGAGGACACGTCGACCATGCCCGCCTGACGCTGAACCTGCGCCCAGGGAAGGCGGACACCCGGGTGAGGAAGCGAGCCCGTTATCAGGCTCCGGCCGTTGGGGCCGACAAGGGAGACGTCGGAGAAGCGGTCGTACACGCCGGCGAACTTGACCAGCAGGCCCGCCGTCACGTCCTCTCGCGTGCCGCCGAGCAGCGAGACCGACTGGGCAAGCATTTCCAGATCGACGACGCCCTCGTTCAGGCTGCGCCGGATGGCTTGCGCCGCGTCATGGGTCACCGCCACCTGGTCGGCGACGTACTGGTTCGACATCTCGCTGGGGGTGGGGTCACCCCCGAGGAACAGCGGCACTGACACTGCCAGGCTGGCGAAGGCGAACAGTCCTGCGGCGAAAGGAACCCGGACCGAGGTCGAACGCACGAACTGCCGCCGAGCCCCCCTCGCCTGTACACGGTTGGCGCGGGGCTGGCTGCGCCGGTCCCCAGCGTGCCGGTGGGGTGCCCGCATAGGCACGTCGACCTCGGGGGCCGGCGCCGACGGGACCGCAGTGACGATCGGGCGGGCGCTGCCTTCCGGCCCGGGCTCAGGCCCAGGCTCAGGCTCAGGCTCAGGCGACGCTTGCTGAGGGACGACACTCAGGTACCCCGTGCCCAGAGAGGTAAGGAGCGAGCTCGGCGTCACAACACCCGTGGCATGGGCCACAGGAGTGTGCAGTCTCGTGAAGCTCGTGGGGACCTGCCCGGTTTTGCTGGTCATGTGCTTTACCTCCGGGACAGGGGAGAGCGCTGCGGGTGCCCGGCCGCGCAAGGCCTGCGGTCGGAGGGGGGAGCGGAGGGCCACGGCGTCGTGGGTGCGACGCTCACCTCAGGTGCTCTCCTTCCGTCCACCTGGGCCAGCTGGTAGCCCGCTAGGCCTACGACGGTGCCCGATGCCTGTCTTGTCCGGAATGGCCCGCCCGGGTCATCTTCGGACTAGTCCGACCCTGAACCGGACCAGGACTTTGTTCACCGACCCCGGAGGCCAACGGCCTGGTCTCGGACGAGATCTACGCGGGCGCCGAGGGCGCCAGACGCAATCGGCGCACCGCGGCCCGTCGTACCTGGCCCGGATCGGCGAGAATGGTGGGGTGAGCACCCCGCAGCAGCACCGCCCGCCCCTCTATGCCTGTACGGCGGGCGCAGTGCTGCACGCGCACAGCGCGGACACTCTCGAGCCCGCCGTCATCCTCTACACGTTCCTGCCGTCGGGGGCAGGCGAGAAGCTTGACGCCTTCGATGCACGGGTCGACGTGCACTCCGACGGCCCGGGCTCGACCACCGTGACCCTGCGGGTGCTCAGCGAGGGCCAGTCGTTGGCCTGGCAGCTGCCGATCGCCCCCTTCGTGGCGGCGCTCCCCGGTCAGCCCGGGGACGAGGGCCGAATGGTGCTGCTGGCGGTCATGGACGCCGAGCCCGAGGAGGGTTTTTGGGCCAAGCCGGTCGACTGCGAACGGCTTGCCGCGGAGCTGCAGATCCCGGTCACCGACCTCGCCGAGGCCCTGCACGGTCGGCTCACCCCGTGGCTGGCAGACGACGTGGCCCTGCTGCTGCACGACGACGCGCATGAGCACGCGGCCGACCGCAGTCCTGCCCAGACGCTGTCCAACGCGGTGCTCGCCCACTACCGCGGCGACCTGGAGGCCGAGCAGGCCTCGACCCGGCTGCTGCGCGCCTTCGACCTCGCACCCAAGGACTACATGGCCGAGCTCGGTGCCCGGTTGTGCGTCGCGCTCGTGACGGCGATCGTGGTGGCCGGTCCCGAGGGGGTCGAGAAGGTGCTGGCCGAGACCAGCCCGTTCGAACCTGAGGTGATCCGGCTGCTCACCCAGATCCCGCCTCGACTGCGGCCCGATGACCCCACCGCGGACGACACCGAGATCGCGACCGACATCGTGCTCGACGCCCCCGAGCACGGCGAGGCTGTGAAGGCGGCCGTGACCTGCATCGCCCGCCTTGCCCGGGTGGCCCTCGGGGATGGCGTGCCGACCGACGAGCTGCTCAAGCGGCTGTCGATGGTCGATGACAGCGGCGAACTGCGGCTGGCCGAGCTGTGGCTGGATCTGGCGATCGCCGCCAACGGCCCCGCGGACACCGACGCGATCGTGGCCGCCGAGCTGGGCCAGCGCTGCGAGGCCGAAGGCGCCCCCGCCGGTGCTTGGTTGCGGGCCACGAGCGCCGTCCTTGCGACTCTGGCGCTGGAGGCGAGCGGTCGGGCCACCGCTCGCGTGGCCACGCCCGTTCAGGTGCTGGACGCGCTGCTCACCCGCAAGCAACGTCCCGGTACGCCGATGCCCGTCGCCGATGCCGCCAACGCCTTCGAGCAGTGCCTGGCGCTGGCGCGCTTCGTGCGGGTGCGCGCCGGGCTCGGGCCGGGCACCTGGCGCCAGGTGCCCGTCAGTGCGGCTGCCCTGGCCGTCTCCCGTGCCAACGCCCTCGGCCTCGACCGCTCCGTCGTCGTGGACCTGATTGAGCAGCTGCTGGCGGAGGACGTCAACGCCGTCGACCTGGTCGAAGCCGTCGTGTGCGCCACGGCGCAGCTGCTCCTCGAGGTCGACCCCCTCGAGCCCGAGGATGTGTTGCGGGACCGTGCCCAGGCCGCGCTGGCCGCCGTGGGCGATGGCAACAAGGGCGCGCGCTGGCTGCTGCTCGCCGCGCTCCGCGAGGCCCCCCAGCACGACCAGGCGGCCACCGACCTGACCCACGTCCTGCCGAACGAGCCGGTGGATGTCGACCGCATCGCCGAGCGCGTCGGCCGAAGCGCGGTCCTGCGTGCCGGGTTGCAGGCGCTGGACGCGGTGGCCGGCATGGTGCCCGAGATCCCCGGTCTGCCCCGCGAGGAGATGCTTGCGATGGCCTGGCACGGCGCGCTGATCGAGCACGAGATGCTGCTGCTCGACGGCCTGCTGGACTAGCGCCCTCGCTGGTCCTAGACCGGTTCCAGGTGACCTGTCCGAATCGTGACACTTGTCTTGTCTGTCTCGTCTGATCCCCCTTGGCTGTCGTCCGTACCGGATCCGCCGGTCCACGGAAGGAATGGCGATGAGCGACGAGAGCTACACGATCACCTGCACCGGGATGTGGTGTCAGGAGGAGACCGACTGGGACCAGGCGACCCCCTCCGACGAGTACTACGCGATCGTCACGGTGTTCGGCCGCACGTCAGCAGGCACCCTGACCTCCAGCACGACGCGGGTGCCTGCGAGCAAGAGCGCCTGGGAGGGCATCGACAGCGGCGACTGGCGTCGGTGTGACATCGCCGTCTGGGACGGGCCGCTGCACCACTTCGAGCTGCACGCCCAACTCATGGAGGAGGACCAGGGCGACTCGACGCTGATCCAGAAGATGATCGAGGCTGCCGCGGCCGAGGCCATCGAGCAGGGTTCGACCGCCGGTGGCCTCCAGGTGTCGGACACCTTCGAGAACGAGGTGGCCAAGGGCTTCGTGGCCCTGTTCAATCTCCAGGACGACCAGATCGGGCCGGACCAGTCGCGTCACTTCAACTCTGCCAAGCTGGCAAAGCTCGTGAAGAGCAAGTTGTTCAAGACCAAGCCGGAGCGCATCCCCTACCGCTTCCGCACGCTGCACAACGGGGATGGCGCGTCGGTCACGCTCTACTACGACATCACCGTGAGCTGACGGACCGCCCCGGCCGGGCGGCCCGCGGGTGGCGCTACGCCAGCCCGTTGGCCGCCCGGACCACGTCGACGATCCGGCCCATGACGGCCGTCATGTCGTAGTCCTTGGGCGTGAACACCGCGGCGACACCCTGCTCGCGCAACTTGGCCGCATCGCTGTCCGGGATGATCCCGCCGACCACGACCGGCACGTCGCCGGCGCCCGCCTCGCGCAGACCCTCAAGCACCGCTGGCACCGCACCCATGTGGGAGCCGGACAGGATCGACAGGCCGACGACGTGCACGTCCTCCTCGACCGCTGCAGCGACGATCTGTGCCGGCGTCAGTCGGATGCCCTGGTAGACGACCTCGAACCCGACGTCGCGCCCGCGTACGGCGATCTGCTCCGCGCCGTTGCTGTGCCCGTCGAGCCCCGGCTTGCCCACGAGGAAGCGCAGCCGCGAGCCGAGCGCCTCGGACGTCTCGCGAACCCGCTCGCGTACGGCGGCAACCGACTCACCGGCCTCGCCCCCGGCCACGGCACCTGCGACGCCTGTGGGTGCGCGGTACTCACCGAAGACCTCGCGCAGCGCACCGGCCCACTCGCCGGTCGTGACACCGGCACGGGCGCAGGTGAGGGTGGCCTGCATCAGGTTGGCATCGGTCTTGGCTGCGTCGCGCAGCGCGATCAGGGCCTCGTCGACCGCCGCGTTGTCGCGGTTCGCGCGCCACTGGGCGAGGGCATCGATCGCGTGCTGCTCGACGGCCGGGTCCACGGTGAGGATCGCGCCGTCCACGTCCGCGAGCAGCGGGTTGGGCTCGGTCGTGGTGAAGCGGTTCACGCCCACGACGACGTCCTCACCAGCCTCGATGCGCCGTCGGCGCTCGGCATGCGAGCCGACGAGGGAGGTCTTCATGTACTCCACCGCTTCGATGGCCCCGCCGAGGCCCTGCACGGTGTCCACCTCGGCCTGCACCGCCTTGCAGAGCTCGGCGACCTTGCGCTCGACGACGACCGAGCCCTCGAACAGGTCGTCGTACTCCAGCAGGTCGGTCTCGAACGCCAGCACCTGCTGCAACCGAAGCGACCACTGCTGGTCCCACGGC
>JBKJSN010000183.1:0-10132 GCA_046595815.1 Mycobacteriales bacterium
CCGACGGCACCACCGCGCGAAACAGGCCTACTTCACCGTCACCAAAGACCCCGACACCGGCGACACCATCTGGACCACCCCCGACGGCCGGCAATTCCGTCGACCACCCCCCACGTACTGACAGTCGGAGACGCTCAGGGAGTGACGCCCCGGGGAGGCGTGAGCTCGAGGACCTTGCCGTCGAACCCCGTGACGTAGAGCCGGCTGGCAGGGAACGCCCTCCCCTTCCCCTGCTTGACCGCACTCGTGGTCGTCAGTCCGCTCGCGATGACACAGGACACCTTGGTCCGCGGGTCGAGCCGGATCACCTGGCCGGCGCTGTTGGCCGTGACGTAGAGCGCGCCAGAGGAGGCCAGCGTGAGGTCGTCGAGTCCCTTGGGCACGCCGGGGGTGTACAGCGACGCGACCAGCTCACGACGGCTCGGGTTGGCGATCTCGGTGCGGTAGACGTTGGAGGCCATCGTGAACGTCTCGTCGGAGTAGAGCCACCGCCCCGTCGGGTCGACCGCCATCCCGTTGCTGTCGGCCTGGTCCGACCAGTTCGGTTGGACGACGCCCTTGTGCACTCGGGTGATGCCCGTGGGCGACAGCCCCGAGATGTCGCGGCTCGTCAGGGCGCTGCCGTCGGGGAGGAACACCAGCCCGTTCGGCATCGTGAGCCCGGTGGCCCAGGTCGTCCGGCGCCCGGTGCGCAGGTCGAGCCGATCGATGGTGCCGTCCGCCGTACCGCGCACCCCCGATGCCGCTCCGTCGCCGGTGTTGAAGAACAGCGCTCCCCCACGCACCCGCAACCCGCCCGGGCTGGTGACCCCAGGTACGGCGACAGCGGGCGCCGCGGTGCGGGTGAGCCGCAGGACGGCGTTCTGGCTGGATGCGGAGACGAACAACCCGTCTTTGCCGTCGGGCTCCAGGTTCTCCAGGCTCCCCAGCCCCGAGGCGAGGACCGTCACGGTCCAGGGCGCGCACGGGTCGGGAGCGGCGTGGGCCACCGGGGCCGCGAGGGCGACGGCGAGCAGGGCGAAGCAGAGCGGCAGACGCATATTCACCCAACGAGCCTGCCCTACTTCGAGGTACGGCGTGTGCCAGCATCGACTGGTGAGCAACCGTCGACTGGTCTTGGTGGTCGCGACGGCGCTTGCCCTGCCCGGCTGCACCGCTGACCCGCAGCCGACAGCGCGAAGCCTGGTGGCACCTGGGGCGCCGTCACCGACACCGGCGACCGTCGATCACCCGCTCGGCTTGCTGCAAGGACCCCTGGACTTCCCAGCAGCCCACTTCCAAGGCCGCAACGGCTGGCGGGCCGTCGTCAAGGGAGTGCCGGTGATCCTCGTCGCCGGGCAGGTCTTTCTTGACCAACCCGACGGTCGGTCCGTGCCCTACGGCGCGCTGTACACCGAGCTCGACGGCGGTCTGGATCCTGCCAGCCACCCAGAGCTTCAGTACCGCTTCACCGACCAGCAGCCTCGTGGCGGCTATCGAGTCGTCGGCGGGACCGGGCCCGAAGTTCGGGTAGTGCGCGACGACGGCCAGGCCTTCGTGTACGACCTCCGGACCGGTCAGCTCACGTAGCGGAAGAAGCCCTGGCCGGTCTTGCGGCCGAGCAGCCCTGCCTCGCACATGCGCAGCAGCAGCGGCGGCGCGGCGAACAACGGCTCCTTGAACTCCTCATACATCGACTGCGCGACCGCGGCGGTCGTGTCGAGGCCGATCAGGTCGGCGAGAGCCAGCGGACCCATCGGGTGGGCGCAGCCCTTGACCATGCCCTGGTCGATGTCCTCGGCGGAGGCAAACCCGCTCTCGTACATGCGGATCGCCGAGAGCAGGTACGGGATCAGCAGGGCGTTGACGACGAACCCGGCCCGGTCCTTGGACCGGATCGTCTGCTTGCCGAGCTGCTTCTCGGCGAACTCCGTCACCGCGGCGAGCGTCTCGGCGCTCGTCAGCAGCGACTCCACGATCTCGACCAGAGGCAGCACCGGCACGGGGTTGAAGAAGTGCACGCCGACGACCTGGTGCGGGCGCTTGGTGACAGCCGCCATCTTGACCAGCGGGATCGACGAGGTGTTGGACGCCAGGACAGCACCCGGCTGTACGACGGAGTCGAGCTTGCGGAACAGGTCGAGCTTGAGCGCCTCGTCCTCGGGCGCCGCCTCCACCACCAGCTCGCGGTCGGCGAGGTCGTCGTACGACGTGGTCCAGGTGAGCCGGGCGAGCACGCCGTCGCGATCGTCCTCCGACAGCCGGTTCGAGCGCACTGCCCGACCGAGGGAGGTCTCCACCCGGCCACGCGCGGCCTCCAGGGCGCCATCGTTCACCTCGAGCACGACCACCTCGGCCCCCGAGCGCGCGCAGACCTCCGCGATGCCGGCGCCCATGGTGCCGCCGCCGACGATCCCGATCTTGTTGAACCCCATCTAGCTCTCCAGATAGCTGGACATCCTCGTATCTTGGGGGCATCCTACTGCGAGATACATGGACGTCCAGGCATACCGAGGAGTAACCCGTGCACGTTCCCAGGCACCCCGTCAGGTTCGTCACCTCTGCGAGCCTGTTCGACGGGCACGACGCTGCGATCAACATCATGCGGCGGGTGCTGCAGAGCCAGGGCGTGGAGGTCATCCACCTCGGGCACGACCGCAGCGTCGAGAGCGTCGTGCAGGCGGCGGTGCAGGAGGACGTGCAGGGCGTCGCGGTCAGCTCCTACCAGGGCGGGCACGTCGAGTACTTCACCTACCTCAAGGAGCGCCTCGCCGAGGTCGGCGCGGGCCACGTACAGGTCTTCGGCGGTGGCGGGGGCGTCATCGTCGCCGAGGAGATCGCGCTGCTGAAGAGCCGCGGCGTCACGATCTTCGCCCCCGAGGACGGCCAGCGCCTCGGCCTGCCCGGCATGATCAACCAGCTCGTCGAGGCCTGCGACGTCGATCTCGCCGCCCAGCCGCCGCTCGTCGACGACGTGCTGTCCGGCAGCGTCCCGGCGCTCGCCAGGGCGATCACCGTCCTGGAGGACGGACGCAACGCCGAGTTCACGGCCGCCCTGCGCGACCGGGCAGGGAACGTGCCCGTCCTCGGCATCACAGGCACGGGCGGTTCGGGCAAGTCCTCCCTCACCGACGAGCTGCTGCGGCGGCTCCGGATCGACCAGGAGGACAAGCTCCGGATCGCCGTCATCGCCATCGACCCGACCCGCCGCAAGGCCGGCGGCGCACTGCTCGGCGACCGCATCCGCATGAACTCCCTCGCCGGTGACCGCGTGTTCTTCCGCTCCCTCGCCACCCGTACGCCGAACGGCTCGGTCCCCGCGCACCTCGAGGACACGATCGCCGCGTGCAAGGCCGCCGGCTTCGACCTGGTCGTCGTCGAGACCCCCGGCATCGGCCAGGGCGACGCGAGCATCACGTCGTACTGCGACGTCTCGCTCTACGTGATGACCCCGGAGTACGGCGCGTCCTCTCAGCTCGAGAAGATCGACATGCTCGACCACGCCGATGTCGTGGCCGTGAACAAGTTCGAGCGCCGCGGTGCCGAGGACGCCCGCCGCGACGTCGCCCGCCAGCTCGTGCGCAACCGCGAGGCCTTCGGGCAGAGCTGGGAGGACATGCCGGTCTTCGGCACCAGCGCCGCCCGCTTCAACGACGACGGCGTGACTGCGCTCTACCTGCACCTGCGCGGCCTGCTCGTCGACAAGGGGCTGCAGGTCGGCCCGGGCCTGCTCCCCGCCGTGAGCACCAAGCAATCCACCGCCCTGACGAGCGTGCTGCCGTCCGCCCGCGAGCGGTACCTCGCCGAGATCAGCGGTGCGGTCCGCGGCTACCACCGCGCGACGCAGGAGCAGGCCGACTTGGCCCGCCGTCGCCAGCACCTGAGCACCGCCCGGGATGCCGTGACCGACGGCGCCGAGCTGCAGCAGCTCATCGACGCCACCACGCTGGCGCCGGAGGTCGAGGCCGCGCTGCGCGAGTGGCCGACCACCGCCGAGACCTACGCGGGCGACGAGCTGATCTACACGGTGCGCGGCAAGGAGATCCACACGCCGCTGACCCGCGAGACCCTCTCGGGCAGCAAGGTACGCCGAGTCGCTGTCCCCACGACCAAGGACGACGGGGAGCTCGTCACCTTCCTGCGCAAGGAGAACCTGCCGGGCTACTTCCCCTACACCGCAGGGGTTTTCCCTTTCAAGCGCCAGGGCGAAGCCCCCGCTCGGATGTTCGCCGGAGAGGGTGACGCCTTCCGCACCAACCGCCGGTTCAAGGTGCTGTCACAGGGCCAGCCCGCCACCCGACTGTCGACCGCCTTCGACTCCGTCACCCTCTACGGCCGCGACCCCGACCTGCGCCCCGACATCTACGGCAAGGTCGGCACGAGCGGCGTGTCCATCGCCACGCTCGAGGACATGTTGGTCCTGTACGACGGGTTCGACCTGTGCTCCCCCAGCACCAGTGTTTCGATGACCATCAACGGACCGGCGCCGACGATCCTGGCGATGTTCCTCAACACCGCCATCGACCAGCAGCTGACGAAGCAGCCCGACGCCGACCCTTCCGCCGTACGCGAGTGGGTGCTGCAGAACGTCCGCGGCACCGTGCAGGCCGACATCCTCAAGGAGGACCAGGGCCAGAACACCTGCATCTTCAGCACGGAGTTCTCGCTGCGATGCATGGCCGACATCGCCGAGTGGTTCGTCGACCACAAGGTGCAGAACTTCTACAGCGTCAGCATCTCCGGATACCACATCGCCGAGGCTGGGGCGAACCCCATCAGCCAGCTCGCCTTCACCCTCGCCAACGGTTTCACCTACGTCGAGGCCTACCTCGCGCGCGGGATGCGGATCGATGACTTCGCGCCGAACCTGTCCTTCTTCTTCAGCAACGGCATGGACGCCGAGTACACCGTGATCGGCCGCGTCGCCCGCCGCATCTGGGCCGTCGCCATGAAGGAGAAGTACGGCGCGTCCGAGCGCTCGCAGAAGCTGAAGTACCACGTGCAGACTTCTGGCCGTTCCCTGCACGCGCAGGAGATGGCCTTCAACGACATCCGCACGACGTTGCAGGCCCTGTGCGCGCTCTATGACAACGCGAACAGCCTGCACACCAACGCCTACGACGAAGCCGTCACGACCCCGACCGAGGAGTCGGTGCGCCGGGCCCTCGCCATCCAGATGATCATCGACCAGGAGTGGGGCCTGTCGATGAACGAGAACCCCCTCCAGGGCTCGTACGTCGTCGACGAGCTCACCGACCTGGTCGAGGAGGCGGTGCTCAAGGAGTTCGACCGGATCGCCGAACGCGGCGGGGTCCTGGGTGCGATGGAGACCGGCTACCAGCGCGGCCGGATCCAGGACGAGTCGATGCTGTACGAGCACAAGAAACACGACGGGTCGCTGCCGCTCATCGGCGTGAATACCTTCCGCAACCCGCACGGCGAGGCCGAGCACGGCCCGTTGGAGCTGGCCCGCGCGACCGAGGACGAGAAGCAGTCGCAGCTGGATCGTCTGGCCGACTTCCACGACAGGCACCGGCAGGACGCCCCGGCGGCGCTCGCGGCGCTCCAGGAGGCGGCCACGACCGGCGGAAACGTCTTCGACGCGCTGATGTCCGCCGTACGCGTCTGCTCGCTGGGGCAGATCAGCGATGCCTTCTTCGAGGTTGGCGGGCAATACCGCAGGAACGTCTGATGGACTCGATCGCGCTGGCCCGGGCGAACTGGGTGGAGCACGGCTGGGAGGACGTCGCCGACGGGATGGCTGCAGTCACCTCCGTCATGCGCGCCCAGCAGATCTTCCAGGCCCGGGTCGACGAGGTGCTCAAGCCGTTCCGGCTGACCTTCGCGCGCTACGAGCTGCTGATGCTGCTGCACTTCTCCACCCGCGGGTCGATGCCGGTGAAGAAGGCCAGCGAGCGGTTGCAGGTGCACCCGACCTCTATCACCAACGCCGTGGACCGGCTCGAAGTCGCGGGTCTCGTGCAGCGACTCCCCCATCCGACCGACGGGCGCTCCTCGCTCATCGAGATCACCGAGGAGGGAAAACGCCTGGCACTGAAGGCGACAGACGCCCTCAACAGCGAGGTCTTCGGCCGACCAGGCCTGACCCCGAAGCAGGTCTCGACCCTCGTCGGGACCCTGGAGGCCCTGCGCCGCGACGCCGGCGACCTCACGTGACCGAGGGGCTGCGCGACCTGCATCGGCGGAGCGACAGGGCGTGGGCCGATGCCGCCGTACGTCGGCTGCTCGACCTCGCCCCCCGCACCGCCGACACCCCGCTGCTTCGCCTGCCGCTGTCCTTCGACGGCGTCGAGGTGCTGCTCAAGGACGAGTCGCTGCACCCCACCGGGTCGCTGAAGCACCGCCTCGCCGGGTCGCTCGTGCTCTACGGCCTGGTCAACGGGGCCATCACCGAGGGCACCACCCTCGTCGAGGCCAGCAGCGGGTCGACCGCGGTCAGCGAGGCCTGGGTCGCGCAACTACTCGGGCTGCCGTTCGTCGCGGTGCTCCCGCGCCGTACCTCGCCGGAGAAGCTCGCCCTCATCGCCGAGTACGGCGGCACCTGCGCGTTCGTCGACGACCCCGGCGAGGTGTACGCCGAGGCGGCCCGCGTGGCGCGGGAGACCGGTGGCTACTACCTCGACCAGTTCCGGTACGCCGAGCGGGCCACCGACTGGCGGGGCAACAACAACATCGCCGAGAGCGTCTTCGACGAGCTCGCAGGGCAGCCGCCGCGCTGGGTCGTGGTGGGCGCCGGCACCGGCGGCACGAGCGCGACCTTCGGCCGGTACGTGCGCTATCGCCAGCTCGCCACGCAGGTCTGCGTGGTCGACCCGGAGGGCTCGGCCTTCTTCCGCGGCTGGGCCGACCACGACCCGTCCGCGACGGGGCCCGGTTCGCGGATCGAGGGCATCGGACGCCCGCGGGTCGAGCCGTCGTTCGTTCCCGGCGTCGTCGATCGCATGATCGGCGTCCCCGATGCCGCGTCGGTGGCCGCGACGAGGTGGCTGGTCCGGCGTACCGGGTGGTCGGCAGGACCGTCGACCGGGACGAACCTCGTCGGGGCACTGCACCTGGCTGCCGAGCTCAGAGCGGCCGGCGAGACAGCGAGCATCGTGACTCTGCTCTGCGACCGCGGCGACAGGTACACCGACACCTGCTTCGACGACGGCTGGGTCAGCGCGCAGGGCCTGGACCTGGCACCCTGGGACGCGTGGCTGACCCAGCGGACGTGAACCCCTACCGGATGACCCTCGCCGAGCTCGCGGAGTCGACCGGCCACGCCCCCGGTGCGGACCTCGTCGAGATCGAGACCGAGATCGAGCATCACTACGAGCCGCCGATCCGCGTCACGCCCATGTCACCGGCGTCGGAGATCGCGGCCCTCGGTCAGCTGACGAACGCCCGCCCGGAGCGCAAGGGGCTCGCACGCGGCGCCGCGCTCGTGCTCCTCACCCCGCTCGTGATCAGCCTGCTGTACCAACTCGTGCACGCAGTGACGCGCTGACGGGTTACAGCACGATCTTCTGGCCGGCGATCTCGATCTCATAAAGCGTGCCGGACTGGAAGTCCATGGCTCGGCCGCCGAGCACCTCGCGAACCTCAGACAGAGGCAACCCCATGGCGCCGGTCGGGCCGCCGAGCTCCTCATAGCGGTCTCGCATCGCGCCGGGGACGAAGCGGATGCCGTCGGGGGTGCGGTAGAGACCGCCGCCCGCGAACTGCTGCGCCGTCCCGATCGACTCACCTGTCGGCAGTCCCTCAGGCGAAGCGGCGCCGCCATCAGCGAGCCAGCGGGCCAGGAAGTCCTC
Organism: Mycobacteriales bacterium; assembly: GCA_046595815.1. Lineage (GTDB taxonomy): Bacteria > Actinomycetota > Actinomycetes > Mycobacteriales > SCTD01 > RYN-111. The sequence goes on from JBKJSN010000183.1 coordinate 7,791, forward strand.
GCGCAGGGAGTGCGCGCCGGTCGGCTGCGACCAGACGATGCGCCCGCCCACGAAGCGCTGCGACGTGACGCCCGTGGCGAGTTTCTGCTGCACTGCCGTCGGGACGCCGAGCTTGCCCGTGACGCCCCCAAGCGTGCGGTAGGCCTCCCAGGTCGCGCCGGTCAGGGCGAAGGTCCCGCGGTTGGTCGACACGACGTACCCGTGCTCGAAGACCTGCGCCCAGCCGTTGGGGATCGCGGTCTCCATGCCCAGGGGCAGGCCGAGCTTCCCCGAGGCGCCACCGAGGGTGCGCCAGAGCCGGGTGATCCGCACGCTGCGGCCGTCAGCCAGCGCCTGCAGGGTGGCCAGGCTGCAACACATGTAGTTGTGGTCCACCTCGCCCGGGATTCCCGGGACGCGGGCCGAGCTCGTGTGCTGCCAGAAGGTCCAGCGGTTCCAGCCAGGGAGGGTCGCGGGTCGCTTGGTCGTGTAGTGCGCGATCCAGAGCGGGTAGGCGCCGAAGGTCTTGTTGTCCTTCATCTTCGTGTGCCAGAAGTTGGGCCCGGTGTAGATGATCGGCACCCGCCCGGTACGCCGTTCCACCTCGGACAAGAACGTGTGCGCCCAGGCCGCGAGCTTGGTGGGGTTCAGGCCGCCGGTGCTCTCCAGGTCGAGCACGATGCCCAGGTCGTTGGCCTCACGGGTCGAGCCGACGACCGAGACGATGCGCGAGGCCTGCTCAACGGCGCTGTGACCCGGATCGGCGTAGTGATACGCGCCGCGGATCATGCCGGCCTTGCCCGCAGCCGCCCACTCGCGCTCGAACCACGGGTCGACGCGGTTGCTGCCGCCCGTTGCCTTGATGAACGCGAAGGACTGGCCGGACCGCTTCACCGCGGCCCAGTCGATGAGCTTGCCGTTGTCGTGCTGGTACTTCGACACGTCCACGCCCTGCGGCGACGAGGTGGTCGCGGCACCGGCCTGCGGCAGCAAGGACGCGCAGACGGCCAGCAACGGGGCGAGGACGAACAACCGGAGGCGCACACCTGCCCAACGAGGCGGTGTGTCCTGCGTCACGGCTTGAACACGGCCAGTGACGGTCCGAGACGCGGCATGACCGCGCGAAGAGCTGAACACCTGCTTGACGACCCCTGGCCTCAGGCCCCCCGGGGCCGATGTGGACTGAACCCCCAGCCTGCCAGGTCGCTCCCTTGATCACAGCCCAGGTGAGGAGGCTGTCGTGCTCCCGCAAGGTTTCGGACTCAGAATTTGGCCTCGACGCGGGCGATAGCGGTCATCGCGTCCTTGTCGACGACCTTGACCCGCAGCCGCGGCACGGGTGACCCGTCCTTGCCGATCACCTCGCCGTACGCCGTACCGAGGGACTTCTCGTGCTCGTCGAGGCGGTACCAGCCGTCCCAGGTGGTGTAACGGACCCCCGCGGACTCCAGGAACTCCACAACCGCAGCCGGGTCGGGGGTGCTCGCACGGGGCCCGGTCGGGAGGTCCTCCAGCAGCGACTTCACCGTCTCGATCGCGTCGCCCTTGGTGTGGCCGATGAGGCCGACCGGGCCGCGCTTGACCCAGCCGTTGACGTAGACGCCGGGAAGGTGGTTGCCGTCGATGTCGAGCACGCGGCCCGCGGCATGGGGCACGACATGGTCGCGGTTGTTCCACGGCAGGCCGGGCAGCTCGGTGGAGCGGTAGCCCACGCAGCGGTAGACCGCCTGCACCGGCCAGTCCGTGAAGGCTCCCGTGCCGCGGACGTTGCCGTCGCCGGTCAGCTCGGTGCGCTCGGTGCGCAGGCCCTCGACCGCGTCGGTGCCGAGCACCTCAACGGGCGAGGAGAAGAAGTGCAAGAACAGCTTGCGCGGCCGGGTCCCGAGCCCGTGCTCGGCGGTGCGCATGGCGTAGCGCTCGAGCTCCTTGACCACCATCTTGGTCTGGTTGTCGGAGTTGATCGCGGCGACCGAGCCGTCGTCGTACTCGATGTCCTCGGGGTTGACGATCACCTCGACGTTGGGCGAGTGGTCGAGCTCGCGCAGCTCGAGCGGGGTGAACTTCGCCTGTGCCGGACCGCGGCGGGCGAAGACGTGGACCTCTTCGACCGGGCTCGCGGCCAGGCCGCGGTAGACGTTGTCCGGGATCTCGGTCACCAGCAGCTCGTCGGCGGTCTTGCTGAGCATCCGCGCGACGTCGAGCCCGACGTTGCCGGCACCGATGACGGCGATCGAGCGCGCCTGCAGCGGCCACTCGCGCGGCACGTCCGGGTGCCCGTCGAACCAGCTCACGAACTCCGCGCCGCCGAAGGACCCCGGCAGGTCGATACCCGGGATGTCGAGGTCGCGGTCCTTCTCGGCCCC
>JBKJSN010000206.1:0-29137 GCA_046595815.1 Mycobacteriales bacterium
TACCCCATCAAGGCTCTCAAGATCGACCGGGCCTTCGTCAGCGGGATGGGGCTGAACGAGGAAGACGACGCCATCGTGGCCAGTGTGGTCGCGCTCGCCCGGGCAGTCGGCGGTACCTGCGTCGCGGAAGGCATCGAGACGCCGGCCCAGTTCGAGGCGCTGCACGCGCTCGGCTGCCGGTACGGCCAGGGGTGGCTGTTCGGCAAGGCCGTTCCGGCGGACGAGCTGCTGCCGCTCATCAGCCGGTGCGAGCAGGACCTCGCCGCCCGACTGCTGGAGATGCCCGCGGCCGGGGAGCAGCGCGACCGGGCCGGTGAGCGCCGGGACCGGGCGGCCGGCCGGCGCGACCAGGACGCGGACCGGCGCGACAACGTCGGGGACGCGCGCGACCAGGTCGGCGACGAGCGGGACCAGGTCGGGGACGCCCGCGACGCCGCGGGCGACCAGCGCGACACCGCCGCGGACCAGCGCGACGAGCTCGGGCTGCGGCGCGACCGGGCCGCTGACGAGCGCGACCAGGCCAGTCACGACCGGGACGAGGCCGGCAACCACCGGGACGAGGCCGGCAACGAGCGGGATGAGGCCGCCAACCGCCGGGACGAGGTCGGCACCCAGCGGGACCAGGACGGCGACCAGCGGGACAAGGCTGCTGACCACCGGGACCGGGTGGGCGAGCGCCGGGACGTGGCGGGCGACAAGCGCGACGAGGCCGCCGACCAGCGGGACCAGATCGCCGAGCAGCGCGACGCTGCCGCCGAGGAGCGGGACACGGCCGCCGACGAGCGCGACCAGCGGGCACAGCGGTCGACCGTCGCGGTCGACGTCGCCGAGGCGCGTCTGGCTGCCGCCTCCGACCGGAGCCGGGCGTCCCAGGACCGCAAGGCGGGGGCGAGCGAACGCACCCACGCCGAGCGGGACCGCACCACCGCGCTCGCCGACCGCGGCGCGGGTGCCAGCGAACGCACCCAGGCCGAGACCGACCGCGACACCGCCCTCGCCGACCGCGACGCCGGCGCACTGCAACGGGAGCAGGCCGAGACCGACCGGGCGACAGCCCTCGCCGACCGCGGAGCGGGCGCGAGCGAACGGCACCGGGCTCAGCGCGACCGCGGGACCGCGCTGGCCGACCGGGGCGCCGCCGCCGACGACCGGGACACCGCGGCGCAGGACGCCCTGACCGGCGTGTGGGCCAGGGGACCGGGGCTCGAGGAGCTGAGCAAGGAGGTGACCCGGGCGCAGCAGGGCGGTGACCGGCTGGTCGTGGCGTTCGTCGACGTCGACGGGCTCAAGGCCACCAACGACGCGCAGGGGCACGTGGCAGGGGACGAGCTGCTCCGGGACGTCGCGACCGCGCTGCTCGGCCGGCTCCACCCGGACGACCTGATCGTCCGGTACGGCGGCGACGAGTTCGTCTGCGCGCTCCCCGGGATGGCCCTTCCCGAGGCGGAGCAGCGGTTCGCGGGCGTACGAGCCCTGCTCGCCGAGCTGCCGTCGAGCCCGTCGGTGTCGGTCGGCTTCGCCGCGCTGCTGCCCGGCGAGGGCGTGCACGAGGTCGTGGCGCGCGCCGACGCGCAGCTGTACCGGTCCCGCGACCAGACCCTCGACTGACCCCGACGGCGGGCGGTGTCACGGAACGGTGCGGGGCAGGTGCCTGGTCCAGTCGACGCGCGCGAGCAGGACCACCCCGACGAGCACCAGCGCCTGCAGCACGAGGCTGGGCCACGAGGTGAGGCTGGTCCGCAGCTGGTCTCCCAGGCCGGCCTCCGCCAACCCGGCAGCGGTCAGGTAGAGGGAGTAGCTGACCAGCCGGCCGGCGAAGAAGGCACCGGTCACGGGGAGCAGCGGGACCTCGAGCGCGCCGGCGGCCTCGAACAGCTGCGCCGAGGGCAGCGGTGAGAGGGCGAACAGCGCCAGCCCCACCGCGGTCCGTCCCCGGTGCGTCGTCAGGTAGTCCCCGGCGGCCCGGAGGCTGGCGATGCGCCGTGCGGGCAGGCGGGCACGGACGCGTCGCACCGCGAGCGCCAGCAGCAATCGGCCGAGCCCCGCCGCCAGGGCGCCCAGCACCACCAGGGCCGGGATGGCCAGGTGCTCGTGCAGCCGGAACAGCACGAGCACGCCCCAGGTCGGCGGTCCCAGCGCCGGCAGCAGGTTGATCCCGAACACCACCAGCACGACCACGAGGTACGGCACCAGCACGCCCACGACACGCTCCGCCCCCGAGGAGATCAGGGTGCGACCGCACGGCCCCGCAGGACCCGGACGCTACTCCCGCTGCTCCCCCCGGCGGGACCGTTCCCTCAGGCCGTACGGCGTCGCCGGAGCGCAACCCCGAGGCCGACGAGGCCCACCGCGAGCCCGGCGAGCCCGGTCGACGCGCCGGTGGTGGCGAGCGAGGGGCCAGCAGCGACGGGCGGGGTCACCGGCGGGGTGGCGGTCGGCGTGCGGACCGGCGGGACCACCTTGGCCGGGGCGCTCGCTCCCGCCGTACCGATCACGGAGACCCAGGTGGTCTGGTGGTGCAAGGTCGTGGCGGACGACACGTCGGGGGCGACCGACCTGGCGTTCGGGGCGTAGGACTCGCTGCGGACGACGTAGGTGAGGTCGCCGGCCGTCGCGACCTGGTCGTAGTCGCCCTGGAACAACCCGCCGCGGGAGAACGCGCCGTACCGGGTGTCGCTCGGCGCCAGGTCGATCTTGAGCGGGGCGCCGAACGTCCTGCCCCCGTCGTGGGAGCGGGCGAGGTAGGTGTCGACGTCGAGGGAGTAGGTCGAGACGTCGGCCGACGCCGTCTCCTGGCGCTGGCGCCAGATCACGTCGACCGTGCCGTCCTGGTGCACCGCGACCGACGGGTTGTAGTGGTCGAGGTTGTCGTTGAGCTTGCCCGGGTTGACGCGCACGGGGGCGCTCCAGGTGATGCCGTCGTCGCTGAAGGAGAGCACGGCGTCGTTGGCGGCGTCGCTGCGGAGCGCGGCGTCCTCCCAGACGACGTAGCGCCGGCCGGTCTTCTGGTCGGCGTCCGCGGCGAGCAGCGAACCAGCCCGCTGGTGCCTGATCGGGTTCCCGTTGAACTGGTGCACGGTCGCGACGACCGCCGGGGGCAGCGCCGCGCCGCTCGGGATGGTGCCCGCGCCGACGAAGGTCGCGGACGTCACCTTGCTGATGCCACCGACGGCCTCGGCGAGCTCGTCGCCGGGCGCGGCGGTCACCGCGGGCGGCGCCACATCGGCCATGAACGCCACGAACAGGTCACCGTTCGGCAGGACGACGGGGAAGGAGCCGATGCCCTGCGCGCCGTACACGTTAGGGGTGTAGACCGGCGAGGCCGGCACCCACGTCTTGCCCTGGTCGTCGGAGTACTTCGCGATGACCCCGGCGACGCGGTCCCAGACGACGTAGACCCGGCCGGGGTGGTGGCCGGTCTCCTTGCCGTTGTCGACGACGACCCAGTTCTTGTCGTTGAGGCCGCCACCCGGGTCGTCCTGCACGACCGTGACCGGTCCCCAGGTCTTCCCGCCGTCGGTGCTGGTGTTGTTGACGATCGCGCTCTGCAGGCCCTGACCGCTGTTGTCGTTGAAGATCAGCGAGGAGAAGTAGACGGTGTTGTTGGGGCCGAAGGCGACGACCGCGTCGGACCCGCGGTCGAACGTCCCGCCGTGACCGGTCGTCAGCCCGGGGATGATCCCGTTGGTCCAGGTCTTGCCACCGTCGAAGGTCGTGGCGTAGCCGTTGGTCGCGTCCCCGCCGGCGTCCACCCGACCCACCTGGAAGCCGATGACGGCGTTCAGCGGGTTCTTGGGGTTGACCGCGATCGACGGCTCGAGCGTGGTGTCGGGCTGCTCGGGACCGACGTGCTTGGCAAGGGCGTCGAAGCCGGCGAGGTGGTCTCGCAGCAGGACAGGATCACCGATCTTCACCGCGCGCGGTGCGGGCGCCGCCTGGCTGCCCGGGGCAGCGATGACGGGCAGGGCCAGGAGCGGCAGGAGGAGCAGGGCCGCCGTGGAGGTGCTTCGTGTCATACCTGGACGTTCGCCGCCTCGATCAGCTGTCCTGCTTTGCGGCTCGGTGACGTTTCACGCACGCCCGATCTGGCCGAGCTTGCCGGCCATCCCCCCGGCTGCGCGGAGCGCCGCACCGGGCTCGAAGGGTGCGGGTGTCGCGGCCCGGAAGGCGGCCTTCGCCTCCTCGACCGCACCGAGCAGCAGCGAGGCGGGTGACACCGACGCGGGCCAGAGGTAGAGCGACATCGACCCGGGGATCGTGTTGACCTCGTTGACGTGCAGCACGTCGTCGATGAGCAGGAAGTCCAGCCGGCCCAGGCCCTTCAGCCCGCACACGTCGACGACCGCCGCGGTGAGGCGTTCGGCCTCCTTGGTCACCGCGTCCGGCACCTGCGCCGGCAGCTCGCGCGGGGCAGCCACGAGCCCGTCGGTCTGGAGGTACTTCTGGCCGTAGGAGTAGATGCCCTCGGTGGCGCTGGGCGCGAGCGGCTTCTCGAGCAGCGACGTCTGCAGGGACGGGTGGGTGGCGTACGCCATGTTGAGGTCCATCGCCGCGTTGCTGAACGGCTCGAGCACCGCGCCCTGGCGCAGGTGCACCGAGCTCTTCGCCAGCGCCTGGGCCGTGGCGAGGTCCTCGACGATCTCGATGCCGATCGAGGAGCCGCCGAACCGCGGCTTGACGATGAACGGCCCGTCGAAGGGCACGTCGCCGCCGAGGGCGACCCGCGGCAGGGTGGGCAGGCCGTTCGCCTGGAGCACCGCCCCGAAGGCCAGCTTGTCCATGCCGAGGGACGCGATCGGGGCGGGCCCGCCGGACAGCGGGATGCCGAGCTGGTCGAAGACGCCGTTCAGGCCACCGTTCTCCCCCGCGCCGCCGTGGCAGCAGTTCAGCGCGGCGTCGATGTCGAGCGCTTTGCCTCCTCCAAGGCCCCCTCCGAGCCCCTTCTTGGGCGTCTGGAAGCCGGTCCCCAGGGCGGCCTGGAGAGGTGTGGAGCCCTTGGGTGCGCCCTCGAGGAAGTCCTTGGCCTCGGACGACGGCGGGCACTGCACCCAGTCGCCGGTGCGCGTCCAGTAGAGCGGGACGACGTCCTGCCCGGCCTCCCGAAGCACGCGTTCGCACAGCAGCCCGGTCAGGATGCTGATGTCGTGCTCGGGAGAAGGACCGCCGAAGACGATGCCGAGCAGGGGACTCACCTCGTTGGCTTGGGTCAGGGGTAACGGTCAGGGGTAATGGTCAGGAAGGTCGTTCTCGAACAGTACGACGTCACCCGCGCGCGACGTCTGCTCGAGGAGTCCTACCCCGGCTTCGCGGGTTGCTACGCGTGTGACCTCTGTCGCACCGCCACTGGCGCCAGCCGTCAGGGCGGCCGCGTTGGTCAGCCCCACCACGACGAGAGTGGCCGCGCCCGCCTCACGGATCGCCCGGCCGAGCTCTTCATTCCGCTGGTGCTGCAGGGCGCCGAGCTCGACCATGCCGGGCGTCACCACGTGGACCCGACCCCCGGACTCCCCGGCGAGCACGGCCGCTCGGCGTACCGCCTCTGCGGCGCCGACCGGGTTGGAGTTGTAGGTGTCGTCGAGGATCCAGCTGCCACCGGGCTGCTCAAGGGGTTCCAGCCGGTGCGCCACCGTCGGCAAGGACTTCAGCCGCTTCACCAGGGGCTTGGGGTCCTCGCCGAGGGCGAGCGCCGCCCCGAGGGCGCACGCGGCGTTGAGCGGATGCACGGACGGCGGGAGGTTCGCGGCGCCGAGGGCTGCGCCGCGCACACGGACCTTGCCGTCAACGATCGCGACATCAGCGGTGGCGTCGACCACCGAGCAGCGGATGACCTCTTTGCCCTGTGCCACAAGGGCTTGTGCCAGGCCGACAAGCAGGTCGTCGTCGACATTGAGCACCACAGCGCGGGCCTTCTCGGCGATCTCGGCCTTGGCCGTGAGCACGCGCTCACGGGTGCGCATGCGCTGCAGGTGCACCTCGCCGATGGCGGTGATGACCGCGATGTCGGGCGGGAAGACCTCGCAGAGCCCGCGGATCTCCCCCGCTCCGTAGGTGCCCATCTCGGCGATGAACACCTCGGTGCCGGGGACCAGGCCTTCGTTGACCGCCCGCGACAGGCCCATGGCGTTGTTGAACGAGGCGGGGCTGGCCAGCGCCGTGCGGGTGTCCGCGAGCAGGTGCGCGAGGTAGTTCTTCGTCGTGGTCTTGCCGTAGGAGCCGGTGAGGGCGATGACGGTCGGGCGGACCCGCGCGACCTTCTCGCGTGCCTGCTCGAGGAACGTCCGCGACAGCCGCCGCTCGACCGGACGCACGATGACCAGCGCCGCGTCGACGATCGCGGTGAGGAACAGCGAGGTCAGGACCGCCGCGCCGGGCGTCCACACCCCGATCAGCAGGATCAGCAGGCCGACCACGACCGCCAACCGCCGCACCCGTGGGGTCCACGCGAGGGAGGAGGTCCGACCACGGTGCGACAACCCGAGAGGCGTGAGCTGCGCGAGGGCCGCGGCCCCGACGTACCAGCCGTCCCAGGAGAAGACGCCGAGCGCGAACAGCGCGACGGCGGGGATCCAGAGCAGCACCGATCGGCGTTCGCGCGACAGCCACAGCTGTTCGGTCCACAGGACCGAACCCGGCAGGTAGTGCTCGCGCTGCGCGACGCGCAGCCAGCGGGGGACGCCGGCTGCCGCGAGGGCAAGACACAGGAGGGTGACGATCACAGGACCTCTCTCAGCAGGGCCACGAGGGCGTCGTCCAGCAGGTGACCGCTCGCGTCGCTGACGGTCAGGGTCGCGGACGCAAACAGCTTCGCCGCCTCCTGCGCCATCGACAGCGGCGCGGCGGTGTCGTGCGCGCCCCAGACCATCGACACCGGCGCCGACACCTGCGGCAACAGGTCGCGGTAGTCCTCGTTCACGAGCATGACCAGGGTGTCGCGCATGACTCCCTGGGCCGCCCGGTAGTCGGCCGACCCCCGCTTGCGGCGCTCGGCCTCCATCTTCGCGTCGGAGAGAAATCCCTTGGCGTGCAACCACTTTGCGGCGCGGAACGCCGCTGGCGCCTTGCCGGTCCCTGTACGGCGGAGCAACGGCACGCCGGTCAGCACGAGCTTGTCGACCGACTCGGGACAGGCCGCGGCGAGCTGCACTGCGACCCGACCACCGAAGGAGTGGCCCAACAGCGTCCAGCCGCCGTCGCTCAGCAGCGGCGCGAGCAGCTCGGCGTACTCGCGAGAACCCCAGGCAGCGGGAGGCTCAGGCGAGGCGCCGAAGCCGGGGAGGTCGACGGCCAGGGACGCCGTGCCCGACAACACGCGGGCCCAGTCGGCGCGGGTGCGGCCCCAGCCGTGCAGGGCCAGCACCTTGGGGTCCTTGCCGGTCTTCTCCGCGAGCACGCTGCCGCCGAGCAGTGCTGTGAGGGCCACTGTCAGCCGCCGCGCTTGTTGGCGTTGGCGACCAGGGTCGCGTAGACCTCTGCCAGGTCGAGCCCGGCGCTGGTGACCGCGAGCGGGAAGGTGCTGGTCTCGGTGAGGCCCGGTGTGACCGCGGCCTCGAGCACCTGCGGGACACCGTCTGCGCCCACCATGATGTCCACGCGGGACAGGTCTCGCAGACCGAGCAGGGCGTGGACGCGCTCGGCCACCGCGCGCACTGCGGGGACGTCGACCCTGGGGTCGTCGTCGGACAGCGAGGTGTACCGGACGTCGGCGGACGCGTCGTACCTCGCCTGGTAGTCGTAGGGGCGACCGTCGGGGACCTCGATGAGCATGGGGGCCAGGGCGCGCGGCCCACCACCGAGGTCGAGTACCGGCACGGTCACCTCCAGGCCGTCCACGAAGGCCTCGAGCAGCACGTCGGAGGCGTAGGCGTAGGCCTGCACCAGGGCCCCGGGGAGCTCCTTCTCGTCGCGGACGATCGACACGCCCAGGGCCGAGCCGCCGGTGACGGGCTTGACGACCAGCGGCAGGCCGATGACGGAGTCGACCAGGTGGTAGAGGTTCTCCGGCCCGACCTCGCGGAAGATCGTGCTTGGCATCGTCACCCAGCGCGGCGTCGCGATGCCCGCCTCGACCATGCGGGTCTTGGCGATGGCCTTGTCGTACGCCGCGCGGCAGGCACCGGCGGTCGAGCCGACATAGGGCAGTCCGGAGAGTTCGAGCAGCGACTGCACCGTGCCGTTCTCGCCGGAACCGCCGTGCAGCGCGACGAACGCGACGCTCGCTTCGCGGACCGAGTCGGCCGAACCCAGCAGGGCGACGAAGCGCTCATCGACGTCCCAGTGGTCGACGTCCAGGCCTGCCTTGACGAGCTGCTCGGCCAAGCGCCGACCTGAGCGCACGGAGACGTCGCGCTCATGGCTGAGCCCGCCTGAGATGACCGCTACCTGGTGCACGCCGCAAGGCTAGTGGTGACCGGCACGTCTCGACGATCGCGTTCGGCACTTCGGGCCGCGCCGAGCATGCCTAGAGTGCCGGGGTGACCCTCGCCGACGGCGTTCCCACCGCCACCCTGAGGGCTCTCGACGTCCTGGCAGCCCGCGCTGAGCTCGCGGCACCGCACGAGCTGGCCCACCTCATCGACACCTGCGGCCGGGAGATCGGTGTGCTCACGGCAACGGCGTACGTGGCCGACCTGCAGCAACAAGTGCTCCAGCCACTGCTTCCTCCCGAGACGCCTGTTCCCGATGAGCCGCTGACTGCGTTGGAGGTCGACGCGACACTGGCCGGACGGGCCTATCAGACCTTGCAGCCGCAGGAGCAGGTCGAGAACGGCATGACCCGGGTCTGGCTCCCGCTGGTGAGTGGAAACCAGCGGCTGGGCGTGCTGAGCGTGAGCGCGGCGGTCCCCCTCGAGCCGAGCCTTCTGTCGTCGCTTCAGCGGCTCGCCGCGGCAGCGGCGGCTCTGCTGGTCGCCAAGACGCCGTACGGCGACACCATCGTGCGGCTGCGACGCCGGGACCATCTCGGCGTCGCCTCCGAACTGCACTACTCGATCCTGCCGCCCCTGAGCTACACGAGCAGGGACGTCACGGTGTCCGCCGCGCTCGAGCCCTGCTACGAGGTGGCCGGGGACGCGATCGACTACGCCGTCGACCCGGGTCGCACCCAGGTGGCGATCTTCGACGGCATGGGGCACGGGTTGCTCAGCGCCCAGTGCGCCGTCTTCACCGTGGCGGCCTACCGGAGCGCACGCCGCTCAGGGCTGGGGCTGGTCGACGTGATGACGAGCATCGACGAGGCGCTGGTCACCGGGCTGGGCGGAGAGCTGTTCACCACGTGCATCCTGGCCGACCTCGACACCGACACCGGGCTGTTGCAGTGGGCCAACGCCGGCCACCCCGCCCCTTTGCTGCTCCGGGGGGGCAAGGCCATCAAGGCACTGGAAGCCGAGCCACGCCCCCCGCTGGGCCTAGGAGAGCTCGTCGGAGAATGCGACCACGTCGTCGGCCGAGAGCAATTGGAGCCGGGCGACATCGTCCTGCTGTACACCGACGGAGTGGTGGAAGCGCGGTCCCCGGACGGAGACTTCTTCGGCGTCGACCGTCTGACCGATCTCATCCGTACCCAGCTCGCCGGTGGCCTGTCCGCGCCGGAGACGATGCGGCGCGCGGTCCGTGAACTCCTCGCCCACCACCAGGGGCAGCTGACGGACGACGCGACCCTGCTCATGCTCGAGTGGCGCCGCCCGCCTGAGCCCTAGCGGCTCCCGCGGCGAGCGGCGGCTCGGGTGACGGCGGTCTAGTAGCGGCCCTTGACGTAGAGCAGCGGCCCGGCCGTCTGGCGCACCAACAGTCCGGCGGCGCCCTTGCTCCCGCTCGCCGGGTCGCCGTTGCACCCGGCGATGCAACCGTCCGACAGGGCCACGAGCACCCGGCCCTGGGCGTCGAGGGTGATGTCGTTGAAGTCCAGCAGGTTCCGCTGGTCGCAGATCTCGGTGTCGAGGATCGTCTTGTTCGACGTGCCCTGCAGCGAGATGCAGCCACGCTGCAGGACGTTGCCCGGCGTGGCGTTCACGGTCTGCCAGCTCTTGCCGCCGTCGACCGTGGTCGCGATGTAGAGGCTCCACGCGCCCTTGAAGCCGTTGTGCTGGTCGTCGCCGACCCCCTTGGTGCCGAGGAAGGCGAAGGCCGCGCGGCCCGGGTCCCCGGCGATGACCTCGGGGAGCATGACGTTCTTCAGGCCCAGGGCGCGCGACACGTCGTACGGCTTGCTCCAGGTCTTGCCGTGGTCCTTGGAGACGGCGATCTTCGCGGCGCTCGTCGTGCCGTAGGTCGTCTCCGACGGGTTCGAGCCGTCCTGCCAGCCGAGGTAGGCGACGCTGTTCTTGTCGAAGGCCACCGACGGGTCGGACTCGTCCTGGTTGTGGCCGCCCGGCACCTTGCGGACCGACCAGGTCAGGCCGTTGTCCTCGCTCACCGACACCGCCGGGGTGCCGCCGAAGAACTCCGAGTTGGTGAGGTTGCCCGCGGTCGGGGTGCCACCACAGCCCTTGATGGGCAGGTAGACCACGCCGTCCGGCGCGACCCGGATGTGGCCATGCACGGCCGAGCAGGCGCCGCCGTACGGGTCGGCCTGGCTCGCCTGTGCAGGGGAGTTGTACGCCGGAACGCCGGGGCCGAAGGTCAGGCCGCCGTCGTCGCTACGGGAGCAGAAGCCGGAGTAGCCGTTCTGCGCGCAGTAGTAGACCGCGTTCGGGTACCCCGTGAGGCCGGCCGTAGGCGGCTTGAGCTCGGTGCGGTAGGGGCCGCCACCGACCGTCTGGTGGTCGACGAGCGAGCCCGGACCACAGCCCTCCGACGGCGTCCAGTTGGCACCCGCGTCGTCGCTGAACGCCATGGCGCTGCAGGCGAGGTAGAGCTGGGAGACGAACGTGCGTCCGGTCTTCTGATCGGTGAACACGATCGGGTCGAACGTCTCCTGGGAGGTCAGGTCGTGCGCGACCTCCTTCTTCGTCATCCGCCCCTTGGCGTCGAAGGTCACCCGCTGGGTGCTCAGCCCGGACTGGAACATCACCGCGCCGGCCTTCGGGACGAAGCCGAGAGTGGGCTCCCCCGTCTTGGTGCCCATCTCGTAGGTCGCGTAGCGCGCCGCAGGAGTCGCGTCGGACGTGACGGCCAGCGGCACGGCGAGGGCGGGTACGGCGAGCAGCGGGAGCAGACGCGCAAGACGGCGCACGGGAGGTCCTTCCGGGGGGCCATGAACAGCCCCGGGTGCAGGGCCTACACCGTCAAGGTTCGCCGCGGGCGAACCGAATCCTGCCTGTCAGACCTGGCATCGATACGGTCCGGAGCGTGGAGATCCTCGCCGACGCCCTGACGGCCGCCCCGCCAGAGCGCGTGTTTGCCCTCGTCGCCGCCGGGGACCGCTGGCAGGAGTGGGCCGGGCTGATGGTCCCGCGGTCGCGCTGGCAGGTGCCGGGCGACCCCGAGGGCGGCGTGGGGGCGGTGCGCCGGTTGGGGATCGGACCGCTCATAAGCCTGGAGCGGATCACTGAGCACCAGGCCCCGCGTCGGCTGTCCTACGTCGTGGACTCTCCGGCGCCCTACCGGGACTACCGCTCCACGGTGGAGCTCACCCCCACGGCGACGGGTGGCACCCACATTGTCTGGCGTTCGACGTTCGAGCCGATTGTCCCTGGGACGGGGCCGCTGCTCCGCGCCTTCCTGGGCGCCACGGTGCGTGGTTTCGCCCGCAATCTCGCGAAGCGCGCTTAGCGGACGGCGCGACACGCCTGTCCCAGTGACGGCCTTATTGCCCACTGACCTCTGTACCGTGCGTGATGCAGGTCTCACTATGAGGTGAGCCTGCTGCGACAGGAGGACAACCCGTGACGATGGTCTCGTCAGTGGCCGGTGCAGGACTGCGCCGCGTCATCCGGGTGCCTCAGGTGGCCGCGCTCCCCGAGGGCGGGTACGTCGAACTCCCGGGCCGCGGTCGCACCTACGTCACCGACATCCCGGGCCCGACCCCGGACGCCCCTGTGGTGGTGCTACTGCACGCGCTGGTGACCACCGGAACGCTGTCGTGGTACCCGGTGCTAGCTGACTTGTCCGCGCGGTACCGCGTGATCACCTTCGACCAGCGCTGGCACGGGCGTGGCATCCGCTCCAAGCGCTTCCGGCTTGAGGACTGCGCCGACGACGTGGTGGCGGTCCTCGACGCGCTCGGGGTCGACCGGTGCATCCCGGTTGGGTACTCCATGGGCGGGCTCGTGGCCCAGCTCGTCTGGCGTCGGCACCCCTCGCGGGTCGAAGGCCTGGTCCTGTGCGCCACGACGCGCAACTTCCGCTGCGCGCGCAGGGAGCGGATCTTCTTCCCGTTGCTGTCGGCCGCGATGGTCCCGCTCTCGCCGTACGCCCGCGGCCGGGTCGAGCGGTACGCCGCCACGGTCCCCGAGCTGCCTTCCCTGAACCCCGCGGAGACCAGCTGGGGCAAGGAGGAGTTCCGCAGCACCAGTGCCTGGTCGATGCCCGAGGTGCTCGCCGAGCTCGGCCGCTTCAACTCCGCCGGCTGGGTCGCAGAGATCGACGTCCCGACATCAGTCGTGGTCACCGAGCGCGACCACGCCATACCTGCGGACAGGCAGCGCCGGCTCGCCGAGTGCATCCCGGGGGCGCAGGTCTTCGCCTTCCCCGGTCGTCACGCGGCCCTCGTGCTCGACGCCGAGCGGTTCCGACCCACCCTCACCGACGCCTTGGCCTCGGTGGTCGCCCGCACACGCGTCCCACGGGCCCGCCGGCGCGCCTGAGCAGGAGATCGCGCTCGGACACCGAAACCCTCTGGATCGCCCATCTTCCAGCAAGGGGTTCCACATGCGCCGAGCTCTCGTCCCTGTCGCCATCCTCGCGGTCCTGACTGCGGCCGCTCTTCCGGCCACCGCCGCCGCGCGGCCCAAGAAGCCTGCGATCCCCGCCTGCCCGTCCTTCACCGACCCGGCCAAGGACGACGCTGCCGCTGACATCGGCGAGGGTGAGGACCCCGCGCTCGACATCCTCGGCGTGAAGCAGTCCGTCGCCAACAAGATGTTCAGCCTCACGATCACCATGGGCAAGGTCGGCCAGCCGACCTACGCCGAGGGCATCCAGTACGCCGGGGGCTTCACCCTCGGCGGCAAGGCCGTCGAGCTGTTCGGCACCTCGTCACTGTCGCAGCCCGCCATGGACGCGGTCTTCGCCCTGGCCGGCATCACCGTCGACGGCACCTACGTGTCCGGCACGGAGAAGCTCGTCACGGTCACCAAGGACACCGCCAAGAACACCGTCACACTCAGCGCGTCCTTGGCGGACATCGCCGGCGCCGCAGGCGCGAAGGCGACCGGGCTCGTCGGTGGTCTCCAGGCGAACGTCCAGGGCACGTTCGTCGCCCTCCTCGAGCCGTGGGACGACGCGTCCGGCACCAAGAAGCTGCCGCTCGCGGGCTGCATCTGACCGCGACTGCACCCGTTCTCCACCAGCGACGCCCCCGGCACGACGCCGGGGGCGTCGCTGCGTTGCCGACCTGGCGTGCTTGGCTGGACGTGTGTTGCTTCGCGAGGCCCGGTCGGGCGAGGTCGGTGCGCTGGTCGACCTGGTCACCTCGGCGTACCGCGGCGAGTCCAGTCGCGCCGGCTGGACGACGGAGGCCGACCTGCTCGACGGCGGCCGGACCGACGCGGAGGACATCGGCACCCTGCTGCCCGACCTGATCGTGGCCGTCGAACAGGAGGAGCTGATCGGCTGCTGCGCGCTCACCGTGCGTGAGCAGATCGGCTACTTCGGGACCTTCGCTGTGCGCCCTGGGCGACAGGGATCGGACGTGGGCTCAGCGCTGTTGGCCGCCGCCGAACAGCGGGCTCGCGACCTGGGGCTGCAGGCCGTGGAGATGACGGTGCTGTCGAAGCGTGCCGAGCTCCTCGCCTACTACGCCCGGCGCGGTTACGCCCCCACCGGCGAGACCCGACCCTTCCCGTACGGCATCGAGCGTTATGGCCTTCCTCGCCGAGATGACCTGGTGTTCAAGGTGTTGCTGAAGTCGCTGACGGTTCGGTAGGCCTCACCGCGGGTAGACTGGGGTCACAGGCCAAAGACCCCGGGTCGGGACGCGTCGGCATTCGTCCTACGACCTTTGGGGCACTACCCCCCATAGCGGACACCGGCCCTCAAGGAATTTTGCGGAGCCGTCGAAACGAGGTCATCGGCCTCGGAAGGAATCCTGTGCTCGCTCGCCTGCGTGGACTGTCAGAACACCGCGGGGTCCGGATCGCCGCCGTAGTCCTGGCTCTGATCGTCCCGGCCGTGACGCTCCCCTCGCTGCCGCACGTGACGATCTGGCCCCTGCTGGTAGGTCTGGCTCCCTGGATCATCGGCAAGTACGTCCTGTGCCCGCTGCGCTGGCACGCGATCTCCGAGAGCGGCCAGACCCGCCGTTGGCACCTGCGCGCGTACGCCGAGTCCGAGCTGTTCGGCCTGCTCACACCCGGTCACGTCGGCGCGGACGCCTGGCGCACCAAGCGCCTGTCCGGCGTCGGCATGCACGTCCCGACCGCCCTTGCCGAGGTCGGGCTCGACCGGCTCATCGGCGCGATCGGCCTGGCGGTCTTCATCGCTGTCGCCGGTGCCGCCATGCCGACGCGGATCCTCGTCGTCGCCGTCGTCCTCGCCCTCGCTGCCATCGTCGCCGGGCTGCTGCTGCACCGTTACAAGCCACACCTGGTGCCGCGCCGCGAACTGCCGCACCCGTCCCGCGTCGCCCGCGGCGTCGCGCTCTCCCTCGGCTACCAGCTCACCATCGGCGCGCTGCTGTTCGGCACCGTGGCCGCGACCGGTCACGTGCTGTCACCGCTGGCGCTGCTCGCTGCGTTCGGCGCGAGCCAGGTCGCCGGCGTGGTGCCCGGCCCGAACGGCGCGAGCCCCCGTGACGGTGCGCTGATCATGGCCCTCATGGGCCTCGGACTCCCCTGGCAGGCGGCGCTGGGCGCTGTCACGCTCATGACCAGCGTGGCGTGGCTCCCCGCGCTGCTCCTCGGCGGCGGAAGCCTGCTCATCGCCCGCCGCGCTCGCCTCGCCGTACCTGCTGCTCTACCTGCTTGCGTACCTGCCGCTGTCGCGTAACCGATCGGGGGCTTTGCTCCAGCCCCAAAAGCGTGCACTCTCGGTGGTGGCTGCTATGCACGCCGCAGGGGGTGACCGATGCCGAAGCACCTGTCGCGGAACGCCCTGTGGGTGCTGCGCCAAGTCGGTGCCGTGGTGCTGGGCATCTTCATCTACTTCCGGGTGCGCGGGCTGACCGCTGCGAAACCGAGCGTGGCGCTGGACCACGCACACGATGTGTTGGCCTTCGAGGCCCGCATCGGCCTTGACCAGGAGCGCCGGCTGCAGGAGTTCGCCACCAGCCGCGAGTGGCTGACCGACGCGGCGAACTGGGTCTACATCTGGGGACACTGGCCGGTCATCGTGACCGTGATGATCTGGCTCGCCGTGCGGCACCGCCAGCACTTCCTGCGGCTGCGCAACGCGATGTTCGTCTCCGGCTTCCTCGGCCTGTTCATCTTCGCCGCCTACCCGCTCGCCCCGCCACGGCTGACCGCACTCGGCTACATCGACACCGTGACCGAGCGCTCGGAGGCCTACCGGGTGCTGCAGCCACCCGCCTTCGTCAACCCGTACGCCGCGATGCCGAGCCTGCACGTCGGGTGGGACCTGCTCGTCGGGATCATGGTGGCCACGGCCGCCGGGAGCGTGCTGGTCCGCTGGGTCGGTCGTCTGATGCCCGTGCTCATGGCGCTCGCGGTGGTCTTCACCGCGAACCACTACCTCGTCGACGGCATCGCCGGGGCAGCGCTGGCCCTGCTCGGTCTGGGCATCGCCGTCTGGTACGAGCGGGCCGGCGCCCGCATTGCCTCCCAGCAGCTCGCGCGGCTGCCCCTCCCCCGATCGTCGTCGCACGACGACGTACAGGTCCCCGACGCCGTGGCGAGCTGACGTGCTGGCGGTCGCCCACCGGGCCGGCAACGACCTCGACGTCCTGCACGAAGCCGCGACGCTCGGCGCCGACATCATCGAGGCGGACGTCCACCTGCACCGAGGGCGGCTCGAGGTGCGGCACCAGAAGGCCCTCGGCCCGCTGCCCTGGCTGTGGGACTCCTGGAAGGTCTACCCAGCCGATTTCGAGCGGCTGCTGCTCGATGAGCTCCTCGACGCCCTCCCCGCCGGGCAGACGGTCATGCTCGACCTCAAGGGCGTCGGCCGGGTCGGGCCCCAGACCCTGCTTCACCTGCAGGAGCGGTCGGTCGAGCACCCGTTACTGGTGTGCGCCCGCTGGTGGCCGTCGGTGCTCGCCTTCAGCGACCAGCCATGGGCGAAGGTCCTGCTGTCCGCCCGCGGCCGCACCGAGATCGCTCGGCTCAGGCGGTACCTGCGCACCAACCCCCCGCCGTACGGCGTCTCGCTGCACCTGACGATGCTCACGCCCTCGCTCGTCGAGGAGCTCCACGAGCGAGGAGTGCGGGTGCTGAGCTGGCCGGTGGACGACGCGGTCTCGCTCACGCGGGCCCGGGCGCTGGGCATCGACGGGGCCATCACCAAGGACCTCGGCATCGTCCGCGAGCTCGCCGCGCGCCGATAGACCGGACGACACGCCCCGACCGTGCCAGGCTGTGCCCGAGCACAGGCCGAGAGCCAGGGAGCGTGAGCGTTGCCGCAACAGGAGCTGGTCGTCGGGGTGGTCCGCGAACGCGGCCCCGGCGAGAGACGGGTCGCCCTCAGCCCTGACGGCGTCGGTCGGCTGCGCGCCCTGGGCGTGCGGGTCGCCGTCGAGAAGGGCGCCGGCGAGCAGGCACTGTTCACCGATGCTGCCTACCGCGAGGCCGGTGCCGAGGTCGTCACAGCCGCGGCGCTGCGCAAGCTGGCGGCGCTGACGCTGTACGTCGGGCGGCCGGCCCTGAAGGATGTCGCTGGCCTGGCTCCGGGCCAGGTCGTGGTCGGGCTGCTCGACCCGCTCAACCAGCCCGACCTCGTCCGCGCGCTGGCCGACGCCAAGGTGACCGCGCTGAGCCTGGACCACCTGCCCCGGACGCTGAGCCGGGCCCAGTCGATGGATGTGCTGAGCTCGCAGGCCAACGTCGCGGGGTACCAAGCCGTGCTCGTCGCCGCCTCGGCGTACGACGGGTTCTTCCCCATGCTCACGACGGCGGCGGGCACGACGCGTCCGGCCGCGGTGCTCGTCCTGGGCGCGGGCGTCGCGGGCCTGCAGGCGCTGGCGACCGCGCGCCGACTGGGTGCGGTCGTCACCGGGTCGGACGTCCGCGAGGCAGCCAAGGGCGACGTGCTCTCCACGGGGGCGGCGTTCCTGGATCTCGGTGCGGTGGCGGCGGGCGGCGCGGGCGGGTACGCGCGCGAGCTCAGCGCCGAGGAGAAGCGCGCGCAGCAGGAGGCCGTCGCGCAGGCGATCGGGAGGTTCGACGTCATCATCACGACCGCGCAGGTCCCGGGCCGCCGCCCGCCGCTGCTGGTCGACGATGCTGCGCTGAAGGCCCTCAAGCCGGGGTCGGTCGTGGTCGACCTTGCCGCGAGCGCCCTCGGCGGGAACGTCGCCGGCTCGGTCCCCGACGAGACGGTGACCACCAAGCACGGGGTGACGGTCATCGGCGCGGGCAACCTGCCGTCGCGGGCCGCACGGGCGGCGTCCACCGCCTTCTCCCGCAACGTGTGTGCCCTGCTCACGGCACTGCTGCCGGAGGGCCGGCTGACGCTGGACCTGTCCGACGCGATGCTCGCCGGCGTCCTCATCACCCACGAGGGCGAGGTCGTCCACCCCCACGTCCTCGAAAGCCTCCCCAAGACCAAGAAGGCGAGCCGATGACCTCCGCCCTGATCGTGGCGATCACCGTCTTCGTCCTCGGGCTGCTCGTCGGCTTCGAGGTCATCAGCAAGGTGCCCGCCACCTTGCACACCCCGCTGATGTCGGGCGCCAACGCCATCCACGGCGTCGTGGTGATCGGGGTCATGCTGCTGGCCGCTTCGACGCGCACCACCGCCGGCTACGTCGTCGTCTTCGTGGCCGCGGCCTTCGCCGCGATGAACGTCGTGGGCGGGTACGTCGTCACCGACCGCATGCTCGAGATGTTCCACGCCCGGCGCGCACCTCGGGAGGACCAGCCGTGAGCGGCTTCGACAGCACCGTCGCGCTGGTCTACCTCGCCGCCGCCGTGAGCTTCGTGCTCGGCCTGCACCTGATGAACTCCCCTGCCAGCGCCCGCCGCGGCAACCGGCTCAGCGGGGCCGGCATGACGGTCGCGATCGCGCTGACCGTCGCAGTGCTGGTGCACGACGACGTCATCACCGGCACCGGAGCGCTGGTCCTGGCCGCCGGGCTGGTCGTCGGTGGTGCCGCTGGGCTGCTGAGCGCTCAGCGCGTGCAGATGACCGACATGCCGCAGTTGGTCAGCCTGTTCAACGCCGTCGGCGGTGGAGCGGCCGCGCTCATCGCCATCGGGGACGGGCTGCCGCACCCGCTCGCGCACGCGCCGCTGCGGACCACGATCCCGACCGTGCTCGACGTGCTCATCGGCGCGATCACCTTCTCCGGCTCGCTGATCGCCGCCGGGAAGCTGGCGGGCAAGGTCTCGGGCAGCCCGATCCTGTTCCCCGGCAACCGGGTGCTGTCGGTGCTCCTCGCGGTGGTGGCGCTGGGAGGCGGCGGCCTGGTCACGGCCGGCACGGGGGGTGTCCCGCTGCTGCTCGTGGTGGCGGCCGCAGCGCTGGGCCTCGGGGTGCTCATCACGCTCCCCATCGGCGGCGCCGACATGCCGGTGGTCATCTCACTGCTGAACGCCTTCACGGGTACGGCGGTCGCGATGGCCGGCTTCGTGCTCGACAGCACGCCGCTGATCGTGGCTGGGGCTCTGGTCGGCGCGGCCGGCACGATCCTGACCCTGCTCATGGCTGAGGCCATGAACCGCTCCGTCCTGGGAATCATGAAGGGCGGCTTCGGGGTCGGCGACACGGCGACCTCCGCCATCGAGGGGGCCGGCGGCTCGGTCCGCTCCACGTCCGTGGACGATGCCGCGTTGCAGCTGGCCTACGCCCGCAGCGTCGTCGTCGTACCCGGGTATGGGCTTGCTGCGGCCCAGGCACAGCACGAGCTCGTCGAGCTGTGCCAGGCGTTGGAGGCGCACGGGGTCGACGTGAGCTACGGCATCCACCCGGTGGCCGGGCGCATGCCGGGGCACATGAACGTGCTGCTCGCCGAGGCCAACGTGCCCTACACGCAGCTCAAGGACCTCGAGGAGGTCAACCCCGAGTTCCCCCGCACCGACGTGGTCCTGGTCGTCGGCGCCAACGACGTGACCAACCCGGCCGCCCGCCGCCCCGGCAACCCGGTGTCGGGCATGCCGATCCTCGACGTCGACAAGGCCCGCAGCATCATCGTCATCAAGCGCTCCATGGCCTCCGGGTACGCCGGGATCGACAACGAGCTCTACACCGACCCCAAGACGGCGATGCTGTTCGCTGACGCGAAGGCAGGGCTCAAGGCCCTGCACACCGGCGTCCAGGCCTACGTTTCCTAGCGAGTCGTCGAGCCGGCAGGACCAGACGGTGCCCGGGTCGAAACAGACAGGCAACACGGAGGTCTGCCTTGTCCCGCATCCGCACTGCCCTCGTCGCCGCCGCGCTGTGCGCCGCGACGCTGCCCGCGCTCGCCCTGGCCGAGCCAGCTGACTGCCTCGTTCCGGACCCTGACGCCGCGCTGTGCCTGGTCTCCGAGGCCGGTACGGCGGTCCAGCGGGCCGAGAGCCCCCTTGTCGGCCCGAGGAACGCCGTGCGGGGTGCCGGGGACACCGTGCTCGAGCAGGCCGGCCTGTGCGACCCCCTCGACCACGCGGCCTGCCTGCTGCCCTTCCCGAGCGACCGCTGGACAGTGGCCGATCCGACCACCGCGACGGGGCGGCGACTGAGCCTGAGCCCGCTACAGATGCCGCGCAACGTCGCGAACAAGCCGATGGACCCGACCGAGCTGAACCGCAACGACGGCTGGTCGGTCGGCACCCCCGTCATGACCAGCGTCGCGGGGCTCGACCTGCGCCGCACCGGGATCGCGACGCAGGCAGACCCTGGCGCGTCGCTGCGGGCCGACGCACCCGTCGTACTCCTCGACGCCGCCACGGGCGAGCGGTGGCCCTACACCGCCGACCTCGACGCCAACCCCACCGACGGTGAGCAGCCGCTGCTCATCGTGCGTCCGGCGGTCAACTTCCGCGAGGGGCACCGGTACGTCGTGGCGCTGCGCAATCTGCGCGACAAGGCCGGCAAGACCATCCCAGCCGGGGCGGCCTTCGCGGCGCAGCGCAGCGCGGCGAGCAGCAGCGATCCGGTGTTCGGACCGCTGATGCGCAAGGGGATCCGCGTCAACGAGCTGTACCTGGCGTGGACGTTCACGATCGCGAGCACGCGCGGCAACACCGAGCGGATGCTGCACATCAGGGACGACGCGTTCGCCTCACTCGGCGGCAAGGCCCCTACTTTCGCAGTGACCGGCACGAAGGACGCCTACAGCGAGCGGGTGTCACGGCGGGTTACCGGGACCTTCACGGTGCCGAACTACCTGACGACGCGCGTGAACGGCAAGGAGCCGGTGCTCGGCACCGACCCAGGCCTGCCGGGGACCCGGTTCCTCTACCTGCCGGGGGACGAGCTGCCCGACCGCAACGGCGACTTCACCGCGACCTTCACCTGCGACATCCCTCGCTCGGCAAGCCCGGCACGGCCGGCGCGCGGGTCGATCTACGGACACGGGCTGCTCGGTGGTCAGGGCGAGGTCGGAGCCGGCAACGTGCAGAAGATGGGCCAGGAGAACAACATCCTGTTCTGCGCCACGGACTGGTACGGCATGGCCACGGGCGATGTACCCAACGTCGCGACGATGCTCGCCGACATGAGCCTGTTCCCGACGCTGCCGGACCGGGTGCAGCAGGGCATGCTCGCTCAGCTGTTCCTGGCCCGACTCCTCAAGGACCCCAGAGGGTTTGCCTCGAATCCGGCGTTCCAGTCGGGCGGCCGGGCGTTGCACCAACCCGGCACGGTCTACTACGACGGCAACAGCCAGGGCGGCATCATCGGCGGCGCGCTGATGGCGGTGGCGCAGGACATCACCCGCGGCGTCCTCGGAGTGCCCGGCATGAACTACTCGACCTTGCTCGACCGCTCGGTGGACTTCGCGGGTTACGAGTCGCTGCTCAACGCGTCGTACCCCAGCGAGGTCGACCGCGAGCTGGTCTTCGGCCTCATCCAGCCGCTGTGGGACCGGGGGGAGGCCAACGGCTACGCCGCCCACATCACGCGCAACCCCTTGCCCCGCACGCCCTCCCACACCGTGCTGCTGGACGTCGCCTTCGGCGACCACCAGGTGAGCAACTACTCCGCCGAGGTGATGGCCCGCACGATCGGGGCGCGCACCAACGTCGGGTTCCTCGCAGCCGGACGGCACTGGGGCGTGCAGCCCGGCTGGGGCCTGCCCCGCTTCCGCGGCTCATGGGGTGGGAGCGCCCTGGTCTACTGGGACAGCGGCACCGACCGCCCGCCGCTGAGCAACCTGCCACCCCCCGAGGGGCCCGGGCTCGCCGGCCACGACCCGCACGAGGACCCGCGGGCGACGTACCTCGCCCGGGTGCAGAAGGGCCTGTTCCTGCGCCCGTACGGCGTGGTGGTCGACGTGTGCGGCGGCGCGCCCTGCAAGGGCCGCCCCCTCGGCCCCGAGGACCCGCCCAAGCGCTGACCCTGGGCAGGACGAACCCCCAGGCGCTTCCTGCGCGCCCGGCGGACCGGGGGCGAGGACCGGCGGGACGAGGGCCGGTGCCTGGGGATTCGGGTGGATGTCCTGTAGTGCCCGCGCGCCGGACCGGCGAGCGGTCTGGCGGCTAGCGGACAGCCACCTCACGTGTCCCATTGGTACTCAAGTCGGGAACCACCTCCTCTCCGTGTACCCCTAGACGGTAGGTCGCCGCGGGGCGTCTGTCATCGATTTTGTGTCGGGGGGCCGACACCCTCCTTGGCTGTCCCGGGAGTCAGCGCACTCGGCGCCCTTTCTCGCCGACGCAGCCGTCGGCGAGAATGGATGAAGTACCCGCCCTTCCTGACTTGGAGTTTGCTGTGCCGCAAGGGACCGTCCGCTGGTTCGACCCCGAGCGAGGCTTCGGCTTCCTCGCGCCCGAGGACGGCAGCGCCGACCTGTTCGTGCATGCCTCCGAGATCGTCGGCGAGCCGCGGTTGCTCCGCGAGGGCCAGGCCGTCGACTACCACCTCGGCGAGGGTGACCGCGGTCCGCAGGCGACCCAGGTGCGCGTCACTGGCGAGTCCTCGCCGACCGCGACCGTGGGCATGCTCGGGACCATGTCGTGGTACGAGCCAGGCAAGGGTTACGGCTTCGCCCTCCCGGACGGCGGTGGCGCCGAGGTCTTCGTGCACAGCTCCGCCATCGTGACCGGCGGGGTGCTGATCGCGGGCCAGCGGGTGGCCTTCCTGATCGGGGAGGGTGAGCGCGGGCCGCAGGCCGCCAACGTGATCCCGCTGGGCGCCGACGTGGCCAAGCCCGTTGTCGCCGACGGCGCCGACGGCACGGTGTCCTGGTACGACGAGGGCAAGGGCTTCGGGTTCATCACCCCCGATGCGGGTGGGGACGACGTCTTCGTCCATGTCCGCTCCCTCCCCCAGGGGGTGACCCTCGCCGAGGGCGAGCGGGTGGCCTTCGACAGCGTCCAGGGCGACAAGGGGCCCCAGGCCCGCGACGTACGCAAGGTGCGCGGCGCCGCGTCGGCACCCGCCCGACCCGCAGCCTCACGACCTGGCGCGGTTCGCGACACCGGCGGTGCTCCGGCTCGGGCCGGCGAGGGCGTGGTCGCCCGGTACGACGCCGACAAGGGCTTCGGCTTCATCACCCCCGACGCCGGCGGCTCGGACCTGTTCGTGCACGTCTCCGTCGTGAGCGGCGCAGAGCCGCTTCTGCCGGGCGAGCGGGTGCGGTTCAAGGTGCGCCAGAGCGACCGCGGAGCACAGGCCGACCGCGTCGAGCGCCTCTGACTCGGCTCAACCGGCTTCGCCGAAGATCATAGACGGCGTGTCCTCAGTCACATTAGGTTCGGACAATCCACCCCAAACAGGGGCGAAGCAGAACCTTCCACGAGGAGTCACGTTGACCCAGCTACAACGTCGCCTTGCCACGATCTCCGTGCTTGCAGGCGTCATTCCCATTCTCGGCGCCCTGAGCGCGCCCAGCGCTTACGCCGACACCCTGCCCAGCACGTGCGGAGGCGCCGGCGTCTACGTCTGCACGGGTGAGTCCGCACCGCCGAGCTCCTACCCCGTGACCACGGTGCCGATCGGCGCGGTGTCGGTCCCCGGGGCGGTCGCTGGTAAGAGCGTCACCACGCCCGCCGTAACCTCCCCGACGACTGTCGGACCAGTCACCGTGCCCGCCCAGACCGTGCCGGCACCCGTCTGTGTCCCGCTGCAGCCGTGTGGCTACGTCGGCACGCCAGCGGTCACCGTGCCGGGGCAGACCCTTCCCCAGGTCGTGAACGTCGGTTCGCAGACCGTCACCGTGCCGTCCGAGCTCAACCCGGTGAACCAGCGGATCACCGTCTACTCCATCGTGAAGCTCCCGGGCGTCGACGAGATCATGGTCGTCGTGAACCAGGGCGTCGCAACGGCCGAGGGGATCGTCGCCTACGGGCAGGGCGTCGCAGTGGGCGTCGTCGGGACCGTCCAGGGCGAGGTCGACAAGGCCGTGGACACGCTCGAGGGCAAGGCCGAGGAGGTCGAGGGCACCGTGTGGGGCGTCCTCGCCATCGTTCAGCAAAAGGTTGACGACGCGTTGAGCGCGGCTCAGGCGTTGGAAGAGGAGGTGCGCACGATGCTGGCGCCCTACGTCCAGTACGTCATGGACACCGTCGACGGCGCACCCGGCACCGTTGCATACATCGTGGACAAGGCCATCGACCGTTGGTATCGGTTGTGCAACACCGATCCGTTCATCTACCTGATGTCCTGCTACTAAGCCGGCTGGATAAGTAGTAGTCGCGACCCGCGGCAGAGGTGGCACCTGCCACCCCTGCCGCGGGTCGCAGTTTGTGCCACCTGACTCACTCCCACTCGGCGCCGACGCCGGCGGCTCGGACCTGTTCGTGCACGTCTGCGTCGCGAGCGGGACAGAGCCCCCTAAACCGGGCGGCCGACCGCGTCGAACGCCTCTGACCCTCGCGCTGCGGCCTTGCCCAGCGTATGAGAAATCATACAGTCGGGCTATGAGCACTCCCACGACCTCGGTGGCCGCGCTGTTGTGCCTGAGCGGGCTCAGCGTCTCCGAGCT
The DNA here is from genome assembly GCA_046595815.1 of Mycobacteriales bacterium. Classification (GTDB taxonomy): domain Bacteria; phylum Actinomycetota; class Actinomycetes; order Mycobacteriales; family SCTD01; genus RYN-111. Next base: position 24,335 of record JBKJSN010000206.1, read on the forward strand.
CGCTCGTCGCGCCGGCGTTTCCCGGGCCTCGGTCAGCGAGTACGTCCACGGGCACCGCCAGCCGGGTGTCGGACAGCTGGAGCGACTGGCTGCCGCCGCAGACCTGCGCGCCGAGGTGGTCTATGCCTCGGCCTGGGAGCCGCGCAAGCAACAGCTCGAGGACGTGCTCGCGCTCGCCGACGCGCTTCCGCTTCGAGCACAAGCCCCGGGCACTCGCACCTGGCTCGAGCTCACAGCGCGATGAACGAGCCAGGCCTGCTCGACAAGGTGCTCGCGCTCCACGACGCCCTGAACGCGGGCCACATCCCCCACGCCTTCGGTGGCGCACTGGCGCTGGCCCTGCACGTGGAGCAGCCGCGCGGCACCGCGGGCCTTGAGCTCAACATCAGCGTCTCCACGGAGCGCGCCCCCGAGGTCCTGGCCGCTCTGCCCACCGGGGGGCCCATGACGCCGCGAGCGTCGCGGCCATCGAGCGCGATGGGCAGGTCCGGCTGTGGTGGGGTCGCACGCCGATCGACCTGTTTTTCCCGCAGCACCTGTTGCACCAGGTCGTGGCCAGCCGCATCGTGTCCATGCCCCTGAGCCGGGGGAGCGTGCCGGTGCTGAGCGCGACCGACCTCACGGTGTTCAAGGCGATCTTCGATCGCACCAAGGACTGGGCCGACATCGAGGAGATGGTCGAGTTCGGTTCACCCGACCTCGCCGAGGCCGTGTCCTGGCTGGAGACCATTGTCGGCTCCGACGATCCCCGGACGTGCAAGCTCCGTGACCTCCGGCCGGCAGACCGCCGTCCGGACCCCACCTGGCGCACGATCACCGACCGCTGACGCCGCCTGGCAAGAAACTCACTGCGCGAGTTCGCTCACTCCCACTCGATGGTGCCGGGGGGCTTGCTCGTCACGTCCACCACCACCCGGTTCACCTCGCGCACCTCATTGGTGAGGCGGGTCGAGATGCGGGCCAGCACGTCGTACGGTACCCGCGCCCAGTCGGCCGTCATGGCGTCCTCGGACGACACCGGCCGCAGCACGATCGGATGCCCGTACGTGCGCCCGTCCCCTTGCACGCCAACGCTTCTCACGTCAGCAAGGAGTACGACGGGGCACTGCCAGATGTCGCGGTCCAGGCCTGCCTTGGTCAGCTCCTCGCGGGCGATCGCGTCGGCCTCGCGGAGCAGCTCGAGCCGGTCGTGGGTGACCTCGCCGATGATGCGGATGCCCAGGCCCGGACCGGGGAACGGCTGGCGCCAGACGATCTCCTCGGGCAGCCCGAGCTCCAGGCCGACCTGGCGGACCTCGTCCTTGAACAGGGTCCGCAGCGGCTCGACGAGCGCGAACTGCAGATCGTCCGGCAGGCCTCCGACGTTGTGGTGGCTCTTGATGTTCGCGGTGCCCTCGCCGCCGCCGGACTCCACCACGTCGGGGTAGAGCGTGCCCTGCACGAGGAACTCCACGTGCTCGTGCTCGTTGACCTCGCGCGCGGCCGCCTCGAAGACCCGGATGAACTCGCGCCCGATCGTCTTGCGCTTGTCCTCGGGGTCGGTGATCCCGGCCAGGGCCGTGAGGAACCGCTCTCGGGCGTCGGCGACGTGCAGCTTGACGCCGGTGGAGGCGACGAAGTCCTTCTCGACCTGCTCAGCCTCGCCCTTGCGGAGCAGACCGTGGTCGACGAACACGCAGGTGAGCTGGTCGCCGACGGCGCGGTGCACCAAGGCAGCGGCGACCGCTGAGTCGACGCCGCCGGAAAGTCCGCAGATCACCGCGGCTGAACCGACCTGCTCGCGGATCCGGGCAACCTGCTCCTCGATCACGTTGCCCATGGTCCAGGTGGGGGCGCAGCCGGCGGCCTCCCACAGGAACCGCTCGAGCACCCGCTGCCCCTGCTCGCTGTGCAGCACCTCCGGGTGGAACTGCACGCCGTACAGGCCTCGCGTGGTGTCCTCGAAACCGGCGACGGGGGTGTCCGGCGTGACGGCCGTGACGGTGAAGCCCGGGGGCGCCTCCGCGACGGCGTCGCCGTGCGACATCCAGACCGACTGCTCGGTCGGCAGCCCCTCGAACAGCACCCCGGGAGTGGTGACGGTCAGCGCGGTGCGGCCGTACTCCGCCGTACCGGTCTGGGCAACACGGCCACCGAGCGCCTTGGCCATCGCCTGGTGTCCGTAGCAGATGCCCAGGGTCGGGACGCCGGTGTCGAAGAAGCCGGCCGGCACCTGAGGGGCCCCGTCGGCGTAGACCGAGGACGGCCCGCCGGACAGGATGACCGCCTTGGGCGCACGCGCACGGATCTCGTCGGCGGTGATGGTGTGGGGGACGATCTCGGAGTAGACCCGGGCCTCACGCACGCGCCGGGCGATGAGTTGCGCGTACTGCGCCCCGAAGTCGACAACCAGGACCAGATCAGCGTCAGTCACCCAGGGAAGTCTAGGGCTCCCGCGCGGCAGCGGTCGGGCCGTAGGGCCGACCGCTCAGAGCCGGACCTGGGCTGAGCTGCCGGAGTACTTCCCGTTCACACCGATGAAGGCGACCTTGACGGACTGGGTCGGGTTGCCCTTGGTGAAACTCGCCTTGCCCGCCGCGTTGGTGGTCACGGTGCCGACCGACTTGGCGTTGACGAAGACCAGCAGGCTCTGCGCGCCGATGGGGTGCTTGTCGTCGTCGAGGAGCGTGATCGCCACGGTCCGCACGTTGCCGCGCTTGGTCACCGCGAGGGTGGTGATCGTCTTCTCCAGCGCCACCGTGAAGGGCACTTTGAGGGTCGCCGCGTCGGCCGTTGCGTCGCCGGCAAAGACGGCCTTGAGCTCGGCGGGCCCGGCCGTCGAGGTGACCGGCAGCCCGGCACGGGCGACACCGGTGGAGTCCGTCGTGACGGTGGCGGTCGAGCTGCCGAGCTGCAGGGACACCGTGCGGCCGGCGAGGGCCTCGCCCGAGGCCGACTTCACCGAGACCGCCACGGGAGCGACGTCGCCGTACTGGGCGGTGGTCACCCCGGTGTTGGCCAGCAGGGCCGGCGCCAGCGCGAAGCAGGCGTTGTTGCCGATCGTCCACTTGGCCGTGCTAGCGGAACCGTTGGCAGGGTTCGTGTTGTCGGCCTGGGTCGAGATCGCGTAGACGTCGGTCGCGGTCTTGGCGTTGATCGCGGTGAGCTCACCGGTGAAGGGCGCCCCGCCGTACTTGACGATGTCTGCGATCGGCAGCTGCAGGACGAGCCGGTTGTTGGGCAGGTCCCAGGTCGCCTTGAGGCCGGACGTCTTGAAGCCCTTGTCCGCCACCGGCGGGATCGCGGTGAGCGACGGGACGTCAACCCCGAGCTGTACGACGTGCCCGACCTGCCCACTGTTCGCCAGGCCGTCACGGAGGCCGCCAGAACCGTTGGAGTACGCCGAGGCAGCCGCCGAGAAGACGTGCTTGTTGAACGTGAAGTCGAGGGTGAAGCGGTGCCCGTCGACCGACGCAGGGCCCTTCGCGAGCTTGTCGACGCCGAGGTAGGCGACCAGGTCCGTGGCTGTGGTGCGCAGCGTCAAGGACGTGAGGTCGAGGTCGGGGTCGTTGGGCACCGGCCAGGCGGGCAGGCCGCTGGCCGGCATCAGCGGGGTGGTGTCGCCCTTGGGGTCGGCCAGCGTGGAGCAGCCCGGCCTCGGCAGGTCCTTCGTGGGATCACTGGGGGTCGCAGCGCCGGCCGGAAGGACCAGCGCCACGACCACCGCCCCGCTCGCGAGCAGAGCACTCGTGCGAGCGGAGCGTGACACCTACAGGGCCTTGACGGTGTAGGTGGGGGTTCCGAGGTACAAGCCCTTGACCGGCAAGAACACGACCTTCACGGACGCGCCCCTCACAACGCCGAGCGCGATCGCGACGCCCTTGGCATCGGTCTTGACGACCTTCTTCTTCGACCCGACCGTGAACGTCACGAACTGACCGGCCACCGGGTGCTTGTCGTCATCAAGCACGGTCGCCTTCGCGCCGCCCTTGACCCCGACCGCCTTCAAGACCACCTTCTCCGCCGCCACCGTGAACGGCACCGACGCCGACGTCGCGCCCACCTCAGCGTTACCCGCGAAGCTCACCGTCAACGTCTTGGACCCCGCCGGGACCAACACCGGGAACACCAGCTCGGCGATCCCATCCTCATCGGTGACCGCACTCACCGCCTTACCCCCGGTCAAGGCCGCGGACACCGTCACCGCCGCCACCGGCGCACCATCGACATCAGTCAACGTCGCGAACGCCCCAGCAGAATCGCCGTACTGCGCAGACGGATCCGCCTCCAGCTCGAACACCCCAGCCGGCGGCAAGAAACAGCTGTTATCGCCGTACGCGTAAGTCTTCTCCTCCGGCTTCGTGCCCGCCGCCGAGTCACCCGCACGCGTCTGACTCGACTCCTTCTGCACCGCCGTCGTCGTGATCGTCGTGCCCGTGATGGCCGTACCCGCGGCGAGCGCGCTGCCGGCCACCTTCTCCAAGCCGTCCTTCGGGAACGCGAACACGACATTGCTGTTCTTGGTGTCGAACTTCGCCGTCGCCTTCAGGTCCGTGTTCGCCGCGCCGCCCACGGTGACCGTCGCCGGGCCGTCCGCAGACGCCGTCGCGACGATGGCCTTACCACCCACGGTGATCGCAGTAGCGAAACGGTGGCTGTTCAAGATCACACCGCTCGTGCTCGTCGGCTTCGTCCCCAACGTCGCGACCTTCACGAACACCTGCAACGCATCCGGCAACGACTTCAGGTTCACCGCCGTCACATCCAGATCCGCGTCATTCCCCGCCGGCGTCGGCGCCGCATCCCCACCCGGATCGGTGAACG
>JBKJSN010000081.1:0-17061 GCA_046595815.1 Mycobacteriales bacterium
CGCGCCAGCTGGTGCAGCCCGGACTCGTCCTGGCCCATGGACTGCAGCATCTCCAGGGCGTCCTCGTCGGACATCTCGACGAGCTCGGACTCGACCTTGGCGTCGAGGAACACAGCCTCGGCCGGAGCGACCAGCGCCGCGAGGGACTCTCGGAGCGAGGCGTCCAGGAGGCCGTCCTCGTCGAGGTTGAAGACGTAGAGGAACGGCTTGGCGGTGAGCAGGTGCAGCTCGCGCAGCAGCTCGCGGTCCAGACCCGCAGCGAAGACGGTCTGCCCGCTGTTGAGCACCTCCTCGGCCTTGCGCACGGCCTCGAGGACCGGCGCGGTGTCCTTCTTGACCCGCGCCTCCTTCTCCAGCCTCGGCAGCGCCTTCTCGATGGTCTGCAGGTCGGCGAGGATCAGCTCGGTGTTGATCGTCTCGATGTCGTCCTTCGGCGCGACCCGGCCGTCGACGTGCACGACGTCGGAGTCGGTGAAGGCGCGGATCACCTGGCAGATCGCGTCGCAGTCGCGGATGTTGGCCAGGAACTTGTTGCCCAGCCCCTGCCCCTCACTCGCGCCCCGCACGATCCCGGCGATGTCCACGAAGTCGACCGTGGCGGGAAGGATCTTGGCCGACCCGAAGATCTCGGCGAGCTTCGCCAGCCGCTCGTCGGGCACGCCGACCACCCCGACGTTCGGCTCGATCGTCGCGAACGGGTAGTTCGCCGCGAGCACATCGTTCTTGGTCAGCGCGTTGAAAAGCGTGCTCTTGCCGACGTTGGGCAGGCCGACGATGCCGAGGGAGAGGCTCACGCCGTACAAGGTTAGTTGTCAGTGGGTTCTGCCAGGCTCTGGCGCATGGAGATCCTGCTCGCCTTGCTCGTCGGACTCGCCCTTGGCTTCGCCCTGTCTTTTCCTCGTACGGCGGGCCTGCGGGCCCAGTTGCACGCGGCAGAGCTCACCGCTGCCCAGCAACGGGCAGGCGATGCCGACCTCGCCAGGGGGCAGCAGGCCCTTGCGTCCCTCGTGCAACCGCTGACCCAGCAGCTGGGCCGGGTCGAGGGCCAGATCCAGCAGCTTGAGCTCGCCCGGGCGGCCACCACCGCCGAGCTGCGCGAGCAGGTCAGCACCGTCGCCGCTGGCTCCGAGCAGCTGAGCCGGCAGACCCGCGCCTTGGCGGACGCGCTGCGACGGCCACAGGCTCGCGGGCGGTGGGGCGAGCTGCACCTGCGCAAGGTCGTCGAGCACGCCGGGATGCTCGACCGCTGCGACTTCACCGAGCAGGCGAGCATCGCCACCCAGGACGGGATCCTGCGGCCGGACCTCGTCGTACGGCTCCCTGGGAACGGCACCGTGGTCGTGGACGCGAAGGTGTCGCTGGCGGCTTTCCTGGAAGCGGCCGAGTCCGACGACGAGGCGCACCGCGGGGAGCGGCTGGCCGCGCACGCCCGCCACCTGCGCCAGCACGTCGACCGGCTGGCCGACAAGCAGTACTGGACCGCGTTGCCGCAGACGCCCGACTTCGTCGTGCTGTTCGTGCCAACCGAGGCGATCTTGTCGATGGCCCTGGACGCCGACCCCGACCTGTTCGAGCACGCCATGGCGCGCCGGGTGCACCTCGCGACACCGATGACCTTGCTGACCATGCTGCGGACGGCCGCCTACTCCTGGCAGCAGCACGACCTCGCCGACAACGCGCAAGAGGTCTTCGCAGCGGGCAAGGAGCTGTTCGCCAAGCTCTCGACGTTCGGCGGCCACGTGGACAAGCTCGGCCGCTCGTTGACCACCGCCGTCAACGCCTTCAACACCACGGTCGGGTCGTTGGAGCGCACTGTCCTGCCCAGCGCGCGGCGGATGTCCGAGCTCGGACTGGGCGGCGAGGTCGCGCACCCGTGCCCGGTCGAGGAGGTCGTGCGCACCGTTTCCGCCCCGCACCTTGTGTCACTCCCCGAGACCGGCTGACCTCCTGCAGAACCGCCACGCGGACACGCTGCCTCGTTCCCTGGGTTTCGGCCGGTCACCGCGGGTACCGTCGGGGGCGTGACCTGGACGACCCCCGCGGACGAGCACGAGCACCACCACGTGCACCTGGCTGACGCGGCCCATGTGGTCGCCGACCGCCGCGGCCTGACCGCAACAGGAGCCGTCGCCATCGCCCTGGTCCTCGGGATCGTCGGCGCCACCATCGACGTCAAGACCGGCCATGGTCTGCGGCTGGTCTTCGCGATCTGCTTCGTCTCCGGCAGCGCGCTGGCAGCCGCGCTCGTGCACCGCGAAGACCTGCGGGCAGCGGTCATGATCCCGCCGTTCACCTACTGCGCCCTGGCCGTGATCGGCGGCTTCCTCGGCAGCACCTCCGTGGCCGGCTCCTTCGTCACCAAGGAGGGCGTGGCCCTGCTCGACGCCCTCGTCCTGCGAGCTCCGGTGCTGTTCATCGCCACCGGAGCGGCGCTGGCGATCGCCGTGGTCAGGAAGCTCCGGCAGCCTTGAGGTCGCGCCGCAGCTCCGGCGGCAAGGCGAACAGCAGGCTCTCCTGCGCCGCGACGACCTCCTCGACGTCGGCGTAGCCGCGCGCGGCCAGCCAGGCCAGGACTTGCTGCACCAGCTCATCCGGGACACTCGCACCGCTCGTGACACCAACGGTGGTGGCACCCTCCAGCCAGGCGTCCTCGATCTCGCTCGCATCGTCCACGAGGTACGCGCGGTCGGCACCCGCACCGAGCGCGACCTCGACCAGCCGGACCGAGTTGGACGAGTTGCGTGACCCAACGACGAGCACCAGCTGGGACTGCGCGGCGATCTGCTTCACCGCGACCTGACGGTTCTGCGTCGCGTAACAGATGTCGGCGCTCGGCGGTCCTTCCAGCAACGGGAACCTCTCGCGCAGCGCCGCCACCGTCACCTCGGTCTCATCGACGCTCAGGGTGGTCTGGCTGAGGTAGGCGACCCGCTCGGGGTCGCGGACCGTCACGTTCGCCGCCTCGTCCGCGCCGTCCACGAGGTGGATGTGAGCGGGGGCCTGGCCCGTCGTACCAATGACCTCCTCGTGCCCCTCGTGACCGATGAGCACGATGTCGAAGTCCTGGCTGGCGAAGCGTCTCGCCTCCAGGTGGACCTTGGTCACCAGCGGGCAGGTGGCGTCGATCGTCTTCAACGACCGCGCCGCCGCCTCCTCGTGGACCACCGGGGCGACGCCGTGCGCGGAGAAGACCACGATGGCGCCCTCAGGCACCTCATCGGTCTCCTCGACGAACACCGCACCCTTGGCCTCGAGGGTCTTCACGACGTGCAGGTTGTGCACGATCTGCTTGCGGACGTACACGGGAGAGCCGTAGAGCTCCAGGGCCTTCTCCACCGTCACCACGGCCCGGTCGACCCCGGCGCAGTACCCGCGGGGGGCGGCGAGAAGCACCCGCTTGGGCGAGGTGGCGGTCGGGGTATCCATGGTGCAAGGGTACGGGTGTGACTGACGTTCCCAAGCCCCTGCTCGCCGCGGTCGGCGCCCTGTCGGAGTTCCGCAGGCTGCCCTCCCACGCGATGGCCCTTGGCGTCGCGCTGTTCAGCGCCTCCTACAAGCTCCGCGAGGACTACACAGCCCTTGCCGCGCGCGGCGAGAAGGTGGTCAACGAGGTGTTCGGCGGAGGCGAGACGCCGGACATGCCCGCCGTACCCAAGCCGCCGGAGCCCGTCGCAGAGCAGGAGACTGCCGCCGTGCTCGATGCCGTGGCGCACGTCGAGGACCCGCTCGACCGACCGCGCACGCTCCCCGAGCCCATACCCGGGTACGACGAGATGACCCTCGGATCGCTCCGCGGACGCCTGCGGTCGCTGAGCTCGGAGGATGTGGCGCGGACCCTGACGTACGAACGGACGCACCAAGCTCGGCAGCCGATGATGACGCTGCTGGAGCACCGCGCCGCCAAGCTGGCGGCCGAGTGACCGGACCTGCCACGGCGGACGCGCCCTGGCCGGTTCGCACGGTCGCTCTGAAGATCAACGACTGGATCAACCGGCTCGGCGCGATCTGGGTCGAGGGCCAGGTCACCCAGGTCAACGGCGGCCGGGGCAACACCGTCTTCTTCACCCTGCGCGACCCGGTCGCCGACGTCTCGCTCAGCGCGACCTGCAGCCGCGGCCTGGCGGAGGGGCTGGAGGTCGGCGCACGGGTCGTCGTCCTGGGCAAGCCCAGCTTCTGGATGGCCCGCGGCTCGCTGTCACTCGCCGTGTCGGAGATCCGCCAGATCGGCCTGGGCGAGCTCCTCGCCCGCATCGAACGGCTGCGGGTGCTGCTGCAGCAGGAGGGCCTGTTCGACCCTTCGCGCAAGCGCAAGCTCCCCTTCCTGCCCGGCACCATCGGGCTCATCACGGGGCGTGCCTCGGCGGCCGAGCACGACGTGCTGACGAACGCCCAGCTTCGGTGGCCCGCGGTGCAGTTCGTGGTGGAGAACGTTGCGGTGCAGGGGCATCTCGCTGTGCAGCAGTGCGTCGAGGCGGTGCGCTCGCTCGACGGTCGTGTCGACGTCATCGTCATCGCGCGCGGCGGCGGGTCGGTCGAGGACCTGCTGCCGTTCTCCGACGAGGCTCTGTTGCGCGCGGTCGCCGCCTGCCGCACCCCCGTCGTCTCCGCGATCGGCCACGAGCCGGACACCCCGCTGCTCGACTACGTCGCTGACGTCCGGGCGTCGACCCCGACGGATGCGGCCAAGCGCATCGTGCCGGACGTCCGTGAGGAGCTCGCGAGGGTCCGTCAGGCCCGCGACCGGTGCCGTCGCGTGGTCACCGGCCTGGTGGAGGGTGAGCTGCGGCGTTTGGAGATGGCCCTGTCGAGGCCGGTCTTCGCCGACCCGCACCGCATCGTCGAGGATCGACGTACGGCGGTGAAAGCCTTGCAGGACAGGGGATCTCGGCGCTTCGGAGCGCAACTCGACCACGCGGCGAACGACCTCGCGCACACGAAGGCACGGGTCGTGGCGCTGAGCCCCCAGGCGACGCTGGACCGCGGATACGCGGTGGTGCAGTCGTCCGACGGGTCGGTGGTGCGGGACGCCGCGTCAGTGTCCTCCGGCGAGCAGCTCCGGGTGCGCCTGTCGCAGGGCGAGCTGACCGTGGTTACCGGCTGACTGCTTCACCACAAACGCGCCACGGTCCGAGCACTACGCGCGGGGAACGGCCCGACGTGCGCCGAGTTTGTGGTCAGCCGGTCCGGACGAGGAGCACGATCGCTGCCACCCAGCAAGGGATCGCGAGCAGGCTGGCTGCGATCGAGGCGTAGACGAGCCCGAGGCTCGGGAGCACGAGACCCAGCATCAGGAGCGGGACCGGCAGCAGGAACGGGGCCACGAACAGCGCCACGATCCACGCGATCGGCCGGCGGGTCGCCTCAGGCGGGGTGAAGGTCATACGCGGATCCTGCCAGCGAGGGGATCACCGGCGGGGGACCGGGGCGGGTGCCCCTTGGGGCCGACCCACCACAAACGCGCCCCGTCCCGAGCACTCCACGCGGAGAACAGCCTGGAGCACGCCGCGTTTGTGGTGGAAGGCAGACGTGCGGGCTCAGGCGGAGCCTTGGTACACCCATGGCTTGATGGGCGACCGAGGGTGCACCGGGACCCGGGCCGCGACGAAGAGCACCAGCTCGTTCCAGCGATGCGGCTCGGCGAGCCCGCGCCGCGGCAGCCAGCCCCCCGAGGCCAGCGGTGAATCGGAGGCGAGCAGCACGATCCGGTCGGACGTGAGCAGCGCGACCCCCCAGTGCGCCCACGGCACGGTCGAGGACAGGCCCGTGTCGGTCGTCACGGTCATCCCTTGCTCGTCCACGACCTCGTGCAGCGGGGTGAGCGCAGTGGGGTTCGCCTCGAAGATCCGTCGCGTGCGGAGCCACCACAGGAGCGCAGCGCCGAAAGCCAGCACGACGCCGCACGCGATGAGGACCACCCCGATCGCCGGGTCTCCCGTTGCCAGGGCGATCAGCCCGACCGCGATCGCGAAGGGTGGCGTGAGTCGCAGGAGCCAGACCCGCCTGGGCCCCTGGCGCAGTCGGTGGAGCCGCTCGTAGTCCTCGATCGTCGGCGTGTAGGCCAGCAGGAACGGCGGCGCCGGCTCGCTCTCGATCACGTGGGCATCCTCGCGCCTGGTGCATCTTCTGGGGAGGGCGGACCGCCGCCGTTGAGCCAGCGGCTGAGCACGACGGTGTCCTCCGCCGCGTAGCCCAGCGAGTCGTAGAAGCCGAGCACCGCGTCGTTCGACGCCCGCACCATGAGCATCAGCTTCGGCACCCCGCGCGCCACCGCCCACTGCTCGCACGCAGCCATGAGCTCACGCCCCAAGCCCGCGCCGCGAGCCGTCGGCGACACCGCGAGGTAGTAGACCCACCCGCGATGCCCGTCGTGGCCGACCATCGCCGTACCGAGAAGTGAGCCAGACGGTGAAAGTGCAGCAAGCACAGTCGAAGAAGGCCCCCTCAGCGCCAGCGCCAGGTCGGCACGAGGGTCGTTCCACGGGCGGGTGAGGCCGCACTTCTCCCACAGCCCGACGGCTGCCTCGTGCAGGGACGCAGGCAGGTCGACGATCACGAGCGCATGCCGGGCCGCACGCCCGGCCGCGTCCACGCCATCGTCGCGCCGCCGAGCACGCGAAAGCCCTCGGACTCATACAGCGGCTGCCCCGAGGCTGTCGCACGCAGGTCCACGCGAGGGATCTCCAACGACGCGAACCACTCCATCAGCGCGCGCATCACCATCCGCCCGAACCCGCGAGAGCGGTACGCCGGGTCCGTCGACATGGAGGAGATGTGCCCCCGACGGGCATCGAGCTGGTACGGCGAGGGCAGGTGCTCCTCGATCCAGCCGACGCCGCAGGACACCACGGCCCCCTCCTCCTCGACGACGAACGCCACGAACGAGTCCGACGCCAGCCGTCGTCGGAAGTCGGCGATGCACTGTGCTTCCCACTCCGCGGACAGCCCATCGCCCATCGCCTCATGCATCACGCCGCGCAGACGGGTCAGCGCCTGCGCGTCGTCGACCGTCGCCCGCCGTAGGGTTGCCACGTGACCGATCCTGCCAGCCCGTCGTACGAAACCGCCCGGGACGAGCTCGCCGAGGTGGTCCGCGCCCTGGAGGCCGGTGGCACCACGCTGGAGGAGTCGCTCAAGCTGTGGGAGCGCGGCGAGGAGCTCGCCAAGGTCTGCCAGGAGTGGTTGGACGGCGCGAAAGCCCGGCTCGACGCGGCGCTGGCCGCCCGCGAAGACGAGTAGCTCAGCGCACCGAGCGGGCCAGCTCCAGCAGCTCGTCGTCGGTTGCCGTCTCCCGCACTCCACCGACCAGCACGGTGATGTCGCCGCGGGTCAGCACCAGGGACCGGTGACCGTCGGCCGTTCGGTAGTCCTGCCACACGACCCCGCCCACGTCCACGGTCCCGGTGGGTGCCGCCTGCCCGGTCGCCTCGGGGAGGAACGCCGTACCCCTGGCTCCTGAGAACTCCAGGTAGTGGTCGTCGTGGACGTACCCGACCCTGAGCAGCCCGTTGTCGCCGTACACGCGAACGGTGCAGGTCCAGCCAGCGGGCGTGCCCGACGGCACCGGGCCCCGGGTGTCCTGCACGAAGGCGGCGTACGCCGGAGCCGGGTCGACGGCCCGGATGTCCTTGGAGTCGCTCGGCGAGGACTGACCGAAGAACCACAGCGGGAGTACGACGGCGAACACGACGGCCAGGGTGCGGACCATGTCGAGCACGGTCTCCCTGCCGCGGCGCTTGCCGCTCATGTGCCGATCTTCGCGATGAGGGCCAGCACCTTCTCGGCCAGCTCCTTCGCAGCGGACTCGTCCTCGCAGACCGAGATCTCGTGCCCCGCCTCGTTGATCACCGTGGTCAGCACGAGGGTCAGCGCGTCGCTCCACGGGTCGTCGGTCTGCGCGCCGAGCAGCAGCGCGTTCTGCCGAGTCCACTCGCGGTAGCGGCGCCGGGCCACCATCTCGAACCCGGGCGGCCCGCCGCCGGCGAGGAACATCCGGGCCAGGTCGCGCTCTGCCCAGCAGCCGTCGAGGTAGCAGCGGCCGCCGATGAGGAACAGCGCCAGTGGGTCGCGCTCTCCCAGCTGTCGCGCCTCGCGCACCGCCGTTGCGGCCCGCTCCTCCTGGGCGTGCTGGTACTCCTCGAACAGCGCGAGGTAGAGCTCGGCCTTGCCTCCGAAGTGGTGGTAGAGCGAGCCGACGGAGGCTCCCGCACGGCCGACAACGTCGGCGATGGAGGCCTCGGCGAAGCCGCTCGCGGCGAAGACCTCGCGGGCCGCCGCCAGGAGCGAGGAGCGCGTGGAGGCCGCGCGCGCTGAGGTGACGGTCACCCCTCAAGCCTGGCAGACCGCCCACCGCCGCCCACCCCGCGGGTACGGCGATAGCGTCAGCCTCGTGCCGCTGAACCCCGTTGCGTCCTCAGGGCCCAGCCGCCGACGTGACCACTTCGGAGGACGTTGCGGGGTGAGGGTGGCGGCGGTGAGCCTGCTGCTGGTGAGCGCGTGCGGGGCACGGGCCGAGGGGCGCAGCGTCACGGTCTTCGCGGCCGCCTCCCTGAGGGGCGCCTTCGCTGCGGAGGTCACGGCGTACGAGAGCGCCTACCCGGGACGACGGGTGGCCCTGTCGGTCGCGGGGTCGCAATCCCTCGTGGCACAGATCGAGCAGGGCGCGCCGGCCGATGTGCTGGCCACCGCGGACCGCTCCACGATGGCCCCGGTGTTGGACGAGCTCGTCGACGGGCCGCACGTGCTGGCCCACAACCAGCTCGCCCTCATCACGGCCAAGGGCAACCCGCTGCACCTGAACTCCCTGCGCGACCTGGCCCGGCCCGGGCTGCGCGTGGTCCTGGCCGGACCTCTCGTCCCCGCCGGGAGGGCAGCGCCGGCTGCCCTGCTGCGCGCCGGGGTCGTGGTGCACCCGGTCTCCCTCGAAGACAGCGTGAGCGGGGTGGTCGGCAAGGTCCGGCTCGGCGAGGCGGACGCGGGGATCGCCTACGTCACCGAGATCGGCGAGGCGGTCGACGGCACGCCCATCCCCGACACCGCGACCGACCTGGTGATCGGTGCGTTGACCACCGAGGGGCGCGACTTCCTGTCCTTCGTCCTCGGGGCGCAGGGCCAGCAGATCCTGCGAGAGCACGGCTTCCAGTGAGGACGCGGCCGCCGCTGATCCTGCTCATCGGGGCTGGGCTCGCCCTGCTGGTCGTGCTGCTCCCGCTCACCGGACTTCTGGTGCGCACGCCTTGGCACCGCCTCCCCGACCTGCTGAGCCAACCCCAGGTGCAGCAGGCCCTGTGGCTGTCGGTGCGTTGCGCCGCCGCGGCCACCGCCCTGTCGGTGCTGCTCGGCGTACCGCTGGCGTGGGTCCTCGCCCGCAGCGACCTGCCCGGTCGGGGGTTGCTGCGGGGGCTCGTCACCGTGCCACTGGTACTTCCCCCCGTCGTCGGAGGCGTCGCGCTGCTCCTCGCCTTCGGTCGGCGCGGGCTGCTGGGGCCGCTGCTGGTCGAGGCAGGCGCGATCCCTGCTTTCACGACGTACGGCGTGATCTTGGCCGAGACGTTCGTCGCCCTGCCCTTCCTCGTGCTGAGCGTCGAGGGCGCCCTGTCCTCGCTCCCCCGCGAGCCCGAGTTGGTCGCCGGGTCGCTCGGCGCCTCCCCGCTGCGGGTGTTCCGGACCGTCACCCTGCCGGCGGTGGCTCCCGCCCTCGCCGCGGGGGCGGCACTGTCGGCCGCACGGGCGCTCGGGGAGTTCGGCGCGACCACGACCTTCGCCGGCTCGCTGCCGGGACGCACGCAGACCGTCCCGCTCGCGGTCTACGCCCTGCTCCAGGACGACCCGCCGGCGGCCTACGCCCTGTCGGCGGTGCTGCTGCTCGTGAGCGTCGGACTCATCCTCGGACTGCGCGGACGGCTCCGATGAAGGCGCACGTGCGCACGCCCTGGGTGGAGGCGCAGATCGCCTGCCCGCCCGGGGGCGTGCTCGCGATCACCGGTCCGAACGGCTCCGGCAAGTCCACCCTGTTGCGCGCGGTTGCCGGCGTCCTCCCGAGCAGCAGCACGGTCGAGGTGGACGGGCGCGAGCTCGGCACCCTCCCGGCGTACCGGCGCGACGTGGGCTGGGTCCCGCAGCAGCCGACCCTGCTGCCGCACCTGACGGCGCGCGACAACGTCGCCTACCCGCTGCGCGCGCGCGGGGTCCGGCGGCGGGCGGCGCGCGAGCGCTCGCAGGCATGGCTGGAGCGCATCGGGGCAGGACACCTGGGTGATGTCCGATCCCACGCGCTGTCCGGAGGCCAGACGGCGCGGGTGGCCCTTGCCCGCGCGCTCGTGCACGGTCCCTCGCTGCTCCTGCTCGACGAACCACTGGCTGCGCTCGACGCCGAGGGGCGCGTCGCGGTGCGTGCGGCGCTGCTCGAAGCGCTGCGCGGCAGCGGAACGGCGACGCTCCTCGTGACGCACGACCCTGGCGACATCGACGCGCTGGCCGACGCCGTGGTCCGGCTGGAGGCAGGCAGGGCCGTGCCGGACGGCACTAGGCTCGACGCATGACGCAGCCTGACGTTCCGGACGCCCTCTCCGTCTCCCGCGAGGCCCCCGACCGCAACATCAGCCTCGAGCTCGTACGGGTCACCGAGGCTGCAGCCATGGCGGCCGGCCGGTGGGTGGGCCGCGGGGACAAGATGGGCGGCGACGGTGCGGCCGTCGACGCGATGCGCCAGCTCATCGGCACCGTCGGCATGCGCGGCGTGGTCGTGATCGGCGAGGGCGAGAAGGACGAGGCGCCCATGCTGTTCAACGGCGAGCTCGTCGGCAGCGGCGAGGGCCCGGAGTGCGACGTCGCCGTGGACCCGATCGATGGCACGACCCTGATGGCAAAGGGCATGCCGAATGCCATCGCCGTGCTCGCGGTGGCCGAGCGGGGCACGATGTACGACCCCTCAGCGGTGTTCTACATGGAGAAGCTCGTCGTCGGTCCTGAGGCCGCCGACGTCGTCGACATCACCGCGCCGGTCGCCTACAACGTCCAGGCGGTCGCGAAGGCCAAGGGCGGCGCCGTCGAGGACGTCACGGTCTGCATCCTGGACCGGCCGCGGCACGACGAGCTCGTGCACGACGTGCGGGCAGCGGGTGCGCGGATCAAGTTCATCACCGACGGCGACGTCGCGGGTGCGGTGATGGCCGCCACGGCCGGCACCGGCGTGGACATGCTCCTGGGCATCGGTGGGACGCCGGAGGGGATCATCGCGGCCTGTGCCGTGAAGTGCCTCGGTGGCGTCATCCAGGGCAAGCTCTGGCCGCAGAAGAAGAGCGAGTTCGAGAACGCTGCGGCGGCCGGGCTCGACCTTGGTGCCATCTTGTCCACCAACGACCTGGTGAGCAGCGACAACGTCTTCTTCGTCGCCACCGGCATCACCGACGGCGAGCTCGTCAGGGGCGTGCGATACCGCGGCGGCGGCGCCTCGACGGAGTCGCTCGTGATGCGCTCGAAGTCCGGCACGATCCGTCGCGTCACCAGCGAGCACCGCCTGAGCAAGCTCGCCGCCTACGCCTCGATCGACTTCTCCCAGCCGCACTAGTGCGGATCGCCACCTGGAACGTCAACTCCATCGGCGCCCGCCTGCCCCGCTTCCTGCAGTGGCTGGAGCAGGCCGCACCTGACGTGTTGGCCCTGCAGGAGACCAAGACGGCCACCTTCCCCAACGCGGCCGTCGAAGCGCTCGGTTACGAGGTCGCGCATGTCGGCGACGGCCGGTGGAACGGTGTCGCGCTGCTGTCGCGGGTCGGCCTGACCGACATCGCGACCGCCTTCGCCGATCAGCCCGGTTACTCAAGTGAGGATGAGGGCGCGCTGCTCGCCGTACCCGTCGTTGAGTCCCGGGCAGTCGGCGCGACCTGTGGCGGCCTGCGGGTGTGGTCGCTCTACGTGCCCAACGGCCGGTCGGTCGACCACGCCCACTACGCCTACAAGCTCAACTGGCTCGCCGGCCTTCGGCCAGCGCTCGCTCCGGAGGTCGCGGCCGGCCCGTTCGTCGTGATGGGCGACTTCAACATCGCCCCGACGGACGCGGACGTCTGGGACCCGGCGGACTTCATCGGCGCCACGCACGTCACCCCCGCCGAGCGGGACTCCCTTGCGGCTCTGCGCGACCTGGGCCTGCGGGACGTCATGCCGCGGGCGCTGAAGTACAACACGCCCTACACGTACTGGGACTACCGCGCCGGGATGTTCCACAAGAACAAGGGCATGCGGATCGACCTGGTCTACGCCAACAACGGGGTCACGGTCTCCGACGCCTGGGTCGACCGTGAGGCCCGCAAGGGCACCGGGGCCTCCGACCACGCCCCCGTCGTCGTCGACCTCGAGATCTCGCGCTTTCCGCAAGACTGATCCGAACCTGCACACCCGTTCCGGCGTGGTACAGGTGTGACCACCTTGTCCACCGCAGCCTCGGAGTGCCCGGGGGTCATCCCAGACAGGACCCGCGTGAGCGACGGCTTCGCCGACTTCTACACCCGGACGTTCGGCGATCTGGCGGGCTACGGCTGGCAGCTCAGCGGCGACCCGCATGTGGGCGACGAGCTCGCGCAGGAGGCTCTCACCAGGGTCTGCGCCCGTTGGGGATTGCTCCGCGAGCCCCGGCCATATGCCTATCGCGTCGTGACGAACCTCGCGCGAGATCGGTGGCGCAGAGCGGGTCGCGAACGCGAAGCTCTAGCCGCCCTGCCTGAACTCAGCGAGGTCGCCGGACCCGACACCGCCACCCTCGACGCCGTACGGCGACTGCCGAACCACCTGCGTGACGTCGTCTTGCTGCACTACTACGCCGACCTGCCCGTCGAGGAAGTAGCCCGCGCTCTGCGCAAGCCGTCGGGCACGGTCAAACGACGGCTGTCCGATGCCCGCGCGGCGCTCGCCGCCTCCCTTGAGGACAGTCGATGATCAACCCTGAGAAGCGCACCCGTCCCCTGCCGGCCGACGGGCTTGCGCGCGCCCTGCGCGCCGGCCAGCGTCGACGGCGGATCGCGCTAGGCGCTGGCAGCGGCGCGAGCGCAGTCGTTGTCGCGACCGTCTTTGTCCTGAGCGGCCTTGGGCCGCCGGCAGCGATGAACAGCCTCGAGATCGCGGACGACCCCACACCGAGCCCCACTTCGACGGCTCCTGAGCCCTCGGAGTCGCCGGCTCCGATGGGGACGCCGAGGCCCGCACCGACTCCGACGGAGAGCGTGGACTGCGTCAACAACGACTGCGAGGAGGACTTCACAGAAGAGCCTTGGGAGCCGCGTCCTTCGGAGGATGCAGCCGGGTCCCGGACGCGCGCGGTCCAGCCCTATGTCGAGAACCCCCGCCAAGACGGCACCTGCGGCAGTGGCGGGATACCAGGGACGGGCGTGTGCTGGCGCGTCGAGCACGTCAGCAGCGTGCGGTCCTCAGAGACCGCGAACTTCCGGCTCTGGCTCTGCGCCCACGACTCGAACGAGGTCCTGGCGTTCACATCCGGTCAGGAGCACGAGCTCGTGATCGCTCGCGCGAAGGACGACTCCGAGGTCTACCGCTTCTCCAAGACGGTCACCTTCCCCCAAGGTCCGCACCAGCGCACGGTCGACAGCGGCACCTGCCTGCTCTGGGACACGCCCTGGGACACGGGGACGACGGCCGGGCCGCTGGTGCCCTCGGGCCGCTACACCGCGACCCTCAGCCTCACGGGAACCGTCCTCGGCGCCTCGTCAGGGTCCTCCTTCACTGACTCCTACGACTTCGACGTCTACGAGTGACGGCCGTACACGGTCAGTGCAGCTTCCTGAGGGTGGCAGGCGTGCGGGCCGTCGTACTCACGCCGAGACGCTTCTCGATCAGCGCGGTGGTCAGCTTTGACTGCTGCACCCGCTCGTAACCGAGGTAGAGGCACCCGTCGCCCGCGACCACGCGCTCCGGCTCCCACGCTGAAAGTGCCTGCAAAGCCTCAAGATCCGGTACGTCGAACAGCACGCTCACGAGCACGTAGCCCTCGAGGTCCTCAGGCACGGCGTCGACCATGGCCGCCACGTCGGCGGTGCTGCGGACCACCGCCCGGATCGCAAGGCCGAGCTCGTCCTCCAGCGACCCCTCCACCTCGGTCGCGAGCTGCCCGGCGGAGCGGCGGGAAGAGGTGAAGGTCGCGTTGCCGCTGTTGAGGTAGGTCTTCACCTCGCCGTGGCCAAGACCCTCCAAGATCCGCCGGAGGTCGGCCATCTTCAGGGTGTTCCGTCCGCCGACGTTCACTGCCCGAAGCAGCAGCACCCAACGCGTCACGGCGTGAGAGCGGGCAGCACGGCCCGGGCGTCCTCGGGCGAGATCCCCAATGATTGCAGCAGATCCACGACCACAACCCGAAGCTGCCCGATGAGCACCTGATCGGCAAGCGTGGCCGCGCCCAGCGCAACTGGGTCGAGCTTTCGTCCGAGCTCGAGCAGGGGCTCGCGGGCGGTGGTGCCGGCACAGAGGACCTCAATGGCAGCGGCGAGTTCCTCCAGCAGCGGCGGCAGCGTCGGCGCCACGCTGTGTCCCAGCTCGACCGCAGTCAGTGCCCGTCGGATCCCGACTCGCAGGTTGCGCGAGCTCATCATGAGCCCGGAGGCGAGCCGGTCCGCCGCCTCCCAATCCTGTCCTCTGGTGCGCCGCACCACCGTCAGCCGCGCGGTCTCCTCACCTGCTTCGAGGGCTTGGCGCCAGGCAACCAGGTCCGGCTCAAGAGTGCGGCCGCGCGCGAGCGCCTCGGCGAGCGCGAGCCGCGATCCCTCCCGCACCCCGTCAGCCGTCGCGCGCAGGACCTCGGCGAGTTTGGCGACGTACGCCGCACCGAGCACCCGAGCCTCGCGCCAAGGGTCCGTCGGGAGCAGCGCGGCCACGAGCAGCGCTGCACCCCCGCCGACAAGGGCGTCCTGCCAGCGATGCAGCCCGCTTCCCGCCGTACGAGGGAGAGCGACGACGAACACCGCCTGCAGCCCGGCCTGGATCACGGCGAGGCCCGTCGCGCCGACGGCCAGCGCGATCAGCAGAGCCAGGGCCACGACCACGCCGATCTGCCAGGCTCCCTGCCCGATCAACCCGACCAGCACGTCCCCTACCGCGACTCCGAGCGCGACCCCCACTGCAAGTTCGGCGGTACGGCGAAGGCGGCCCCCTCCGGCGACCCCGAGCGCGACGACGGCCGCGACCGGGGCGAAGAAGGGGCGTGGGTGCCCGAGGACGTGCGTGGCGAAGGCCCACGCCGCAGACCCGGCGAGGCCGCACTGCACCGCAGGCCAGGCCCCGGCGCGCACGCGAGCCAGCGCCTGCCCCACCGCGCTCCGGACGTCCACCCGGTCAAACCTAGACTTTGACCCATGCCGGAGTTCGCGTACACAGACCTGTTGCCCCTCGGCCCGGACGACACGCCGTACCGGCTGCTGACCGCAGACGGCGTCTCGACCGTCGAAGCGGCGGGTCGCACGTTCTTGCAAGTCGAGCCAGAAGCCTTGAGATTGCTGGCCCGCACCGCGATGCGCGACATCTCGCACCTGCTCCGGCCGGCGCACCTCGCGCAGCTGGCCCGCATCCTCGACGACCCCGAGGCGTCCGCGAACGACCGCTTCGTCGCGCTCGACCTGCTCAAGAACGCGAACATCGCCGCCGGTGGTGTGCTTCCGATGTGCCAGGACACCGGCACCGCGATCGTCATGGGCAAGCGCGGCCAGACGGTCCTCACCGACGGGTACGACGAGAAGCACCTGTCGCGCGGTATCTACGACGCCTACACCGAGCTGAATCTGCGGTACTCCCAGCTGGCGCCGCTGACGATGTGGGAGGAGAAGAACACCGGCAACAACCTGCCTGCGCAGATCGAGCTCTACGCGTCGTCGAAGCCGTCCTACGACTTCCTGTTCATGGCCAAGGGCGGCGGCTCGGCGAACAAGAGCTACCTGTTCCAGGAGACGAAGGCGGTGCTGAACCCGGCCGCGATGATGCGCTTCCTGGAGGACAAGATCCGCGCCCTCGGGACGGCTGCGTGCCCGCCGTACCACTTGGCGATCGTGGTCGGCGGGACGAGCGCGGAGTATGCGCTGAAGACCGCGAAGTACGCCTCGGCGAAGTACCTCGACGCGCTGCCGACGTCAGGGTCGATGACGGGGCACGCGTTCCGCGACCTCGACCTCGAGCTGCAGGTGCACGAGCTCACCGCGCGGCTCGGGATCGGGGCGCAGTTCGGCGGGAAGTACTTCTGCCACGACGTCCGTGTGGTGCGTCTGCCGCGGCACGGCGCGTCATGCCCGGTCGCGATCGCGGTGTCGTGCAGCGCCGACCGTCAGGCTCGCGCGCGCATCGACGCTTCCGGGGTGTGGCTCGAGCAGCTCGAGACCGACCCGGCGCACTACCTGCCGGAGATCACCGACGAGCACCTGGACGACGACAGCCGGCAAGGGGCAGTCCACGTGGACCTCAACCAGCCCATGTCGGCGATCCGGTCGCTGTTGTCGACGCTGCCGGTCCGGACTCGGCTGTCGCTGTCCGGACCGCTCGTGGTGGCTCGCGACATCGCGCACGCCAAGATCGCTGAGCTGCTCGACGCGGGGCAGCCGATGCCGTCGTACCTGCGTGACATGGCGGTCTACTACGCGGGTCCGGCGAAGACGCCCGAGGGGATGGCGAGCGGATCCTTCGGGCCGACCACGGCGGGCCGGATGGACTCCTACGTCGATCGCTTCCAGGCAGCGGGTGGGTCCCTCGTGATGCTCGCGAAGGGGAACCGATCCCAGCAGGTGACCGATGCCTGCAAGGCGCACGGTGGCTTCTACCTCGGGTCGATCGGTGGGCCGGCGGCGCGGCTGGCGCAGGACTGCATCAAGAAGGTCGAGGTGCTGGAGTACCCCGAGCTCGGCATGGAGGCCGTCTGGCGCATCGAGGTCGAGGACTTCCCTGCGTTCGTGGTCGTCGACGACAAGGGCAACGACTTCTTCGCCGGCCTGGCCGAGGCGGTCGGCCCGACGCCCGTCACCATCGGGGCCCGCCCGACCGCCTGATCGGCTGCCCGATCGACGTCCGGTCCGGCACGAT
>JBKJSN010000086.1:0-22933 GCA_046595815.1 Mycobacteriales bacterium
TGGGCGGACATCAGATCTCCAGGCCTGCGGACATGAGTTCTCCCGGTGGGTGGACAGCTGATCTCCAGTAGTGCTCAGGTCAGGGGCACCACTCCCTTGCCGGCGAGGGCCTCCGCGAGGCGTTGGGAGCGTCCGTCGGTGAGGACTTGGTGGGCGTGGTGCAGCAGCCGGTCGACTGTGGTGGTGGCGAGCGTCTTGGGCATGATGGTGTCGAAGCCGGAGGGTTTGATGTTGCTTGTGACCGCTACCGATCGGCGTTCGTAGGCAGCGTCGATGACGCGGTAGAACGCCTCTGCTGCGTCCTGGCCGGCCGGGAGCGCGCCGATGTCATCGATCACGATCAAATCGCTGCGGCAGATCCGGGCGACGACCTTGGCGATCGAGGCGTCGACCCGGGCCCGGACGATGGTGGCGGTCAACGTCTCGAGGGTGAACCACGAGACCCGCATGTCGGCGTCGATGACGGCGTGCGCGAGTGCCTCGACGAAGTGCGGCTTCCCGGTGCCGCTCGGGCCGCTCACCGAAAGATTCTCGGCCCGCCCGACCCACTCCAAAGTGCGCAACGCGGACTGGGTTGCCGGCTCGATCGAGGAGTCCTGCTCACGCCAGGACTCGAAGGTCTTCCCGGTCGGGAAGCCCGCGGCTTTGCGGCGCATCCGTTGCGTCGCGGCGTCGCGGCCTTCGATCTCCTCAGTGAGCAGGACCCGCAGGACTTCGGCGGGGTCCCAGCGTTGCGCCCGCGCGGTCGCCAGGACCTCAGGGGCGGCTGCGCGGACGTAGGGCAGCCGCATCCGGCGCAGCACCACCAGCAGGTCCTCAGCAAGCGCTGGCGCGGCCGGTGGCCTCACCACTGGGGTCCACCGGCCCCATCGTCGCTGTCACTGTCGAGGTCGGGCTCGACGGGGGCGTGACCGAAGACCAGGAGGCGGGAGAAGCTGACCAGGTGCTCCCGGACGCTGCCGATCGCGCCTTGGTCCCAGGCGCAGTTCTTCAAGTCCTCACCGACGGCGGGTCCGGCGATACCGAGCCACTGGGCGAGGTAGTCCAGCAACTCTGACAGCTCCATCGCGTTACCGATGTCCAGGGTCACGCTGCTGAGCCGGACGTGTGCGGTGCGGATCGCGTTGTCGTCCTCCCATGGGCTTCGCAGGCTCATGCGAGTTCCTCCCAGGCGCTGGTGCCGGGTTGGGCGGAGTGGGTCTCATCGGCGCGGACCAACTCGAGTTGCGGCCGGCCGCCAGTGAGGTGGTCACTGATCGAGACCAGGTCGCCGTCATCGAACCGGCCGGCGACCGCGGCCAGCATCAGGGCGGCGTCGATCTGCACGGTCCCGACCACAGCGGCGAGCTCGACTGCGCTCGCCATCTTGCTCCGGATCCGTTGCGCACCAACAGCTCCGGCCTCGATCAGCCACCGCTCGGCCCCAGCCCCGAGGGCAAGGAAGGCGATCTCCCCGGCAGTCCGCGGCTTGGGCCGCGGAGCGCGTGGCTGGTTCCCGGCCGGGTGCCCGGGGCAGTGCTCGTCCACGATCTGTGGGTTGCCCGGAGTGCTCAATTGATGGCGCCAGATCTTGGACAGCCCCAGCGGGGTGCGGGCCACGATGACAAGTTCCTCACCCAGGACCCGGCACCACACCTCCTTGCCCTGATGACCGTCCGGGGTGGAGTAGCGCACCGATCCCCACCGGATCGTCTGATCATCACCAACGCTGCGGGTCTCACCCAGCGCCGTGGTGTGAGCATCGGCGGGCAGGACGTGCAGGCGGGTGCGTTCCTCAACGAGCATGTCGATCGGGGCCCGGTTGGTCTCGCGATGGACCCGAGTGTTCAGGGCGAGGCTGACCTGCTCGCACGCGTCGGAGAACGCACCGAAGCTGCGGTAGTCCTCCAACAAGTTCGCCGACGTCGGGACCAGATCGCGTTTCGCAACCTTCACGGTCGACTCCGACCCACCCTTAGATTCTGGGTCGTAGGGGACGCAGGTATGTAGGACGCAGGTATGTAGGACGCAGCCGTAGTGCCGGCCGACCGCGACCATCTGCGGGTGCCGGACCGCGACCCCCGCGATGTGCTCGATCGTCACGGTCTTCTCGTTGTCAGTGAGCAGGTAAGTCGGCGCACCCCCGACCAGCCTCAGCGTCATGTCCAGACACGCCACCAGCGTGCCCATCGTGCGGTCCCACGTCGGCAGGATGACCCGGAAGCGCGACCATGCCAGCCACGCGCAGAACAGGTTCGTCCGGCGGCCGTTGATCCGCGGGCCCTCGCCCCAGTCGAACTGAAGCCACAGCCCTATCTCGGGCACCCACGGCCGGTACTTTCTGCGGTGCCCGTCCTTCCAGTCCGCCTTGAGTTCCGCGACCGCCCTGCGGGTCCTGCGCTCATCACCGGCGAAGCCCATCGCGACGAGCTTGTCGTGCACCACATCCGCGCGGACCTGGCACTCCGACAACTCGACCATCTGCTCGACGTTGGCCAGAAACGGATCGATCAGCCGCGCCCGACGGACTGGTGCGAACGGGAGGGCGTGAAGGTGTCAGCCATTGAAAGTTCGCCCACTCGCTGCCGGGCGTTGTCCTGGCCTTGCCAAGCCTCCGAATGAGCGCCACAAGCGGGTCGAGGGTGAAGCCGTAGTGCGCGCCGAACGCCGCAGCGGTGGGGTGCAGCGGGACCGCCCGGCCTGGCGCGACGTGCCGGCGGATCACGGTCTTGGTCCGGTCGTAAACGATCGACCCCGGGACACCGCCGAAGTGCTCGAACGCCCGCCGGTGGCAGGCCCAGAACGTGGCCATGTCCATGCTGGTGGTGAAGCAGCAGAACGGCTCACGCGAGTACGACAAGGTCATGTGGAACGAGTAGACCTTCGCGATCCCGACGTGCGCGAGCAGCCCGCCCTCGTCGCCCCAGTCGACCTGGGCCTGCGCACCGGCGACGACCTCGAACCGGCGGTGCAACCCGCGCAACGGGTTGTCATCAGCCGCGTCGAGCTCATCCGCGATCTGCGGGCGAACCTGCGCGAGGTGCATCTTGACGCGCTGATAGTGACCGGTGAAGCCGTGCTCAGCGACGAGCCGCTCATGGATCACGCTCGCCCGCAGGCCGATGTCCTTGCGCAGCCAGGCATCGACGACGCCGGCCAACGGGGCGATCTTCTGCGGCTGCGTCCCGGCCCGCGATGGCGCTGTCGGCGGGAGCGCGACACCGTCCTCGAGCAGGTACTTCTTCACGGTGCGCCAGTCGCAGCCGACCTCAGCAGCGATCTCGGCATAGGTCGCGCCTGCCTCATGCAGGACGCGGAAACGGCGGATGTTCATCCAGGACTCCTGATCCAGGATCATGCGCAACGGTCACCCTTCGGGCTCGTCTACTTGGCGGTGGACGAACCGAAGGGTGACCCTCAGCGCAGGGCGAGAAGGACACCAACTCGCCGAAGACCGACCGTCACGTCAGGCCGTACAACCACCTACACGTGAGCCCGTACGCGGACAACAGGTCGTCGACCCTGAAGATCGCCCGCCGGTCACCGGCCTCACTCAGTCGACCTCGAGCGCCTCAGCGATGTCACTGACCTTTTGCACCAGACGCATCGTTCCGGGAATCCGGCGAAACCCGTTGTGGGCGTAGAAGTCGGCCGCCTTCTCACTCAGAGCGTCGACGACAACGAAGCGGGCAGCCACCTGCTCGGTTGCGGCGAGGACTCGGCGAAGGGCGTCGACGAGCAGGACGCCTCCGAGGCCGTAGCCTTGGAGCCGCTGAGCAAGGGCGAGCTTTGCGATGAGGACGGTCGGGATCTCAGCGGGTGATCCGCGCCCGATCGCCTTGGGCAGTTCATCACGCACGAGCCGGTGCCCGGAAAGCGTGTAATAGCCGAGGGCCTCAGTCGGGTCACCCTGGTCGTCGATCCACACGAACGTCCGGCCGACCCGCCGAGCCTGCGAACCTTCCGCCTGCCCGCGGAGCCATTCGTCGAGCGCCGGCTCGCCCGAGTCGAGGCGCTCGAGGTTGTGCCGCCCAGGTTCGAGTGGCTCGGAGCGAAAAGTCACGCAGCGCAGGCTAAAGACGCGTGCTGACAGTGTCGCGGGCTCGCCTCGCCGCGCGGGTCAAGGCGTCGTTGCGCTCGGCCGGAGCGTCCAACGCCGCCAGCAGGTCGTCGAAGAACTGGGCCGGGACGCGTGTGAGGGTCTCATGCTCGCGCAGGACCTCATCGGCCTTCTCCTCCGCGGCGGACCGGACGAAGTCCGACAACGGGACCTGGGCGAGTTCAGCGGCCAGTTCCAGACGTGCCTTCCCCTCGGGCTTGACCCGGAACTCCAGGCGCGCCGTCGCTGCCACGCTGATCACCTCTGCAGTAAGCCACACACTCTGTACGGACAAATGTACGGCACCGTCGCTGCACGTCAACAGGCCTCGGACGCTGCCCCTACACGCATCCCGCTGCCCGAAGGATCTTGTCCATCGACCGACCTCGGGCCAGCTCGTCGACGAGCTTGTCGAGGTAGCGGATCTTCTGCATCAAGGGGTCGTCGATGTCCTCGATCCTGACCCCGCAGATGGTCCCGGTGATCGACGAGGCATGCGGGTTGAGCCGCGCAGCCGCGAAGAAGTCCTCGAACGTGGTGCCCGAAGCCAAGTGACGCGCCAGGGCTTGGTCGTCAAAGCCCGTCAGCCACTCGAAGACCTGGTGCAACTCCGCCTTCGTGCGCCCCTTCTTCTCGACCTTCGCCACGTAGAGGGGGTACACGGACGCGACGGCGGTCGTGAAGATCCGGCTCATCCCACGGACCGTAGTGCCCCCCACGTCGAGCCCGCCGGGCCGACCCAACGCGCCCAGCCCCCCTTGTCTTGCGAGGGGGAGGCGGTTCACCCGCGGCCGAGCTCACAGCAGGGTGAGGGGCTCCGGCACGTCAGGCCCGCCCGTGAGCAGGGCTACCAGGCCCGCCTCGTCGAGCAGGTCCTCATGGACCACCTCGCGCCCGCTCCGGACGTACAGGAACGACGCCACAACCTGCTCCACCGGCACGTCCCGCAGCCGCGCCCACGCCAGCCGGTAGACAGCGAGCTGGACCGGGTCCGCCGCCTCGCGCCCGGTCTTCCAGTCGACGACCTGCCACCGCCCGGCGCCCAGGTCGTAGACCGCGTCGATCCGGCCGCGCACCACCCGGCCGGCCAACGGCAGCGCGAACGGCGCCTCCACGGCATACGGCTTGCGGGAGGCCCACTCCGAGGAGAGGAAGGCCTCTTGCAGCGCGGCGAGGTCGGAGTCGGTGCCCAGTTCGTCGTCCTCCGCGCCCGGCAGCTCAGAGGGGTCGAGCAGCGGCCGCTCGTCGAACAGCGTCTCCACCCAGGCGTGGAAGCGGGTCCCCCGACGCGCGGCCGGCGCCGGCGGCCGGGGCATCGGCCGAGCCAGCTCCCGCGCGAAGGCCACCTCGTCCTCCCGCAGCCGCACCACCTGCGACGCCGACAGCGACACCGGCAGCGGCACCTCGCGCACCGCCCGTCGTGCCGCGATCTGCTCCTGCAGCAGCAGCAGCGCCTCGCGGTCGAGCCGGTCGAGCTCGGCGCGCTCCCAGGCCAGCAACGCCCCGTCCTCCGGCAGCGCTCCACCCGCGGCCAGCACTGCCAGGTGTTCGCGCACCTCACCGGCAGCGGAGGTACGGCGGGCAAAGGGCCCCTCCTCGTACGGCGCGGGCCAGACGTACGACGGCCGGACCGCCAACGCCGGGTTGACGTCCTCCGCCGGCTTGTCCGCCCAGTGCAGGACCTCGCCGTACCCGGCCTCCGCATGTGCCTGAAGCTCACTGAGGAAATCGCTCGGGCCACGGGGCTTCTTCTGGGTCGGACCCCACCAGTGGCCGCTGCCAATGAGGAGCCGACGCGCGCGGGTGAACGCGACGTACCCGAGCCGGCGCTCCTCCCTCGCGCAGTCCTGCGCACGCTCGGCTTTGAAGTCCTTCACGGCCTCCTTGGTGAGCGCGACATCCAGCACCGGCTGGTCCTGCGCGTCCCCGCGCAGCGGCCCGGGCAGCACCTCGGGGTAGCTCACCCAGCTCTCCCGCGCGCTCTCGGACGGGAACACCCCACGGGTGAGGTCGGGGCACACCACGACGTCCCACTCCAGGCCCTTGGCCTTGTGCGCGGTGAGTAACTGGACGGCGTCGCTCCCGCCCGGCCCGACGGAGTCCAGTCCGCGCTCGTGCTCATCGGCGGCGGCCAGGAATGCCAGGAACGACGTCAGCGACTGCTCCCCGTCGAGGTCGTTGAACCCTGCCACCACGTCCAGGAAGGCGGCGAGGGTCTCGCGTCGTCGGGCAGCCACCGCCTCAGGCGAGGCCGCGAGCTCCACGTCCAGCCCGGTCACCTCGATGACCCGGTGCACCAGGTCGAGCAGCGGCTCGTTGCGGTGCGACCGCAGGGAACGCAGCTCGGCGGCAAGGGCGCGCACCCGCGCCAGCCCTTCGTCGGACCAGCCTTGCTCCCCCGGCCGGTCGAGGGCGTCCGACAACGACACCACGTCACACGGGTCAACGCCCTCGACGGCACGCTCCAACGCCTCGATGTCGCTCTCGGGTGCGTCGACCTCGGTGCGCAGCAGCGCCTTGCCCCGCCTCCCGAGCTGGGTCAGGTCGCGCGGGCCGAGCCTCCAGCGCGGCCCGGTCAACAGACGCACCAGGGCAGCATTCGCGGTCGGGCTCTCCAGCACCTCCAGCGTCGCCACGACGTCCGCGACCTCCGGCAGGGCCAGCAGCCCGCCCAGGCCGACGACCTCGACCGGCACGTCGCGGGAGGCGAGCGCTGCGTGCAGGTCGGCGAAGTCCTTGCGGGCCCGGACGAGGACCGCGATCTGGTTCCACTCCGTGCCGGCCGCATGCACCGCCTGGATCTCCTCGGCGATCCAGGCGACCTCGTCAGCCCAGCTGGTGTGCAGCGCGACCCGGACCCGGCCCAGCTCGGCCTTCGGCGCGGGCGCGGTCAGCTCCAGCACGTGGTGTCGGTCGCGCAGCGCCGCCGACACCGCATTGGCCAGCCGCAGCAGCCGGCCGCCTGAGCGCTGGTTCACCGAGAGCGTGAAGCGGGGAGCGGGACCGCCTGTGTTCAAAGGAAAATGAGTCGGGAAGCCATCGAGGTTCGACACCGATGCACCCCGCCAGCCGTAGATCGCCTGGCAGGGGTCGCCGACCGCCGTCACCGGATGACCGTCGCCGAACAGCCCCACGAGCATCCGTCGCTGGGCCACCGAGGTGTCTTGGTACTCATCCAGCAGCACCACCCCAGCCGCCTCGCGCTCCAGCGCCCCCACCTCCGGAACCGCCTCGGCCAGTCGCGCGCCCAGTGCCACCTGGTCGCCGAAGTCCACCGCGTCCAGGTCGCGCTTGGCCAGGCGGTACTCCCCCACCAACTCTGCGAGCTCCTGCCGGCGGCGCGCCGTCGTGAGGTACTTCTCCAGCTCCTCGACGTGCGTCTTCACCTTGGAAACCCCGTCGTACGAGGCGATCGCGGCCTCCAGCTCGCCGATCCACTCCTCGTCCCAGGCCCGCAGTTCCGAGGGGTCGACCAGGTGCTCCGACAGCTCCGAGTCGAGCGAGACGAGCTTGCCGACCAGCGTCCCGAAGGTCGCGTTGAGGTGGTGCACCGGCGCCCGGCGGCGCCGCAGCACCCGCGCCGCGAGCTGGTATCTCGTCGCGTCTGCCAGCAGCCGTGACCTCGGCTCCAGCCCGAGCCGCAGCCCGTGCTCGCTCACCAACCTCCCCGCAAAGGCGTGGTACGTCGAGACGCGGGGGTCTTCGTCCGAGCTGACGCCGGCGGCCCGCAGGCTGCGCGTCACGCGTGCCGACAACTCGGCAGCCGCCTTGTTCGTAAAGGTCAGCCCCAGCACCCGGTCGGGCGTGACCTGTCCGGTCCCGACCAGCCAGACCACGCGCGCCGCCATGACCGTGGTCTTGCCGGACCCGGCCCCGGCCACGATGAGGCCAGGGGTCAGCGGTGCCGTGATCGCCGCGAGCTGCTCGTCAGTGGGCGCGAACCCGAGCACCTGCACCAGCTGCTCCACCTTCACGTGACCACCTGCCGACCCTCGGGCTGGCTGGGACAGGCGCGAGCAAAAGTGCAGCGTTTGCAACGGTTCTCGTCCACGATGGGCGGGAAGGTCTCGTCGATGATCTGGCGCACTGCGGTCTCCATGAGCTCCTCGACCCAGCCGGGCTCGTCGCCGATCGGCCCCTGGGACTGCACTTTCGCCCCGGTGGCGGAGGCCTGCCGCAGCTGCAGCAGCTCCGCCCCGCCGGGGGTGCGCTCACCGAAAGCCCCGTGGCGTACAGCGAGCTGGTAGGTCGCCAGCTGCGGGTGCTTGGCGACCTCCTCGCGGCTGACCGGGGTCTTGCCGGTCTTGAGGTCGATGACGTGAACGTGCCCGTCAGCGTCGACCTCGACGCGGTCCATCTTCCCGCGGATCAGCACCTCGCGGTCGGCGACCACGAGCGAGACCGCGAACTCCTCCTCGGTGCCCATCAGGGTGCGACCCCGCTCGGTGGCCAGCCAGCCGAGCAGTCGTTCGAGTGCCTCACGGGCCTGCTCGCGCTGCTGCTGCGATTGCCATGGAGCGTCGAAGGCGAGCTGGTGCCAGACGGTGTCCAGCCGCGCCATCAACGCTTCCAGCACCGGCTCGGTCTGGCCCTGCCCGATCTCGTGGGCGAGTGCGTGCACGACGTTGCCGAAACCCATCGCCGCGCTGGTCGCGGACTCCGCCGCAGCCCGCTTCTCCAGGAACCACCGAAGCGGGCAGTCCTCGAGCCGCTGCAACGACGATCCCGACAGCAGGATCGGGCTGTCCTCGGCCGTGACCGGAGTGTCGGAGGTGGTGGTGTCCAGCAGCCCCCACCACCGGTCCGGGTCGGCGTCCGGCACGAGCGGGCGGGCCGCGTCGTCGCGGGCAGCCGCCAGCCGCGCGAGCCGGATCAGGGCGGCGGCCCGCATCGCCTCGGAGGACCGCGGGTCCACCGCGCGCCGGCGCAGCAGCGCGACCAGGGAGGTGAGGTTCAGCGGGCGGGCCACCCGCTCGGTGTGAGCCACGACGTCGATACCGGTGTCGAGCAGGAGCCGGCTCGGGCGGTCGCCGTCGTCATCGGTGCTGTCCACCGCGGTGACCACGACGCGGCGTCGTGCCCGGGTGAGCGCGACGTAGAACAGCCGCCGCTCGTCGGCGAGCAGGTCCGCGCGGTCGTGTGGCTCCCGCAGCCCGTGCCGGTCCAGTCGCTCGGACTCCAACAGCGTCGAGCGTCGCCGCAGGTCGGGCCACGCGCCCTCCTGCACGCCGGCGACGACGACCACGTCCCACTCCAGGCCCTTGCTGCGGTGCGCGGTCAACAGGCGCACGGCCTCGCCGCGCACCCCGCTGTCGGCCAGGGTGTCGCCGGGGATCTGCTGGGCCTCGATCTCATCGAGCAGCGACGTGACTCCCCGCCCGGGTTGGCGCTCCGCGGAGCGACCGAGCGTCGAGAACAGCGACACCACCGCGTCGAGGTCGCGGTCGGCGTTGCGCCCCGCCGTGCCTCCGGAGAGGGAGGCGCGCTCCAGGCGTTCGGGCCACGGGCTGCCGTCCCACAGCGCCCACAACGCTGCCTCCGGCCCTTGCGCCAGCGCCTCGCGCGCGGCCGCGAGCAGGGCGGTGAGGCGCACGGCGGGTCGCGCGATGCGGGCGTCGAGGGGCAGGAGCTCACGCGGGTCCGCCAGCGCCTCACGGATGAGGGTCGCGCTCGGGGCGGGCAGGGGTGAGAGCCCGCGCTCGACCCGGAGCCGGGTGTCCTGGGCGCGCAGCTCCCTGCCGAGTCGGCGCAGGGCCGCAGGGTCTGCCCCTCCCAGTGGGGAAAGCAGCAGCTGGTGCGCCGCGTCGTCGGTGAGGGCGTCGGGGTCGGCCGCGACGCGCAACGCCAGCAGCAGCGGCGCGACGGCGGGCTCGCGCGCGAGCGGCACCTCATCACCCGCCACCTCTAGTGGGACGCCCGCAGCGGTGAGAACCCTTCGCAGCAAAGGGATCGAGCGCGCCCCGGACCGCACCAGCACCGCCATCGACGACCACGGCGTGCCCTGCTCGAGATGCTCGCGGCGAAGCACATCCGCGACCGCATCGGCCTCGGCGCCGACCGACGGGTGCGTATGGACCTCGACCACCCCAGGGGCCGACTTGCCGGCCTCGAGCGTCCGTAGGGACCGCAGCGACGGGGGCAGCGGGATGCGCTCGGCGACCCTGCGCGAGACCTCGAGCAGACCGCTGCCGGAGCGGCGGCAGGTCTGCAGCGCGAGCACAGGTGCGGGCTCGCCCTCCGCCGTACGGAAGCGGTCTTTGAACTCAAGGATCCCTGACACCTCCGCGCCACGGAAGGCATAGATCGACTGGTCTGGGTCCCCCACGACGACGAGGTCGCGGCCCCCGCCGGCGATGGCCTGGAGCAGCCGTTCCTGAGCGGGGTCGGTGTCTTGGTACTCGTCGACGAAGACCGCCTTGTAGCGCTCCCTCAGCAGTTCACCGACCTGTAGCTCCTCGGCCAGCAGCACGGCCCGGTGCACCAGCTCGGCGTAGTCGACGGCTCCCTGGGCATCGAGCACGTCGAGGTACTCGCCGAAGAAGCTCGCCAGCGCCTGCCACTGCGGCCGTCCCTCGCGCGCGGCCAGTGCCGCGAGCTGGTCCGGGTCGAGCCCCACCTCGCGGGCGCGGCCGAGCAGCGCCCGGACCTCTTCCGCGAGGCCGCGCGTGCCCAGCGCAGCGCGCAACGTCGGCGGCCACTGACGCCCCAGCTCCAGCGACCCGCGCAGCAACTCCCGCAGCGCAACGTCCTGCTCCGGCCCGGACAACACCCGAAGCGGCTCGGTGTAGGCCTCCTTGGGCTGGTGCTCGCGAACCAGGGCGTAGCAGAACGCGTGGAACGTCCAGGCGCTCGGCCCGGCCGTCGGCGTGCCGAGCCGGGCCGTGATGCGGTCGCGCAGCTCGCCGGCGGCCTTGCGGCTGAAGGTGAGCACCAGCGCCTGGTCCGCCGGCAGCCCGGCCTCCACCCGACGCGCGACGGCCTCGACGAGGGTGGTCGTCTTGCCGGTCCCAGGACCGGCCAGCACCAGGAGCGGCCCGCCGGGGTGGTTGAGCACCGCTTGCTGGGCAGGGTCAGGCTGCAGCCGGGTGGCGGCGGGCGGCGCAGGGCGCACGAGCCGGTAGGGCGAGGCCGAGGTCGACGTGGGGGCAGCAGCAGCGGTCATCGCCGACCACCCCACCACACGGGTCCGACGTTCGCCCGGTTCAGCGGCCGTCCCACCGGGCTTCGGCGAGGACGACCTTCTCCCCTCGCACAGGGCACCCCTCGGCCCGCAGCAATCCCAGCGCCTTCTCCAGTAGGGGCTCCGCCGGCCGACCGCTCGCCTGGACGACGCGCTGCCAGGGGACTTCCCCGCCGTACCGGCTCATGACCATGCCGACGGTCCGAGGCGACCCGTGCCCGAGGTACTCCGCCACATCGCCGTAGGTCATCACCTTGCCGGCCGGTATACGCGCCACCACCCCCAACACGGCGAGCGCGAAGGGGGTGGTGGAGTCGGTCACGGCCCGACCCTACGGGTGGGTCAGAGCAGGGTGCTGAACGCCTCGGTGCCCGGGACGAGCGTCACGCCGGCCATGCCGTGCGTCTGGGCGTAGGCGAGCGCCTTCGCCAGGTTGCTCACGCCGTTGCTGCCCGCGAGGGGGGCGATCTGCACGGTCGACAGCACCCCGAAGGCGCGACCCGTCGCGTCGAGGAACGCCGAACCGCTGTCGCCGGGGATGCCCGGCGTCACGGTGTAGACGTCGGTGGTCCAGCCGCCGCCACCGTCGCCGAGCGAGACACCCTGCTTCGGGCTCAGCGCCGTGACGCCGCCGCGGAGCGAGGAGTTGCCGTAGCTGTAGACATCGTCACCGAACGCCGTACCGGCTCCCAACGCGACCGGTCCGCCCCAGAACGGGACGCTGGGGTTCGTCGTTGCGACCGCGGCTGCAGGCAGCTCGATGAGGGCAAGGTCGTTGTAGGCGCAGGTGTCCGGGTCCTTCTCGTTCGCCTTCTGCATGGCGAGCCAGGAGTTGTAGACCATCGTGCCCGTGAAGCCGGCGACCTTGACCTTGGTGCCGAGCGGCAGCGACGCAGAGTCGCAGCCGTCGGTGTCAGTGGCCGCGCCGGTGCCGGAGCAGTGGGCTGCCTGGCCGATGTAGACCTTGGTGCCGTTCGTGTAGACGAAGTTCGCTGTGCACTGGGCACCGTCGGTGTAGGTCATCACGCCGGGGTGCACCTGGGCACTGCTCGCTGGAGCCCACGTCACCGCCGCGGGACGGGGACCCTTGTTGGGCCGCTTCCCCGCCTCGGCGGGAAGGGCTGCGGTCAAAGCGAGGGCAGAACCGAGCACGAGCGGGAGCAAGGGGCGTACACGCATGGCACAAACCTCCAGATGGACGACAAAGGGAGCCTTCCCCTCCTCGTCCCTGGCATGCCTGGCGGTTTTGCCTTAGTACGACGGGAGCGACGGGTCGACCTGGTTGACCCACGCAATGACGCCGCCCTGCACGTGTACGGCGTTCGACAGGCCGGCAGCCTTCACCGCCGCAAGCGTCTCCGCCGAACGGATGCCGCTCTTGCAGTACATGACGACCTGCTTGTCCTGCGGCAGCGAGGCCAACGCTGAGCCGTTGAGGATCTCGCCCTTCGGGATGAGCACCGAACCGGGGATCTTCACGATCTCGTACTCCGCCGGCTCGCGGACGTCCACGAGCAAGATGTCGTCCCCGCGGTCGAGCATCTCCTTGAGCTCCGTCGCCAGGATCGTCGAGCCCTTGGCCGCCTCCTGAGCTTCCTCCGACACCGCGCCGCAGAACGCCTCGTAGTCGATGAGCCCTGTGATGGAAGGGTTCTTGCCGCACAGCGGGCACTCCGGGTCCTTGCGGACGCGGACCTTGCGGTAGCTCATCTCCAAGGCGTCGTAGACCATCAGCGACCCGACGAGCGGCTCGCCGATGCCGGTCAGGACCTTGATCGCCTCGGTCACCTGGATCGACCCGATGCTCGCGCAGAGCACCCCGAGGACGCCGCCCTCGGCGCAGCTCGGAACCATGCCCGGCGGCGGCGGCTCCGGGTACAGGCAGCGGTAGCAAGGACCGTGCTCGGGCCAGAACACCGACGCCTGGCCGTCGAAGCGGTAGATCGATCCCCAGACGTAGGGCTTGTTCAGCAGGAAGGCCGCGTCGTTGACCATGTACCGCGTCGCGAAGTTGTCCGTGCCGTCGACGATCAGGTCGTACTGGCCGAAGATCTCCAGCACGTTGTCGTTGTCCAGGCGCGTCTCGTGCACCACCACGTTGATGAGCGGGTTGATCTCGCGCACCGAGTCGCGCGCGCTTTCGGCCTTCGAGCGCCCGATGTCGCTCTGCCCGTGGATGATCTGGCGCTGCAGGTTCGACTCGTCAACGGTGTCGAACTCCGCGATCCCGAGGGTCCCGACGCCCGCCGCGGCGAGGTACATCAGGGCCGGCGACCCGAGGCCACCCGCCCCCACGCACAAGACCCTGGCGTTCTTCAGCCGCTTCTGACCGACGGTCGCGACGTCTGGGATGATCAGGTGGCGGCTGTAGCGCATGACCTCTTGGCGGGTCAGCTCCTCGGCCGGCTCGACCAGTGGCGGCAAAGACAACACGTGCTCCCTCGTGACCTGCTGTGGCTGGGGTTCTCTCCCCTCAAGCCTGACAGCCCACCAAGGATTCCCGTACGACGGGTGGCTCAGCCGCCCGGCCGCCACCACGCCTTGCGCTTGGTCGACTCCGGTGGCCGGACCGGCGCGGGCGGCGGTGCCGGCGGCGCGGGTGGCGCGGCGTGCGGCGCGGCGTGCGGCGCGGCGAGGTGCGGCGGCGGCCGCAGCAACGCAGGCGGCGGCGCGTACGGCGGGGCCGGCGGGGAGTACGACGGGGCCTTGGGCCGCACCGGCTCGAGGTCGGAGTCGGCGGACTCCAGGTCCGGGGTGCGCTCCAGCAGGGGCTGCGGCCGGGGCCGGGGCGCCGCCTTCTTCACGGGCGGCTTGGCCTGGCTCTGCGGTTTCTCTGTCGCCCTCTCAGGCGCCCGCTCCTGGGGCTTCTGGGGCCGGCGCCGCTCGGCCGCGCTCGCCGTCCGCTTCGCCACGGGACGGGCGGGCTTCATCGGCTCCCGCGCCTCCTCGCGAGCCGGGGGTGCTGGCGCCGGGGGTTCCGAAGCAGCAGGCGCCGAGGCGGGCGCGGGCGCCATGCCGGTGGTGACCGCCGGGCGCGCCGGCGGCTCGGGGGCCGACTGCACTGGCTCGGGCGCTGGCTCGGGCGCTGGCTCGGGCGCGGCCTGGGCTGCGGGCTCTGGCTCGGGCTCTGCCGCGAGCTGCTCCATGACCTCGGCAACGGACTCGGTCGGGAGCTCGGGCTCCAGCGCCTCGGCGACCTGAGCAGTCTTGCTGCTGGCCCGCTGGGATCCCTTGCGGCGCAGCAAGGTCTCCGCGAGCGTCAACAGGCCCTCGTCGACGTGAGCCAGGACGCGCGCCTCGCTGGCGGCGGTCGCGGCGCGGATGGCCTCATCGGTCTTGGCGCCGAGCTGCGGGGCGAGCCGGGGCGCGATGGCCTCGGCGAGCTGGCCGACCAGCGCCGCGCTGACGCGAGTGAGCACGACGTCGGAGATCCGCGGGGCAAGGGTCTCCACCAGGCGGTCGGCGACGCGAGCGCTCACCAGGGCGGCGATGTCGTCCACCGACAGGGCAGGCAGGGCCGTGACCTGCTCGGACAGGTGCGCCACGTCCTCCGACAGCGCCTCCAGGGCCACGCGGACCGCCGTACCGGACTCGTCTGCACGCAGCGCCCGCACGTCCGCAGTGAGCCCGTCCAGCGGACCCTTGAGCGCCTGCAACGCAGCGACGCGCTGCGTGAGGGAGCTCAGGTCCGTCGCGAGTGCGGACAGGGTGCCGGCCGGCACCCCGGCGCTCGCGACCCGCTCGGAGACGCGGTCGACCCGACTCCCGAGCTCGGCGAGGGAGCTCGACAGCGGCTCGAGCTGCTCGCCGACGGCGGCGCTCAGCGAAGCCCGCAGGTCCCCTAGGTCGTTCTTGAGCACCTCGGGCCCGACCACAGGACGCTCCGCCGCCTCCTGGAGTCGCTCGAAGCGGTTGGCGAGGGCGTCCACCACGGCGTCTCGTACCCGGTCGACATCGTGGCCCGCTCGTGGACCAGTCAGCGTGGCCTCGAGCGCAGCGAGCTGCGGACGCAGTTCCTCCAGCCCACCGGCAGGCCTGGCGGTCAGCTCCTCGACGGCAGCCTGCACGTCCGCGAGGGGCGCGAGCCGCTCGTGCAGCCCGGAGACCTCGCGCTGGAGCGCCGACAGCGAGTTCGGGAACGCGCCGAACGCCTCCAAGGCCACCTGCACCCGGCCCAGTGCCGCTGCCTGGCTCGTCACGTCAGCGCCGAGCGCGCTGAGCTCCTCCAACCGACGGGCCAATACCTCCAGCCGCTGACTCACGAGCGTGGTCGCGGTCCGCTGGTCGGCCACCACCGTGCTCACGGCCACGTCCAGCCGCTCCACGGTGTCGTTCGCGGCCGCACTGCGGAGACCGACTTCGAGCTTGGCGAGCTGGTCCTTGATCTGCGCCAGGACGGTGGAGGCAGCACGCTGCTCGCTCACCTGCTCCTGGACGGCGCGCGAGAGCAGGGCCTGCATGCGCTCGGAGACGGGGTCGTCCGACGGGGTGTCGGTCACGGTCACCGGGGTCCTTCCTGCTCAAGGAGTTGCCCCCAGAGCATTCCACTCACGGCGCCGGCTGGGTGTGACCGACGCTCAGGTCTGCGTCCTCCCTGACCAATCGGACATCCCGGACCCCAACTGCAGTGAGCTGGCCGTTCTCGATCAGAACGCCCGACTCCTCCGGCAGGCCGAGCACCAAGCCGTCCCGGATCACCGCCATCCAGTCATCACGGGCGCCGTGCCAGTGCGGCACCACGACGATCCCTGCGGCCAGCGCCAGCCCGGCGGCTAGACCCGGACCGTCCTCGGGCAGCACCGTCCAGCTTCCGAGCACCATGGCACCGGCGCTGGCCCCCATGACCGCGCCACCTGCCGCGACGTGCGCCCGCAGGGCATCATCGAGCCCGGTCCTACCCAGCGTCTCGAGCAGCCTGCCCGGCGACCCGCCTGGCAAGACCACGAGCCCGGCGTCGGCCAGCACCTTCGCGGCATCGCCCTCCCGCGCGCCGGCCTCCCGCGGGTCGGGTACGGCGTATGCCTCGGCTCCAAGCCGGCGGAAGTGGCTCACGCCGTGGGCATTGGCGCGCTCGTACTCCTCACCAGATCGGGAGGCGAGCGCCAGCAGCGCCACCGGCCCCGACACGCGGGCAAGCAGCTCCTCGTCCATCTCCCGGCAGGCGGCAGAGAACTCCCCGCCGCCTTGCAGGCACACCAGACCCGACATCAGACCTCAGCGAGCAGGAGCTCGAAGCGGCGGTTGAGCGCGTCGAGCGTGGCGCGGATGACTGCCTGCCGCACGTCGTCGCGCACCGCCGCGGCGCCGGTGAGCGGCTCGCTTCCGTGCGCGGTCAGCAGGGTCAGCAGCACCACGACGGTGCGCTCGGTGCCCATCGGCGTGATCTCCAGGTGCTCGAGCTCCACCCTGGCCGCCCCGTGGAGGAGCTCTTCGACCGCGCGCAACGTGGCCACGGCGACGGCCCGGTGCACCCCCGACTGGGACGCGAGCCCGCGCGCCTCGCCGGTCGCGGTCCGCTCCCCGGACAGGAGCGTCACCGAGGCCGTGACGTCCAGGCCTGCCGACAGCAGGTGCATCTTGGCGATCGACGGCCGGAGGGCAACGCGCGATGCGAGCCCGCCCGCGCGGTCCGCACTCACGTGCTCCTCGACGGACTGCCGGACGGGCTGCACGAGCTCGACCCGATCAGCATCGACACCGAGCCCGAAATCCTCGCGCAGGACCCGACCGACCTGCTCGGCCACCACCGCCTCGTCCGCGCCGGAGGCCAGGTCCAGGCGCAGGGTGCCGAGACCCCCCGCGTCGTCCGGCGCCACTTCGGCGCCGACGACCCCACGGACGGCCTTCAAGGCAGCGACAAGCGCCCTCTTGTCCAGACTTCCCCCCACGTCACACAGCATGACAACACAGGATGGATCCGACGTACTCCGATTGCGCGGTTCGCAGCACGCTGCAGTCGCC
Organism: Mycobacteriales bacterium; assembly: GCA_046595815.1. GTDB lineage: Bacteria > Actinomycetota > Actinomycetes > Mycobacteriales > SCTD01 > RYN-111. The sequence continues at coordinate 17,220 of JBKJSN010000086.1, forward strand.
CATTCGGCGCAATCAGGCGGTCTTCTGGTGCTGCTTGTCCGAATCTGGACTCGTCCGCTTCTTCGGAGCAGCCTTCTTCGCGGGTGCCTTCGCAGCCTTCGTGGCCGGTGCCTTGGCTGACTTCGTGGCTGACTTCGTGGCTGTCTTGTTGGCCGGTGCCTCGCGAGGCGGCTCCGCTCCCTGTTTGGCCTTCGCCGCTTCGACGCTCGCCCGCAGCGCAGCCATCAGGTCCACCACCGTGCCCGCCGTCGGCTGCTCCCCCGCGGGCTGGACGACCTCCCGGCCAGCGGCCTTGGCGTCGATCACCGCCTGCAGCGCCTCGCGGTAGGAGTCGGTGAACTGCGTGGGGTCGAAGTCCCCCGAGAGCGTGTCGATCAGGCTCCCGGCCATCGCCAGCTCCTGCTCGCGCACCTCGACCTCCTCGGACAGGAAGTCGAAGTCCGGAGTGCGGACCTCATCGGGCCACAGCATCGTCTCGAGCACGAAGACGCCGTCGCGCACCCGCAGCGTCGCCAGCGACTCGCGGTTGCGCAGGGCCACCTTCACCACCGCGACCCGTCCCGAGCGCTCCAAGGCTTCTCGGAGCAGGACATAGGGCTTGGTCCCCTGCTTCTCCGGCTCGAGGTAGTAGCTCTTCGCGAAGTAGATCGGGTCGACCTCCTCCAGCGGCACGAACTGCAGCACGTCGATCGCCCGGCTCGTGGTGAGCGGCAGGTCCTTGAAGTCCTCGTCGGTCAGCACGACCGTCTCGCCGGTGGGGAGCTCATACCCCTTGGCGATGTCGCCGTACTCCACCTCCTCGCCGTCGGCAGCAGCCACCCGCTTGTACTTGATGCGGCTGCCGTCCGAGCGACGCACCTGGTGGAAGGTGACGTCCTTCTCCTCCGTGGCGGAGTACAGCTTCACGGGGATCGTCACCAGCCCGAAACTGATGGCGCCCTTCCAGATGGCCCTCACAGTTGGGAAGGTACCCCGCATGATCCCGCACACGCTCCTTCCGATGCTCGCGACGGCGGGTCCGCTGCCGCGCGGCGACGGGTGGGCCTGCGAGGTCAAGTGGGACGGTTACCGCGTGCTCGCAGCCGTCGACGCCGGTCGCCTCACTCTGCGCACGCGCACGGGCCGGGACGTGACCACGGACTACCCCGAGGTGCAGCTCCAGGTCCCCGATGCGCTGCTCGACGGGGAGCTCGTCGCGCTGGTCGACGGCCGGCCTGACTTCTCCTCGCTGCAGCTGCACAGCGTCCCGGTCACCTTCTTGCCCTTCGACCTGCTGCACCTGCAGGACCGCTCGCTGCTAGAGGTGCCGTACGACGCTCGGCGGGCCCTGCTGGAGGAGCTGGTCCCAGGGACGCCCGCGAACTTCGAGGACGGTGAGGCCCTGCTGAAGACGACCCTCGCCGAGGGCCTGGAGGGAGTGGTGGCCAAGCGCCGGGACAGCAGGTACGTCCCGGGCCGGCGGTCCGACGCCTGGATCAAGACCAAGCACGTACGGCGACAGTCCGCGCTGGTGGTCGGGTGGCGCCCGGGCGAGGGCGGACGGGCCGGCACCCTCGGCGCGCTGCTGCTCGCGATCCCCGGCGCCGACGGGCTGCAGTACTGCGGGCGGGTAGGCACGGGGTTCTCCGAGCGGACCCTGGCGCTGCTGCAGCAGCGGCTCGTGCCGCTCGCGCGTCCGACGCCAGCAGTGGTCGACCCTCCACGCGAGCCGGCGGTGTGGGTCGAGCCGGTCCTGGTCGTGGAGGTCGAGTTCAGTGGCTGGACGCCGGACGGCCGGCTGCGGCACCCGTCGTACAAGGGTCTGCGTGATGACCTGCGCCCGGAGGACGTGGTCAAGGAGTGAGCGCGAAGGTCACCGTGGAGGTCGAGGGGCGGCGGCTCTCACTCAGCAACCTGGACAAGCCGCTCTACCCAGGGGGCTTCACCAAGGGGCAGCTGGTCGACTACTACACGCGCATCGCACCGGCGCTCCTGCCGCACCTGCGCGACCGGGCGCTGAGCCGGCTGCGCTGCCCGGACGGCGTGGAGGGCGAGGTCTTCTTCGAGAAGAACGTGCCCCGCGGCGCCCCGGAGTGGGTGCGCACCGAGGCTGTGAACGGCGTGAGGTACGTCGTCGCCGACGACCTGCCGACGCTGGTGTGGTTGGCGAACCTGGCTTCGGTCGAGCTGCACACCCACCAGTGGCGCGTGGGCGGGAGCGGCCCCGACCTGCTCGTGCTCGACCTGGACCCGGGGCCGCCCGCGACCGTCGTCGAGTGCGCGCAGGTGGCCCTGTTGATCCGCGAGCACCTGGTGGCCGTCGGCCTCGAACCCGTCGCGAAGACCAGCGGCAGCAAGGGTTTGCAGGTGTGTGCGCGGGCCCCACTGCAGGACACCAGCGCCTTCGCGAAGATGCTTGCGGGGGGGCTGGAGCAGTCCCACCCCGGACTCGTCGTGAGCCGGATGACCAAGGCGGTGCGGCCGGGCAAGGTGTTCATCGACTGGTCCCAGAACAACCCCGCGAAGACCACCGTCTCGCCGTACTCGCTGCGCGCCAGGGCCCTCCCCACCGTGTCGACCCCCGTCACCTGGGAAGAGGTCCAGGCGTGCCGCTCGCCGGAGGACCTGATGTTCACCTCCGACGAGGCGCTGGCGCGCCTGGACAGGTACGGCGATCTGTTCTCGCCACTTCTGTCGCCCCCCGGGGGCTAGTCAGAAGCACGGTGGCGGGTGTTCCCTCGGGACATGACTGGAGTGCCGCCGACCATGCTGACCGACGAGGCCCTGGAGCGCGAGCTGCTGCACCTGCACGAGACGCGCAACGACACCTTCCTGCACGGCAGTGACGACGCGCTGGCGTTTCACACGCTGCGTACCGGGGCGTTGGAGGAGGAGTACCTACGCCGCAACCCCGACCGGGTGCCCGATGCCCGCCGTACTCGGCATGGTTCGCGCGAGCTTGCGGGGCAGGACGCATGACGCTGCCGCACGCCAGCCCCGAGGACGTCCAGGGGCAGCAGCAGGCTGTCGTGGACGAGCCGGCGGGGCTGGACGGCAGCCTTCCTGACGACGCGCCGGAGGCCGACGTCGCAGAACAGCGCGTCGAGGTGGGCTATCAGGACGAGGATGAGCACGAGGATGAGCACGAGAATCAGGACGCGCCGATAGGCTGACGCGATGACGGACTCCCCTCTCCGCGGCCAGCGGTTGCCCCGGCAAGCCCGCCGCAAGCAGCTCCTCGGCGCTGCCCAGGAGATCTTCGTCGCGCAGGGCTACCACGCTGCGGCGATGGACGACATCGCTGAGCGGGCGGGGGTCAGCAAGCCGGTGCTCTACCAGCACTTCCCGGGCAAGCTCGACCTGTATCTCGCGCTGCTCGAGGAGCACGCCACCGAGCTCGTGAAGCGGGTGCGGACGGCCTTGCAGTCCACGACCAACAACAAGCAACGCGTGACCGCCTGCCTCGCGGCGTACTTCGACTTCGTCGACGGTGACGACGAGGGCTTCCGGCTCGTCTTCGAGAGCGACCTGCGCAACGACCCCCTGGTGCGCGACCGGGTGGAGCGGATGACGCAGGAGTGCGTCTCGGCGATCACCGACACCATCGCCCACGACACCGGTTTCGCCGCCGAGGAGGCGGCGCTGCTGTCGGTCGGTCTCGCAGGGATGGCTGAGATCGGATCGCGCTGGTGGCTGGCGGCGGCCGGCACCCTTCCGAAGGAGCGGGCCGTGGAGCTGATGTCCGCGCTCGCATGGAAGGGCATCTCCAGCGCACCTCTGCAGCCTGAGCCCAACGCCTGACCCTCGGGTCCCACGGTCAGTTAGCCTGCGGGCACACCCAACGAAGGAGGGCCCCCGTGGAGGTCAAGATCGGCGTGCAGTTCGCCACGCGTGAGCTGGTCCTCGAGAGCGCCCAGAGCGCAGACGAGGTGGCCGCAGCCGTGGCCGAGGCCCTGCGGGCCGACCTGGGCGTACTCACGCTCGTGGACGAGCACGGCCGCCGCATCCTGGTGCCGGCGGACAAGCTGGCCTACGTGGAGATCGGGGAGCCCGAGCAGCGCCGCGTTGGTTTCGGAGCGATGTAGCGCAGCGAGCGCCAGCGAGCGACAGCGTCACGAGCGACCTGCGGCTCGGAGCGATGTAGCGCAGCGAGCGGGTCTTAGGACTGCAGCTTGAGGGCTGCCATCCGCTCGCCGTGGCGGGCGGTGATCGTGTTGAACAGCCGCGTGATCCCGGCGAGGTCACCGGAGCCGACGAGCAGCTGGAGCAGGGCGTCGCGCTCGACCGCGACCTGCTGCGCCTGGATGATCGCCTCGCCGACGAGCCGCCGGGCCCACAGGGCGAGTCGGCCCGCGACCGAGGGGTCCTCGGCGATGGCCTCCAGGACGTGCGTGACCGCGAACTGCGCCCCACCGGTGTCGGCGAGCGAGGCGAAGATGAGGGCCCGGGTGGGCTCGTCGGTGATGTACTTCGCGATCTCGCGGTAGAAGTCGGCGGCCATGCCGTCGCCGACGTAGGCCTTGATCAGCCCTTCGTGCCAGTCCGAAGGTTGCGTCGAGTCGTGGAAGGCATCGATCGCAGCGGTGAACGGCGCCATAGCGGTCACCGGGTCCGCCCCCGCAGCCACCAGGTGCTCCCGGATCTGCCGGAAGTGGCCGAACTCGGCGTTGGCGAAGGTCTGCAGCGCGATCTTGTCCTCGACGGTGGGGGCCAGCTGCGCGTCGGCCGCCATCCGCTCGAAGGCCATCAGTTCGCCGTACGCGAGAACTCCGAGCAGGTCGATGGTGGCCGGGTCGAGCTCACGGGCGGGAAGGTCAGACATGGACCGAATGCTAGGGCCGGTAGGCTGGCACGTGATTTCAAAGCAGAGAAGCGAGCTCGCCGTGGCGAGCGAGCGCCGGAGCAAAGTGTGAGCACTGACCAGAACGGGTTCGCCGCGCTCGGCGCGCGCCCAGAGACCGTCGAGGCGCTCGCCGCCTCCGGGATCACCCAGCCGTTCCCCATCCAGTCCATGACGCTGCAGATCGCCATGGGCGGTCACGACCTCATCGGGCAGGCGAAGACGGGCACCGGCAAGACGCTCGGTTTCGGCATCCCGCTGTTGGAGCGGGTCAAGAGCAAGGCCGAGGGCGCCAACGGCACCCCGCAGGCGCTGGTGGTCGTCCCGACGCGCGAGCTGTGCGTCCAGGTGACCGGTGACCTGGAGATGGCCGGCAAGACCCGCAACGTGCGGGTTCAGGCGATCTACGGCGGCCGCGCGTTCGAGCCTCAGCTGGAGGCGCTGAAGAAGGGCGTCGACGTCGTCGTCGGGACGCCCGGCCGGCTTCTGGACCTCGCCCGTCAAGGCCACCTGAACCTGGGCCAGGTCGACGTACTCGTCCTGGACGAGGCCGACGAGATGCTCGACCTGGGCTTCCTCCCGGACGTCGAGCGGATCTTGGACCTCACGCCAGACGAGCGTCAGACGATGCTGTTCAGCGCGACCATGCCGTCGCCGGTCGTGGCGCTGGCTCGTCGCTTCATGCGCCAGCCCACGCACATCCGCGCGCAGGACCCCGACGAGGGCCAGACGGTGGAGAACACCGAGATCTTCGTCTACCGCGCCCACGCCATGGACAAGGTCGAGGTGCTCTCGCGTGTCCTGCAGGCCGAGGGCCGCGGCCTGACCATTGTGTTCTGCCGGACGAAGCGGACCTGCGACAAGGTGGCCGCCGAGCTCGTCGACCGCGGCTTCG
>JBKJSN010000182.1:0-16981 GCA_046595815.1 Mycobacteriales bacterium
AGGCCGTCGTCAACGCCGCCAAGCACTCCGGTGCGCCGTCGATCGACGTCTACGCCGAAGTGGAGCCTGCGACGGTCGCGGTCTTCGTGCGCGACCGCGGGTGCGGGTTCGACGTAGACGCCGTGCCCGAGGACCGGCACGGCCTGTCCGGCTCGGTCGTCGGCCGGATGCAAAGGCACGCAGGTACGGCGACGATCAGGTCGACACCGGGCAGCGGCACCGAGGTCAGGCTGGAGCTCCCCCGTGGGTGACCTCGTGCGCGTCCTGCTGGTCGACGACCACCGGCTCTTCCGGGCAGGGGTGCGGGCCGAGATCGGCGGCCTGGTCGACGTCGTCGGCGAGGCTGCCACGGTGGCGGAGGCGATCGACGCCGTGCACCGGCTCACCCCGCAGGTGGTGCTGCTCGACGTGCACATGCCCGACGGCGGCGGGGTCGCAGTCCTGCAGGGGGTCGCCGAGACGCCCGCCCGCTTCCTCGCCCTGTCAGTTTCGGACGCGGCGGAGGACGTGATCGCGGTGATCCGCGCCGGCGCCAGCGGCTACGTCACGAAGACGGTCTCAGCCGAAGACCTGGTCTCCGCCGTACGGCGGGTGGCCGACGGTGACGCGGTCTTCTCCCCGCGGCTCGCGGGCTTCGTCCTCGACGCCTTCCGGGCCGAGGCACCCTCCAGTGGGAACGCAGCCGACGAGGAGCTGGACCGCCTCACCGCGCGTGAGCGCGAGGTGCTGCGGCTGCTCGCCCGCGGCTACGCCTACAAGGAGATCGCGGCCGAGCTCGTGATCAGCCTCAAGACGGTCGAGACGCACGCGTCCGCCGTGCTGCGCAAGCTGCAACTGTCGAACCGCCGCGAACTCTCCCGGTGGGCCGAGGGCCGCTCCCTCGGGTGACGCTCAGGTGATCTCGAGGAGCTTCTCGCGCACGGCGTAGACGACCGCCTCCATGCGCGAGTGCAGCTGGAGCTTCTCCAAGATGTTGCGGATGTGGTTCTTGACGGTGTTCTCGGAGATGAACAGCTGCTTGGCGATATCGCGGTTGTTCAGGCCCTTGGCGACGAGCTTGAGGACCTCCATCTCGCGATCGGTCAGCTTCGGTGCCGGGACCTGCTGACGTTCGTCGGTCTTCTTCACCATGGCCGCGAACTCGGTCAGCAGCTTGCTGGCCATCGACGGGCTGATCAGGGACTGGCCGCCGTACACCGCGCGGATCGCCGACGCGACCTCCTCGATGCTGATCTCCTTGAGGAGGTAGCCCATCGCGCCGGCCTTGATGGCGTCGTACAGGTCGGCTTCCTCGTCCGAGATCGTCAACATGATGATCTTCGTGGAGGGAGCGACCTCGTGGATCGCCGTGCACGCGTCGATCCCGCCGCGGCGCGGCATGCGGACATCCATCAGCACGATGTCGGGCAGCTTCTCAGCCGCGGCCGCGACCGCCTCCGTGCCGTCAGACGCCTCGCCCACGACCTCGATGTCCGGTTCCTGCTCGAGGACCATCTGCAGGCCGCGCCGGAAAAGCGCGTGGTCGTCCACCACCAAGACACGGATGGGCTCGACGACCAGACCACCCGAAGGCGCAGGGGTCGGTTGGTCGCTCACGTGAGTCCTCCTGATGGCGTGCGTGGCTCGTGCTGTGCGTCACGATGATGGCACGCCCCATCACCTCTCACCCAGCGGCGAGCCGAATCACGCCGTAGTCATATCCATGCCTGCGGTACACCACACTCGGGAGCCCGCTCTCCTTGTCGGCGAACAAGAAGAAGTCGTGGCCCACGAGTTCCATCTCGTGCAACGCCTCCGGAGTGGTCATCGGCGTGGCCGGGTGGGTCTTGTCCCGGACGATCAGCGTCCCGGTGGCGTCGACCTCTGCTTCGTGCTCCTCGATCGCGACCTCACCCGACGACCCGTTGTGCGAGCTCGCGAGCGCGACAGCGAATTCCGCTGCCGAGACGGGCGTACGGGCCCCGTGGTGCACCCGACGGCGGTCGTGGCTGCGGCGCAGCCGTCCCTCGAGCTTGAGGATCGCGGCGTCCAGGGCTGCGTAGAAGGTGTCCGCGGTCGCTTCAGCGCGGATCACCGGACCCTTGCCCCGCACCGTGATCTCGATGCGCTGACACTGGGCGGCCTGGCGTGGGTTCTTCTCGTGGAACAGCTCTACGTCGACGTGGTAAACGCGGGGGTCGAGTCGTTCGCAGAGAGAGAGCTTGTCCTGCACATGAACCCGGAAGTGCTCCGGGACCTCGACGTTGCGGCCCTTGACGACGATGTCCACGCGTTGCTCCTTGGGGGATGAGCTGGAGTGCAGGCGCCCCGCCACTTCGGCGGTGGTGACCCTCCTCTCCCTCGGCAGTACCCCCTCGGGGGCGGCGCCGGCCGGTGACCTGAAAGGCACCTGATCAGACGCTAACCCTCATCGAGCGCTGGGTGAAGGGGTCAGCCCCTTCCGGGTGAATTGCGTCGAGCAGTAGCGCCCAGGACGGCGGCACCGAGTACAAGGTGTCCCGCCTGCGTCAGGGCTCGTCCGGCCTCCAGCAGCGTCGCCCCGGTCGTCATGACGTCGTCCAGCAGCACGACGTGCCGCGGGGGGCCGGGCAGCGCACGCAGAGCGCCCCGCAGGTTGTCCGCCCGCTGCCCGGCGCTCAGCCCGGACTGGTCGGCGACCTGGCGCGCGGGAGCGAGGAGCCGCTCTGCGCTCGCCCGTTGCCCCTGACCTCGCAGCTGCCGGGCGGCGTGGCGAGCGAGCCGGTGCGCATGGTCATACCCCCGCGCCCGTACGGCGGAGGGGGAGCTCGGCACGGGGCACAGCGCCACCGCGCCCTCGGTCAGGCCCCTCACCACCACCGCCAGCCCCCGGCCCAGCGGCGCGCTCAAGGTCAGCTGACCGCGCTCCTTGTGGGCAAGCAGCAGGGGTTTGAGCACCCCGTCGTACGCCGCTAGAGCGTGCACGGGGAGCAGGCCCGGCGGGCACGGATCGGGCCGGACCGGGCCAAGGGGTGCCGCGGTCAGGACCAAGCGGCAACTGGGGCACAGCACACCGCCCCGCGCTCCGCAGCCGGCGCAGGTGCGGGGCAGGACGAGGTCCAACAGGTCGTTCAGCATCCGCGCAGGGTGGCCGACCGGACGGCCCCCGCAGCCGGACCTGTGGACGGTGTCTCAACCAGGGAAGACGGGAGCCTGAGAGGCATCGGTCTGCACCTGGCGGAAGGCCCCGCCTTGTGACAGGAACAGACGGCCTGCTGAGACGAGGACGACGCCGGCGGGCGAGGCAGCCACCTCGGTGGCCACCAGTCCGGCCGTGTTGAGCGTCTGCACCGACGAGCCGTCCGAGGAGATCCGCAGCACCTGCCGCGACCGCGTGAGCACTCCCAGGACCATCAGCTCAGTGCTGGACGACCAGGCCACCTGCGTCGCGTCGTGCAGCCCCGGGAGCACGAGCGCCAGGTCGACCACTCGCGGGTTGCCGCCGGTCAGCGCGATGCGCCCGACGTACAGGCGTCCGCCGACGACGAGCGCGACGCGAACCCCGTCGCGCGACAACGCCAGGCCCCCGATCCGTCCCGAGGGCATTTCGGGGACAGGGACTGGACGCAGGCCGCCGGCGACGCGCACGAGGTCGCGGCCGCCGCGCACCAGCCACAGACCGGTGGCCCCGGATCCCCAGGTGGGCGAGGTGAGCGCAATCCCGCGCGCAGCGACGGGGAACGACCGTCCTCGCAGGGGGCCGATGCGCACCGTCGTCGGGCCGCTGCCCGAGCCGTCCAGCAGCGCGACGCGCGTGCGATCGGGCGTCACCGCGGCTGCGTCGACCGCGACCGCCCTGCCGTCCCCGACCTCGCCGGCCGTAGCCGGCCCCGCGGGGAGCTCTACCGAAGCACGCAGCCGCCGACCGGAGCTGAAGAAGTACGGCGGGTTCGTCCCCAGCCCTTCCGGGTCGTAGCCGTTCCACTCCCCAGCTGGCTGCACCTCCCCCTGCCCGGGTACGGCGAGAGGGCGGCCGTCGACGAGCAGCCGCAGGCCCCGGAAGGCCGGACCGATCGACCGCAGCGTCCACACGAGTTGCGCCGAGAGGTCCTGCGCCCGTTGCCCTGTGGGGCGCGCGTCGAACCCCGTCAGGTCGACGGTCAGGACACCCGAGGCCGACAGCACGACCCTTCGGGCCTTTGCCTGATCGGCGAGGGCCGAGCTCACGCTCCCCTGGAGGGCACCCGAGGGGGGGCGCAGCAGGCGCCCGATGAGCGTGGCGGGAAGGTCACCACCGACCGGCAGGAAGACCTGGTCCGGGACGAGGTGCGGCGGATCGCCGACCTCCCTGGGAGCGAGGTAGTAGATCGAGCGTGGGGCCAGGGCCCGCTGCCGGTCGGCCGAGGTCAGGCGAAGCCCGTCCGGCACCAAGGTGAGCCGCCAGCTGCCCTGCGCCCGCGTCAGCGGATAGTCCTCGACGACCCGCACGCCGGCAGTGGCGACGTAGGACCCGTCCGCCCGGACCCGGCCGAGCACGCGCGAGACCACCCGCACGACGACCTCGTCCGCCGAGCCTCCCGGCAGGACCCGCGCCTCCAGCCGGTCCGGGTCGTAGACCTCCACCGCGGCATCGTCGCGCCAGCGCTGACGCTCTCGCTCGGACAGGAACGCGCGGGCGATGGCATGGCGACCGTCGGGACTGGCCTGGGCACCCAGGAAGCCGAGCACCGCCTCGACCGGCGTGGCACCAGCCCTGGGACCGGGCGGGATCACCTGCAGCGCAGGGCCCTGCCGCTTCTCGGCGGGCACCTCACCGACCGGGTGGACGTCCCGTGGCAGCGGTAGCGAGCAGCCGGTGGCGAGCACGAGCGCGGCGGCCGCCAGGACCCGCCCAGACGAGACCCTCATGCCCGGACCTCCGGACGAAGGGGCAGCGGGCTCTCACCGAGCTCGCCCCCGACCTGGTGGGGAAGGGTCAGCCGGAACGCCGCCCCTTGCCCCGGAGCACCCCATGCCTGCAGGGAACCACCGTGCAGCCTGGCGTCCTCGAGGGCGATCGCCAGGCCGAGACCGCTTCCGCCGGTGGTCCGGGCCCGCGACGGATCGCCCCGCCAGAAGCGGGTGAACACCAGGGCTGCCTCTCCCGGACGCAGTCCCACCCCGTGGTCACGCACGAGGATCGCCACACCACCCGGCCCATCAGCGACGGTCACCTCGATGGGTTGCCCCTCCCCGTGCTCGACGGCATTGACGAGCAGGTTGCGCACCACCCGTTCGATGCGCACGTGGTCCACCTCGGCCATCGCCGGGCCACTGGTGTGGACCTCGAACTGGCTCCCGCGGCGGTCGGCGATCGGACGGGTCGCGTCGATGACGCGGTGCACCAAGGCCACGAGGTCCTGGTGCTCAGCGTCCAGGGCGGCTGCGCCCGCGTCGTAGCGGGAGATCTCCAGCAGGTCGATGAGGAGCTCCTCGAAGCGGTCGAGCTCCTTCTGCAGCAGTTCCGAGCTGCGCGCCGCCGGCGGGTCGAGGTCCGCCCGCCGCTCGTGGAGGACGTCGGCGGCCATCCGCACTGTGGTCAGCGGCGTCCGCAGCTCATGACTGACGTCGGACACGAAGCGGCGCTGCACCCGGGACAGGTCTTCGAGCTGACGGATCTGGGTCTGCAGAGCCGCCGCCATCGAGTTGAAGGTCGTGGCCAGGCGGGCGATCTCGTCCTCGCCCTTGACGGTCATCCGCTCCTCGAGGCGCCCGGCCGCGAGGCGCTCGGCAGTACGCGCCGCCATCCTCACCGGCAGCACGACCTGGCGGGCCACCAGGGCGGCGATCAGGGCGAGGAGCAGCACCAGGAGCAGGCCGGCCACGGCGGCGGTCCGCCGTACCAGGCCAAGGGTCTGCGCCTCGGCGGTGAGCGGGAACAGGTGGAACAGCTGGTACGGACCCAGGTCGGTCGTCAGGGTGGCGCCGACCACCAGGACGTCCTGGCCGTCCACCGTGTCGTAGACGTAAGCCGAGGAGGTCCCGCTCTCCAGGGTGCGGGCGAGGCGATCGGGTACGTCGGACAACGAGGTCTGCGCAGAGGCGAAGGACTTCGCATCCCCACTGGCAGGCACGAGGAGCACGGTGTACTGGTCGCCGCTCTGGCCCCGCTGAGCCAGTGACTGGGCGATGTCCTGCAGGCGGGCCTCCAGCGACTGGGGGCTCTCCCCGGCGCCCAAGGCCAACGCGTCGTCGGCCTGCGCGAGCCCCGACTGAGCCTCCGTGAGGGCCACCCGCGTCTTGGCGCTGACCAGGCCGCTCCCGACCTGTCCCAGCAGCAGTGAAGCCAGCAGGGCAACGACCACGCCGCTGACCAGCAGCGTGGTCACCACGACCCGCGTCTGGAGCGAGCGGCGCCACTGCCCGAGCCCGGCCCGGAGGCCGCGTGCGAGCAGCCCCCTGGTCCGGGACCGGCTGGCCACGCGGTCCGCGGTCTCGCTCAGCCCGGACCGGCCTTGTAGCCGACGCCGCGGACGGTGAGCACCACGCTCGGGTGCTCGGGGTCCCGCTCCACCTTTGCCCGCAGCCGCTGCACGTGCACGTTGACCAGTCGCGTGTCGGCGGGGTGCCGGTAGCCCCAGACCTGTTCGAGCAGCACCTCTCGCGTGAAGACCGTCTTGGGCCGACGGGCGAGTGCCAGAAGCAGGTCGAACTCCAGCGGGGTGAGCGAGATGGGGGTCCCCGCCCGGATCACCGCGTGGCCGGGCACGTCGATGTGCACCACGTCGTCCTCGGGGCCGATCGTGAGCTGCTCGGACTCTCCTTCGTGCGTGCGCAGGCGGGCCCGGACCCGGGCGATGAGCTCCTTGGGCTTGAACGGCTTGACGACGTAGTCGTCGGCTCCGGACTCCAGTCCGCGCACGACGTCGATGGAGTCGCCCTTCGCGGTGAGCATCACGATGGGCACACCGCTCTCGGCGCGGATCTGACGGCACACCTCGATGCCGTCGGTGCCGGGGAGCATCAGGTCGAGCAGGACCACGTCGGGCTTCTCGCGGCGGAAGGCGCCGAGGGCGGCGTCGCCGTCGGAGACGAAGGCAGGCTCGAAGCCCTCGCCTCGCAGCACGATCCCGAGCATCTCTGCCAGGGCTGGGTCGTCGTCGACGACGAGAACACGGTTCACCACAGGGGGCCTCCCGCAGCGCGGTCATGTCGGGGTGCGCTCATGTTCTCCATCCTCGCACCCGAACACGTTCGGGGGACGCGACAGGATCGGGGCGCACGGCCCTGGTCGTGAAACGATGGCCGCTGTCGTCGACGAAGGAGACACATGACGTCGCCACCAGAAGGGTGGAGCTCACCCGGAGGCCCCACGCCGGGAGCCCCGCCTGTGCAGGGCTACGGGTACGGCGCTCCGCTGCCCCCTGCTGGCTACGCCCCTCCTCCCTGGGCTCAACCCGGCTGGGGGCAGCCAGGCTTCGGCGCCCCGGTCGTCACGCCGGGAGTCGTGCCGCTGCGCCCGCTGACGATCGGCGAGCTGCTCGACGGTGCGGTGAAGGTCGTGCGCCGCTACCCCCGGCCGACCTTCGCGATGTCCGGGCTGCTGGCCGTCGTCACGACGTTCCTCAACGTGCTTGCTGTGCTCGCGCAGGACTACTCGACCTTCGTCCAGGACCTTGAGAGCGGGACGTCCTCCGACACTGGGCTGGGAGCCAACCTGGCGAGCATCCCCGCAACGATCGTGGGCCTGCTCGCCGGGATCGTGCTGACCGGCTTCCTCGTCGCGGTAGTGGGCAAGGCCGTGCTGGACCACAAGACGACCTTCGCCGAGATCTGGCAGCAAGTGCGCGGCCGGGTGCTCGCGCTCCTCGGGCTGGCTTTGCTCACGGGTCTGTTGGTCATCGTGCCCATCGCCGTAGCCGTCCTGCTCGCGGTGCTCCTTGCCGTCGCTGACCTCACACTGCTGATCATCGGGATACCCCTGGTGCTCGCGTCGATCGCGCTCGGCGTCTACGTCTATGTGCGCTTGTCGCTCGCGCCGGCCGTGCTCGTCCTGGAGAAGGCGACCATCCGCACCGCGTTGACCCGCAGCCGCGTGCTCGTGAAGGGCGATTTCTGGCGGGTGTTCCTGGTCCTGCTGCTGGTGCAGCTCATCGCGAGCTTCGTGGGGAGCATCTTGACCGTGCCGTTCCTGGCGGTCGCGGGGTTCAACGCCGTCGCCAACCCTGATGCCGGGAGCTTCACCCTGCTGTTCGTCGTCTCCCAGATCGGGGCCGGTCTGGCCACGCTGCTGGTCCAGCCCTTCGCTGCGGCCGCCCGCGCCCTGCTCTACGTCGACCGGCGGATGCGGGCAGAGGGCCTTGACCTCACGCTCCAGGCGGCGGCGCGGGCGTGAGGCTGCTCGCTCTCGCGGACCTGCCCGGCCGCGACGAGGCCCGTGAGGCCGCACAGCGGGAGCTGTCGCGGCAGGCCTACCGCCAAGCCGAGCCCCCTTGGTACGTCCGGCTCGTCAAGTGGGTGCTGCGCCAGCTCGACGAGGCCGTCGGACGGGCCAGCGCGCACGTGCCGGGGGGCGGCTGGGGGCTGCTCCTGCTGGTGCTGCTCATCGTCGGCCTGGTGGCCGTCGTCCTCGTGCGGCTGCGCCCGAGCGCCCGCCAGACCGGGGGCTCGTTGTTGTTCGGGGCAGGTGAGCAGCTCACCGCTGCCCAGCACCGCGAGCTGGCCGACCGGGCTGCCGCCGGGGGCGACTTCGCCGTCGCTGTGCGCGAACGGCTCCGCGCTGTCGTGCGCGACCTCGAGGCCCGCGGGATCGTCGAGCCCCGGCCAGGGCGGACCGCCGATGAGGTGGCCGCAGAGGCCGGCCGGCAGTTGCCTGCTCTGTCCGTCTCGTTGGCCGAGGGCGCCCGGGTCTTCGACGAGGTCTGGTACGGCGGCCGGCTGGCCGATGCCGCGTCGTACCAGGTGCTGGTCGATCTGGACGACCGGGTGCGCGCCGCGCGGCTGATGCCGGCATGAGCGGCTGGTGGCGGCGCAACCGCCTGGCCGCGGGGCTCGCGGTGGCCGTGGCCGGGATGCTCTGGCTCGCGGCCTCCGTCGCGGGATCGGGGCCCCGCGGGGTGCTCGATCCGGAGGCGTACGACCCTGCGGGCGCGCACGCCCTGCAGGTGCTGCTGCAGCAGCAGGGCGTCGAGGTGACCCGCACCACCGACGTGCCCAGCACAGTCCAGGGGGCCGCCGCGGACACGACCGTGTTCGTGCCGATGCCGTCCCTGCTCAGCCCCGAGGAGCTCACCGCACTGTCCTCGCTGCCGGGGTCGCTTGTCGTCGCGGAGGCCGGCCAGGAGCAGCTCCAGGCCCTCGGTGTGACGGCGCAAGTGACCGGCCTGGACGAGGTGACCGAGCTCGAGCCGTCGTGCACCGACGAGGCCGCCACCAACGCAGGGCGCGCGCTCGCCGGTGGGTTCGCCTACCGACTGGAAGGCGCGAGGTCCTGCTACCCGACCGGCGACGGAGGGTCGCTGATACACCTCGAAGGACTGACCTTGCTCGGCGCGGCAGATGCCCTCACCAACGGGCACCTCGACGAACAGGGCAACGCGGCGTTGGCCGTCGGACTGCTCGCCCAGCACCCGCGCGTGCTGTGGCTGGTGCCCTCCCCGACCCGCGCCGCGTTCGGCTCCCGACCGGTGCGCAGCCCCGATGACCTGTTGCCCGGCTGGCTGCACCTGGTGCGCTGGCAGCTGCTGGTCGCCGGCTGCGTGCTCGCGGTGTGGCGTGGACGACGGCTGGGCCGGGTCGTGCTCGAGCGCCTGCCCGTCGTCGTACGCGCGTCAGAGACGGTCGAAGGGCACGGCCGGCTCTACCAATCGGCCGGGGCACGTGACGCCGCCGCCGAAGCGCTTCGCGAGTCGGCGCGGCGGTCGTTGTCCCGCCTCGCCCACGGCGGAACCGTGACCCCGGAGGTGCTCGTCGACCTCGCCTGCGCGCGGAGCGGGCGCGACCCGATCGGCGTACAGACCCTGCTGTACGGTCCGACCCCCACCGACGATGCCGCGCTCGTGCGGCTCGCCCGCAGCCTCGACGCACTCGTCGCCACCACCCTGACAGAAACCCTGACCCGAGAGGGAGCCGGTACGTGACCACCCCCAGGACCACCCGCACCCGCAAGGCCCGCGCGAGCGACCCGCGCGAGGCGCTCGTCGCGCTGCGCGCGGAGGTCGCGAAGGCCGTCGTCGGGCAGGACGCCGCCGTGACCGGGCTCGTGGTGGCCCTGCTGTGCCGCGGCCATGTGCTGCTGGAGGGCGTGCCCGGCGTCGCGAAGACGTTGCTGGTGCGCGCCCTCAGCGCCTCGCTCGAGCTGGAGAGCAAGCGGGTGCAGTTCACGCCGGACCTGATGCCAGGTGACAT
Source organism: Mycobacteriales bacterium (assembly GCA_046595815.1). GTDB lineage: Bacteria > Actinomycetota > Actinomycetes > Mycobacteriales > SCTD01 > RYN-111. The sequence continues at coordinate 10,345 of JBKJSN010000182.1, forward strand.
CACCGGCTCGCTGGTGTTCGACGCGCGCAAGGCGACGTTCGACTTCCGGCCGGGGCCGGTGTTCACGAACTTGCTGCTCGCCGACGAGATCAACCGGACGCCCCCGAAGACCCAGGCCTCGCTGCTGGAGGCGATGGAGGAGCGGCAGGTCTCCGTCGACGGGACGCCGCGGGCGCTGCCCGACCCGTTCATGGTCTGCGCCACGCAGAACCCCGTTGAGTACGAGGGGACCTACCCGTTGCCGGAGGCCCAGCTCGACAGGTTCCTGATGAAGCTGACGGTGCCGCTGCCCAGCCGCGAGGACGAGCTCGCCGTGCTGCAGGCGCACGACAGCGGCTTCGACCCGCGCGACCTGTCCGCCCTGCGGCCGGTGGCCTCCGCCGGGGACCTGGCCGCGGGACGCGAGCTCGTCCAGCAGGTGACGGTGAGCCCCGAGGTGATGGCCTACATCGTGGACGTCTGCCGTGCCACACGCACCTCCCCGTCGCTGCTGCTGGGGGTCTCACCGCGCGGTGCCACCGCTCTGCTGGCCACGTCGAAGGCGTGGGCGTGGCTGTCCGGTCGTGACTACGTGACCCCCGACGACGTGAAGGCCCTGGCCCGTCCCACGCTGCGGCACCGGGTCTCGCTGCGCCCCGAGGCCGAGCTCGAGGGCAGCACAGCTGAGGGAGTCCTCGACGGCGTGCTGGCCGCCGTACCGGTGCCTCGATGACAGTGACGGCGAGGGTGCCGTGGCGCTGACCGGCCGGGCGGCGCTACTGGCCCTGCTCGGGGTCGTCCCTGTCGGCCTGTCCGGCAGCGGCTCGGCGGTGTGGGTTGTCCTGGCGCTGCTGGCCGCGCTCGTCGGGTACGACGTGTGGCGGGCGCCTTCGCCGCGCGCGCTGGGCCTGACGAGGACGGGCGACACGTCCTGCCGGTTGGGCGAGACGGCCGAGGTGCGCCTGCAGGTCGCCAACCCCACCGGCCGCCGGTTGCGGGCCGTCGTCCGCGACGCCTGGGTGCCTTCGGCGGGATCGGGACCACGCACCCACGACATCGACGTACCCGCAGGCGACCGCCGGGTGCTGACGACGACGCTTCGACCGACGCGCCGGGGCGACCGCCTCGCCGACCGCGTCACCGTGCGCGCCTTCGGCCCCCTCGGAGTCGCAGCACGTCAGAGATCGGTCGAGGTGCCCTGGGGCGTGCGGGTGCAGGCACCGTTCACCTCCCGGAAGTTCCTGCCCGAGAAGCTCGACAAGCTGCGCCAGCTCGACGGGATGCTGCTGGCCCGCACCCGCGGGCAGGGCACGGAGTTCGACTCGCTGCGGGAGTACGTCGTCGGAGACGACGTGCGCTCGATCGACTGGCGAGCGACGGCCCGACGCGCCGACGTGGTGGTGCGCACCTGGCGCCCCGAGCGCGACCGACGCGTGCTGATCGTGCTCGACAGCGGACGCACCTCCGCGGGGCGGATCGGGGACGTGCCCCGACTGGACGCTGCCCTGGACGCTGCGCTGCTGCTGGCTGCGCTCGCCACCCGGGCCGGGGACCGGGTGGACCTGCTCGCCGTCGACCGTGTTGTCCGGGCCAGCGTCGAAGGGGCAGGCCGCGCGGACGTGCTCGCCCGGATCACCGACGCGACCGCCCTGGTCGAGCCCTCACTGGTGGAGACCGACGGGCGCAAGCTGGTGTCCGAGGTGCTGCGCCGCAGCCGCCGCCGCTCGCTGGTCGTGCTGTTCAGCACTCTCGACGCCGCCGCCCTGCACGAGGGCCTGTTGCCTCATCTGGCGAGCCTGACGTCGCGCCACACGGTGCTGCTGGCCTCGGTGGCGGACCCACGGGTGGCTTTCTTGGCCGGTGGGCGGACGGACGCCGCGGAGGTGTACGCAGCGGCCGCCGCGGAGCAGTCGCGCACCGAGCGCGTGCAGATCGCCGCGGAGCTGCGGCGACGGGGGGTCGAGGTGGTCGATGCGCCGCTCGCGACCTTCGCACCCGCGGTCGCGGACGCCTACCTCGCCCTCAAGAGCGCCGGGCGCCTGTAACTACCCCGAGTAGGGAAGGGTGTCCCCGCTGTCGTCGAGGTCTCCGGTGACGCCGGCGAGCACCGCGCGTCGGCCGGGCACGAAGACCACCCACAGGAAGGCACCCTCGGCGAGCAGGCCGATGCCGATGCGCGCCCACGTCGGCAGCGGGCTGGGCGTCACGAACGCCTCGATGATCCCGCTGATGAGCAGCATGAGGGCCAGCCCCAGCGCGCCGATGACCAGCGCCCGGCCCTCCTCCGCCAGCGCCAGCGAGCGGGGGCGGCGGCCTGGGTCGATGAGGGTCCAGCCGAGCTTCAGCCCCAGGCCCGCGGCCACGAAGACCGCCGTGAGCTCGAGCATCCCGTGGGGCAGGATCAGCCCGAAGAACAGGTCGGCCTTCCCGTGCGCCGCCATCACGCCGCCCACGATCCCGACGTTGAGCGCGTTCGTGTAGAGCAGGTAGAGCACGGGCAGCAGCAAGATCCCGGTGGCGACCTCGCCCGCCGCGATCAAGGCGTTGTTGGTGAACACCCGGAAAGCGAAGTCCTGCGCAGGAGCCTGCGAGTAGTAGTCCTCGAAGTCGTGCTCGATGAGCTGCTTGACGTCCTCCGGGGCGATCAGAGCTGCCTCGGCCGCAGGGTGCGTGGCGATGAAGGAGCCCCAGCCGAAGGCGACGATGAGGAAAGCCGCCGCCGCGCCGATCCACCACCAACGGCAGCGATAGAGCACCGCCGGGAAGTCCACGCGCAGGAACCGCGCCGCGTCGCGCCACGCCGCCTGGCGGGTCCCCGCGACGCGGCTGCGCCCCTGGGCCACGAGGGAGGACAGCCGCCCGACCAGGACCGGGTCCGGGGTCGCGCTCTGCACCACCGACAGGTGCGTCGCCGTACGCCGGTAGAGCGTGACGAGCTCGTCGACCTCCGCCCCGGACAGCTGGCGAGGGTTGCGCTTCAGGAGGGTCTCGAGGCGGGCCCACTCGCCCTGGTGCGCGGCGAGGTACGCGTCTAGGTCCACGGCACGGCAGACTAGGCCCATCCGACACAGGAGGCACGGTTGTCCCAGCTCGTCACGGGTGAGGCGGTGGTCCTCGACCTGCGTACGGCGGGGGTGCCCTCACGCGTCCTCGCCTCGTTGCTGGACATCTTGGTGCAGGGGTTCGCGCTGTTCGCGCTGTCGCTGGTCCTCGGCGGCGTCGCCTCCACCGGGTCCCCGGCTCTCACAGCGAGCGTCAGTGTCGTCCTGCTGCTGCTGGTGATGCTCGGCTACCCCGTGCTGATGGAGACGCTGACCTCGGGTCGGACCCTGGGCAAGCTTGCGCTGGGCCTGCGGGTCGTCCGCGACGACGGAGGGCCCATCGGCTTCCGGCACGCGATCACCCGCGGCCTGCTCGGGCTGTTCGTCGAGAAGCCCGGGATCACCTGGGGCTCGGCGGGGCTGATCGCGGCGCTGCTGAACGAGCGCGGCAAGCGGCTCGGCGATCTGGCTGCCGGGACGGTGGTGGTGCAAGAACGCGTCGCGACCCCGCGCGCCGACATGGCGACGATGCCCCCGGTGTTGGCCGGCTGGGCGAGCACCCTGGACCTGTCGGCCCTGCCCGACGACCTCGCGGAATCGGCGCGCTCCTACCTCGGGCGCCTGTCCTCCCTCACCCCCGCAGCACAGGCCGAGCTCGGTGGTCGCCTCGCCTCGGCCGTCGCCGCAGTCGTCTCGCCTCCGCCCCCCTCGGGGGTGCCGGTCTGGGCCTACCTGTCCGCCGTACTCGCAGAGCGTCGCCGCCGGTCCGGGTACGACGTGCACGTCGCGCCGGTCGCTCCGCCCTCCCTCGCCCGGTACCCCGCGCCGCCGCCGGTCGCTCCTCCGGCTGCCCCCAGCGACTCCCCCTTCGCGCCACCCTCGTGATCCCCGGGGCCGAGCGGACCGTGGCGCCGGACCTCGCGAACACCTTGGTGCACACGCAGTTCCCCTTCGTCACAGGAGATCTGGTCCCGCTGGGCGAGGGCTGGGACAACACCGTCTACACGGCCGAGGAGGCGTGGAACCGCTGTTGGAACGGGCCCGCGCGCTGGGGCCCCCGTCGACCCAGGTCCCGGTCCACGGCGACCTGCACCTGCGGCACGTGCTGGTGGGGCCCACCGGCCGTGCCGCCGGCATCATCGACTGGGGCGACTGCTGCGTCGGCGACCCCTCCATCGACCTTTCCTTCGGCTTCGCCGCCTTCGAGGGAGACTCCCTCGACGCCTTCGTCGCGGCGTACGGCGGGGTCAGTGCCGACGAGGAACTGCGGGCCCGCGCGCTCGCCTTCGGCCTCTGCACGATGCTCGCGGTCTACTCGCACCAGCAGGGGCGTGAAGGGCTGCTGACGGAGTCGTTGGCGGCGATGACGCGGGCATCGGCTGTGGACCGGCTTTCCTTGTGAACAAAGGGAAGTTGGCCCAGCGTTTTGTCGGTGGTCGCTCGTAGGGTTGGGTCATGTCTACCCCCACTGTCGGTCGTCCCGGGGCGATGCCGCGCACCGCGTGGCGTGACCGGGTGCGTGTGCTGGAGTCCGCCGCCGGCGTGACCCTGGACGGGCTCGGGGAGCTGGTCGAGGCTGAGCTCACCCGCGTCGAGGGGGTGCTTTTCACCGCCACCCCGGCGGAAGAGCTCGATGAGATCAGCCGCTGGGCCCGGTTGTCGGATGCGGCGTGGTGCGGGCAGGTCCGGGCCATCGGCGCGGCGCACAACCGGATGCCCGCTGCGCAGCGCGAGTTCCTGCCCTGCGAGGTCGCGCTGGCCTTGAACTTGTCCGACACTGCCGCGCAGGACATGGTCGCGACCGGGCTGCTCACCGCCTCGATCCCCGGCCTGTTGGAAGCCGTCGAGGTCGGGATGCTCACCGTCCGGCACGCCTACGCCGTCCTGGGCGCTCTGTCCGGCACCGGGCTGAGCGCTGAGGAGCAGCACGCGGTCGTCACCATCGCGCTGGCCCGCTACACCGACCAGACCCCCGTCCAGCTCGGCAAGCTCGTCAGCAAGCTGGTGCTGCTCGTCAACTCCGCAGCCGCCCAAGCCCGCGAGGCCGACCGCACCGCCCACCGCCAGGTGCGGTTCCGCGCCGTCGAGGACGGCCAAGGGCTGCTGACCGCCCGCGGACCCCTCGCCCAGATCGAAGCCGTCCGGGCCGCCCTGGCCGCCAAGCTCGGACCCGCCGACCCCGACCAGCCCAGCAACCAAGACGCCCGCGAGTTCGATCTGCTGGTGGAGCTCCTCACCACCGGCGAGAGCGGCGGACCGGGTGGGCAGTGGACCGCCGCCATCGTCATCCCCCACCACATCGCCACCGGTGGACAGGACGAGCTCGCCGAGATCCCCGGCCTCGGCCCGGTCCTGCCCGATACCGCCCGCGACATCCTTGCCACCTGCGCCACCGTCAGCCGCATCGTCATCGACGAGCACGGCCAGGTCCTGGAGGTCAGCGGCCCGCTCCCCGGCCCCGCCGCCGCCGCGACCGACAGCGACCCACGCCGCTGGCTCCACGACCTCACCCACCGGCCCCTCACCGGGATGCCCGCGGGCAGCGCCGCCTACCGACCGACCGAACGGCTCCGGCGCTTCGTCATGGCCCGAGACCGCATCTGCACCTTCCCCGGCTGCACCCGCCCCGCCACCCGCACCGACCTCGACCACCGCCTGCCCCACCCCCTCGGCCCGACCAACGCCGAGAACCTCGGATGCCTGTGCCGACGGCACCACCGCGCCAAACAAGCCCTGTTCACCGTCATCCGGCTCCCCGACGGCACCCTCCGCTGGATCACCCGCGGCGGCTGGTACTTCGACCGACCACCCCAGGGCTACTGACCCTCCTCAGCAGCCCGCCCCGCCCCCATCACCCCTGAGAAACCCGGAACCCCAACGGATTCCGGGACTCAGGCATGTCCAGGAGGGTGCCGGCTCAGCCGCCGTCACACCAGGCGCTCGGGCCCGGATCACCCGCGCAGGCTAGCGGCGCTTGGCGGGCAGGGTCGCGTACTTCTCGATCCAGGACCGGTAGACGTCCACGATCTTCGGGTCCAGGCGCAGATCGTTGTGATAGGCGTTCGGGAACTGCAGGTTCGTCGCTCCCTCGAGGCGCGGCGACTGCGCGTAGGTCGGTCCGACGTACGCCGGGTCACCGGCCCCCGTGCCGTCGTAGACGGTCAGCCAGTTCGTCGGTCCAGGGGTCTCATCGCCTGCGTTGAGCTGCGCGAGCCACGCGGTGCCAGCCGCGATCTCGTCGCACGACACGACGTTGCCCTCCGAGCCGGGCGGGCAGAAGGTCGTCCCGTGGTTCGCCCCCGCGATGCTGACGAAGGCCACCACGTCTTTGCGGAGCTCGGAGTGCACGAACATCGTCTTGCGGGCCAGCGTCACCCCGAGGGAGTGCCCCACGAGCACCACGCGGCGAGACCCGGTGTAGCTCTGCACCATCTTGATGAAGCGGTAGAGGTCGGGCACGTTCACGTCGTTCTCGGTGATGTACGTCGTGCCGTCCTTGCCCATCTCCTGGTGCTCGCGGTCGCGCTCCGGGTTGGACGTGAACAGCGCGGTGCCGTTGCTGCCGCCGAGACCGCCGTAGGACAGCGCCCACAGCTCCTGGTCGGTCCAGCCCTTGG
>JBKJSN010000039.1:0-12185 GCA_046595815.1 Mycobacteriales bacterium
GCTCGTCGCCGAGGCGATGGACAAGGTCGGCAAGGACGGCGTCATCACCGTCGAGGAGTCCAACACCACCGGGCTCGAGCTCGAGCTGACCGAGGGTATGCAGTTCGACAAGGGCTACATCTCGCCGTACTTCGTCACCGACGCCGAGCGCATGGAGACCGTCCTCGACGACGCCCACGTGCTCATCGTCAACGGCAAGATCTCCGCGATCGCCGAGCTGCTCCCGCTGCTGGAGAAGGTCGTCCAGTCCGCGAAGCCGCTGCTGCTCGTAGCCGAGGACGTCGACGGCGAGGCGCTGTCGACCCTGGTGGTCAACAGCATCCGCAAGACCGTCCAGGTCGCTGCGGTGAAGGCGCCGGGCTTCGGTGACCGCCGCAAGGCCATGCTGCAGGACATCGCGATCCTCACGGGCGCGCAGGTGGTCAGCGCCGAGGTCGGCCTCAAGCTCGACCAGGTCGGCCTGGAGGTGTTGGGTTCGGCCCGCACCGTCACGGTCACCAAGGACACGACCACGATCGTGGACGGCGCGGGTACGGCGGATGAGGTTGCCGCTCGCGTCTCGCAGATCAAGGCCGAGATCGACTCCAGCGACTCCGACTGGGACAAGGAGAAGCTCTCCGAGCGCCTCGCGAAGCTCGCCGGCGGCGTGGGTGTCATCAAGGTCGGCGCGCACACCGAGGTGGAGCTCAAGGAGCGCAAGCACCGGCTCGAGGACGCCATCTCGGCGACCAAGGCCGCTGTCGAGGAGGGCATCGTCGCCGGTGGCGGCGCGGCGCTCATCCACGCCTCGGCCGTCCTGGCCGACGGCCTCGGCTGCTCCGGCGATGAGAAGACCGGCGTGATGATCGTGCGCGACGCGCTCTTCGAGCCGGCCCGCTGGATCGCCGAGAACGCCGGCATGGAGGGTCGCGTCGCGGTCAACCGTGTCCGCGAGAGCGGCGACATCACGCTCGGCCTCAACGCCGCGACCGGTGAGTACGTCGACCTGGTCAAGGCCGGCGTCGTCGACCCGGTCAAGGTCACCCGCAACGCCGTCCGCAACGCCGCCTCGATCGCGAGCATGCTGCTCACGACCGAGACCCTCGTCGCGGACAAGCCGGCCGAGCAGGCCGAGAGCCACGGCCACGGCGGCCACGGCCACTCGCACTAAGCACCACCACAGAGGGCCCCGGGGAGATCGCTTCCCCGGGGCCCTTCTGCATCCCCTTGCGTCCTCACAAGTGCCCCCACCACCGCGCGGGTGGGTGATGACGCAAGAGGGGTGAACCTGGCGGGGGGTTGCGGGCTCTTCGATGCACCCGGCACCCAGGAGAGCCCCGTGACCATCGCCCCCGAAGCCCCGCCCGTCCCCACTCGCGCGCCGGTCAAGCCAGAGCGGTGGAAGGCGGTACGGCGGTGGCTCGGCGCCCACGTCCGGCGACCGCGTGGCACCAAGGCAGTCCGCCTCGGGTTGCTGGTGGTGCTGGTGGCCCTGGTGGCGCTGGGTCTCGCGGGGGCCAAGGCGCTGCGCCCGGTCCAGCTCGGCACGGTCAAGCCGCTCACCGCCGTCATGAGCGCTGCGGCCAAGCACCAGGTGGTGTCGGCGGTGCTCTACGACCAGGACGCCCGGGTCGTCGTGCAGGTCGCGGGCGGTGAGGCGTGGGTCGCGTCCTACACCCGCAGCGACAGCGAGACCTCTGCCCTCGTGCGTTCGCTGGCCTCGAGCGGCCCGGTGCGCGTCGACCCGCAGACCGACAAGCAACTGGTGCGCATGGCGTTGCAGTTCCTGCTGCCGGTGACGCTCCTGTCGGTGATCTTCGGGCTGCTCATGACGCTGAGCCGCGGCGAGGGCGGCGCGGGGGAGTACACCGAGTTCTCCAAGGTCCGCGGCGGCCAGCGACTGAAGACCGACGGACCGGCCAAGCGCAAGGGCGTCCCGAGCGTCGGATTCGCCGACATCGCGGGGGCGCAGTCGGCCGTTGCGGAGCTCGCTGAGGTCGTCGACTACCTCAAGGACCCCAGCCGGTTCCAGGCCATGGGGGCGGTACCGCCGAAGGGCGTGCTGCTGTTCGGTCCCCCCGGCTGTGGCAAGACCCTGTTGGCCAAGGCCGTCGCCGGCGAGGCGGGGGTGCCGTTCTTCAGCCTCAGCGGTGCGGAGTTCGTCGAGTCCCTCGTGGGTGTCGGCGCCGCCCGCGTCCGGGATCTTTTCGCCCAGCTGCGTACGAAGGCGCCGGCCATCCTCTTCATCGACGAGCTCGACGCGGCTGGCCGCAAACGTGGCGCAGGGGTCGGCGGCGGCAACGACGAACGCGAGCAGACGCTCAACCAGATCCTCGTGGAGATGGACGGTTTCGACGCGATCGCGGGCGTGGTGGTCATCGGCGCGACCAACCGTCCTGACATCCTCGACCCAGCGCTGTTGCGCCCAGGACGGTTCGACCGTCACGTCGTCGTCGAGAAGCCTGACGCGGACGGCCGCTTCGACATCCTGCGGCTCTACTCCCAGGGACGTCCCGTCGCGCCTGGCGTGGACATCGAGCTACTTTCCCGCCGTACCAGCGGTTTTACCGGCGCGGACCTCGCGAACGTCTGGCGTGAGGCCGCCCTTCTCGCGGTACGCGCGGGAGCCACCCAGATCGGTCCGGTCGAGCTGGACGAGGCTGTCCAGCGGGTGCTCGCGGGGCCGAAGCGGTCGAACGGCGCGCTGACCCCGGAGGAGCGCCGCATGGTCGCCGTGCACGAGGCGGGGCACGCAGTGCTGGCAGCGTCGTTCGGCCGCGAGGTCGAGAGGGTCTCCATCGTGCGACGCGGCACCGGGCTCGGGCACGCGGCGCTGGCGCGGGAGGACCGTCAGGTGCTGCGGCGCTCGGAGCTGCTGGAACGCATCGCGACAGCGATGGCCGGCTCGGTGGCCGAGGAGCTGGTCTGGGGTGAGGCCTCAACGGGAGGAGAGGCCGACATCGAGGCGGCCACGCATCTGGCGCGGGACATGGCGGGTCGCTGGGGAATGAGCGAGGGGATCGGCCCGGTGCGCATCACGGCGGCCGACGCCGAGGTGTTCCTCGGGCGGGACCTCACCGCGATGCAGTCGGTGAGCCCGGTGACGCTCGACAAGCTCGACGCCGAGATCCGGATGCTCGTGGAGGAGGGCCAGCGGATCGCGCGGACCCGGCTGCAGCAGCGGCGGGCGCAGCTCGACCTGCTCGCCGACGAGCTCGAAGCGCTCGAGACCCTCGACGGCGAGGCCCTCGCGCGCCTGCTCGCGGCTCCGGCGAAGCGCACCCGGCGTACGACCACCTCCTGACGATGCGCAGAGCCCTCACCGCGGCCGTGCTGGCCTTGCCGCTGCTGGTCCCGCTGACGCCGGGTCGGGCCGCGACGCCGTGTGCCGTCGACCTCGAGCGGCGCAACAGCTGGCACCAGGTGACCGCGACCGGCGTGCTGGCGACGGAGGATGGCGACCGCTGCCGGCTGATGCAGGTGACGGCGCAGAGCGTGCTCGTCTCGGACGACGGTGGTCACCGCTTCCACGAGGTCGGAGCGTCTCCGACCGATCCGGCTGGGCTGGTCGCGGCAGGACTGGCCGGCGGGCAGGCCATCTTGGTCGGCAAGGACGGCAGCGCCTGGTCGACACGGGATCGCGGCCGCACCTGGACGCGGGCGACCGGCCTGAGCGGTGCTGTGCGTGAGGTCACGACCTCAGACGCGACGGCTGGTCGGGTTCTTGCGGTCGTGACTGCCGAGGCCTCCGGCCCAGCCCTGCCCGTGCCGCTACCGGTGCCCGTGGCGCTGAGCAGCACCCTTTACGTCAGCAGTGACGGTGGTCGCTCCTTCTCCGCGGTGCAAGGTGCGACGGGGCTGAACGCGACAATGGCCACCTTCGACGCTGGGCTGCCCAGCCGTTGGTGGCTGGGAGTCGAAGGAACGGCAGGCGGGTTGTTCGTCAGCGAGGACGAGGGCGGCACGTTCACGCCTGTCGCTTCCGGCTCGGTGACTGGCCTGGCCACCAGCCGGGTGGCTGGCGGCGGCAGCGAGCTCGTGGCGACCACGGCCGACGGGGTGCTCATCACCCGCGACGGCGGACGGTCGGTGCGCAAGAGCCTGACCGGCACGGCGTACACGGGCGTTGCTCTGGAGTGGAAGCACCCCTCGGCCGGGCTTCTGCTGACAGGCAACGTCCGACGCACGAGCGACAACGCCGTGTCGGTCCGCGGCCAGTCCGACGGACTGCCCACGGACTGCGGTCCGTCGAACCTGCGCCGCGACCGCTCCACCCCGAGCGTGTTCCTGCTCGGCTGCAGCGACGGCAGCACCTGGCGCTACCGCAGCGACGGCACCGACCTCACCTCGGCTGACCTGCCCGATGCGGGGGGTACGACCCAGACCCCGCGGGTCTTCGCTCCGCCGCCGATCCCGATGCGGGAGCTGGCGCGTCACAGCCTGCCGGTGCCGGGCAGTCGTCAAGACGGCTCGATCGCTTCGGACGGCGAGATCCTCTACTACACCGACCAGGCTGAGCGTGGAGTCGTGCACCGGATGGTGGCGCGCACAGGCAAGGGCCTGCCGGACCTCAACATTGGGTTGAAGCGACCGGTCGGCCATCTCGCCTACGACGCCAACCGTGACCACCTGTTCCTGCTCGACGTGGCCCTGGTCGTCTGGGACGTGCCGCTGGCCGGAGGCCCGCCGCTGAAGCTCTTCCACGCGCCGTTGTCTGGGGTGAGCGAGGAGGACGACGAACGGTCGGCGGACAACGGCGGCAGGGTCTTCTACGGCGCGATGACCTACGACAGCGCCACGGACCGGCTGCTGTTCGGCAACGACGGCGCTGACTCCTTCACCGAGTACGACCGCGCCGGACACGAGCGCAACAACTGCCCGGTGCTTGGCCTGGAGAACGTCGTGTCTTTGGGCAACAACCCGACGTACGAGGCGAGCATCGCCGGCATGGTCGCCACCGGAGACGGCCTGGTCTACATCGAGGCCGAGGACGACAGCTCCGTGATCCGGGTGGACCGCTCGTGTCGCGTCCTGACGACCTTCCAGCACGAGCGCTTCAACGAAGCTCCCGCCGAGAACGACGGGATCGCTTGTGACACAACGACTTTCGACACCCCGGCGATTTGGCTTCGCGACGCCCAGAAGGCCGTCGTCGTGGCCTACTCCGTGGATGAGGGCTACTGCGCGCTGCCGTCCTCCGTCGCGGTGCACGCACCCGCAGGCGTCGCAACGGGCCAGACGGGCGAGGTGTGCGCCACGCTCCTGCTGACGGCCAAGCGCACCCCGTTGGCCGGTCAGGCGGTGGACCTGCTGGTCGCCGGCCGTGGGATCGGCAGCCCTGTCACGGATCGGCACGGTCGGGCCTGCGCGACGTACCGCCCGCTGCCACAGGAGGCAGGGGCAGCGACGGGTACGTCGAAAGCCCGGCAGCCGGTTCTGGCCGCATTCTTGGGTACGCCGGCCTACCGACCTGCCAGCGACAGGGCAAGCCTCGTCGTGAGCCGGGCCGTCGCCCCGCCGCCTCCGCCGCCGGTCGTGGAGCAGCCCGCGCCCCTGCCTGTCGTCGTCGCGCCGCCGCCCCCGCCGCCGGTGCAGCCGCCACCGCCCCCACCGAACGTGCCACAGCAGCAGCCGATCACCCAGCCGCAGGGGCACCCTGGCGCCCAACCTGGCGCGATGGGTCAGGTCGGCGCCGCCCCGATGCCGGAGGACGAGGCCGAGGCCGCTGCCCAGGGCGCGGACACGCACCTGATGACCGCATTGGGCTGGGAGGCCGATGGGATGGCGCTGGCGCTGCCGAGCGCGTTTGCCGTCCTTGCCTTCGCGGCGGTGCAACGACGTCGCCGAGCGAGCCGCGTGCGCCCGCAGTCAGGGTGAGCTGTCGCCCGACGGAACCGCCTCACTGCGCGACCTCAGCGTGAGGTGAGCAGGGCTCCGAGCTCGAAGTGCATCGGGTCGGTCCAGGACCAGTCCCCGCCCCAGCGGAAGCCCCAGCGCTTGAAGATGGTGACCACGCGGGGATCCATCGTGCCCTGGGTGCCGCGGCCGTTCGCGGCCGAGTCGAGGTCCAGCGCGATGCCCCAGGTGTGCAGGGAGATCGGGCGTGACGGGTCGCTCTCGATGAACCGTGGCACATAGCACCCGTTGAAGGCGCGGACCTCGGAGGCCAGGCCCGAGCGGACGATCTCGTTCAACGCGCTGCGCAGCTGGGGGAACATCAACCGGTGGCACGTGATCGTGCCCAGGATCGGCACGCTCTGGCTGGTGATGTTCTGCCGCACCCACCGGCCGTCCGGCACGATCGTGCCGTCGGGGTAGTAGCGGTAGGAGAAGGCACCGAAGGCCCGCGCTGCGCGACTGCCGCTGAGGAACGCCAACGGGTTCGCGGCCGGCGGGGTGAGCAGGTCGACGTCGGCCTTGCCTGCCACGGCCCTGGCCCGGGAGGCGAGGGTGGTGGGGTCCGCCTTGCCGGAGTTGAGCAGGACGCCGGTGGACTTGGTGACCCCGAGCGCGATGCCGAGGCCGGTCGCCACCACCAGGTCGGTGCCGGGGATGCCGGTCGTGGCCAGCCCGCCGAGCCGCACCGTGGCCGTGCTGGTGCCGCGCAGGGTGACGTTGCGGCCCAGGACCAGCCTCAGCCGCTTGGCCACGGCGTGTGAGGCCACGACCTCGCCGCCGACCACGGCTTGCCACAGGGGCGTGGACTCCGCCGTACCGACGGGGGTGAACCGACGGAAGGTGGCCGGGTCGACGCTCGCGACCGTGACCACGGAGGTGCCGATCCGGACTGTGCCGAGCGAGAACGCGGCTGCGGACTTGCCCAGCGATGCCACGGCGCGTACGGCGGGCGCGGTGAGCTGTCCGGTCACCAGGACATCGGGACGAAGGCGGGGACCGCGGAGGGCGGGCAGGCGGGGAGCCTCGGCGACCGACTCGGCGGTCGGGTTGGTCAGGCTGCTGGTGCTTGCCGCAGGTGTCGCCTGCGCCGAGCAGCCCGCGACCAGGGCTGCACCGAGCAGGCCGGCGACCACACGGGCGAGCGTGGCGGTCGGGGGCACTGCGGGCTCCTGCTGGTCTGGCGTCACACATGAAGAACGAGACGCGGGCGTATCAGTGACGTCGGCGGCGCGGGGCCGCGACTCAACTGTACGAACCTGTCCAGGTTCGTCCCTTCAGGTGAGGTCCCGGGACCGCCGACGACCAACGGGTGAGTGCCACCGCCGGTCTGCCGTCCACTGTGCTGCCCGAGGACGGGCTAGCGTCACCGGGCGTGACGACTCCTGACCTTCCGACGCTGCTCGCGAGCGGTGAGCACGCGGCCTTCCACGGCAAGCCCGCCACCGCCGTCGGCGCGCTCGAGCAGGCCGTCGTACTCGCCCAGTCGCAGGGGCTGGTCACCGAGATGGCCGCCGCAGCCTGGCTGCTGGGCGTGGCTCTCGGGGCGGGAGGCAGGTACGGCGCGGCCCTGACCGTCCTGTCTCCCCTCGTTGAGTCCGGTACGACGGACACCGCGCCTGCGGAACGGCGACTGTTCGCCGCCCTGGCCGGCTCCACCATCGCCAGCATCCAGCGCCAGCTCGGCCGACACGCGATCGCCCGCGAGGCCGACCTGTCTGCGCTGGACCTCACCGATGGCACGGGCGATGCGGCGTTCGACGCGCTCCTCGGGCTGGCCTCGGACGCCGTCGGGCTCGACGAGGCGGACGAGGCTGCGGCCCGCCTGGCCCAGGCCGCGGCGATCCTGCCCGGCAGCAGCGATGAGTGGTGGCGCCAGCGGGTCCGGCTCGGGTGGGCGACCGCTGAGGTGGCGCTCCTGGAGGGTCGGGTCGAGGACGCAGCGGCTGAAGCCGGCGCGGCCGTGCAGCGGGCCGAGGACGCCCGGGCGCCCCGGCACGTGTCGAAGGGGCTTCTCCTGCTCGGCCTGGCTCAGGTCTCCGTGGGGGCGGATGAGGCGGTGGCGACGTTGCGCCGCTCGGCGACCTTCGCGGAGTCCCTCGGCGTCCTGCCGCTGGTGTGGCCCTCGCGTGCGCTGCTGGGCGCGCTGCTGGCAGACAGCACCGCCGACGCCGACCGTGCGGAGAGCGCGCGGAGCCTGGGTGCCGCGCGTTCGGCGGTCCTGGCGATCGCAGGTGACCTGCCTCCCGGGGTCCGCGCTGAGTGGCTCGGCAGACCGGACATCACGGCACTTCTTGAGGGTTGACAGGCCTTCACCCACTCGGGCGAACCATGTCACTCTGCCGAGTGGGTGACAAACACCTGGTCACATCGGGTCAGCCGGTCCCAGATGGCTCACGTCAGGCACTTGATCTGCCGATGAGTCGGGCAGAAGGTGTGAGAGCAGGCACCGCGTGACTCGGTGCCCGCACGACTAGGGGAAGGGGGTCGGCGTGGTCGAACGAGGCTCCACGACGGCTCTCGAGGACCCTCTGCTGGTGCTCGGTGACGTGGCGGTGTTGCTCGCGGAGGGTGGCCCCCCCGGTCCTGCGCTGCTCGCTCTGGAGGCCGGGCTCGGGCTGACCGCCCTGTGCCTGCGAGACCCGGCCGACCAGATCGTGGCCGGCTCGGTGTCCGACACCGGACCGACCGTCGACATCCCCGTCCAGGGGCGCGCGGGGACCCACCTCGGCATGCTCGTGGCCACCGGCGCGGGAGCAGCTCACCTGCCGGCGTTGCGCAGTGCCGCCGCCGTCGTCGGCCTCGCCCTCACGGCCCCGACCTCGCCGTCCCAGGAGCTCGAGGAGGACCGCGACGCGGTCGCCGACGCGCTGCACGACGGCCCGGTGCAGTCGCTCGTCGTGGCGCGCTACGCCTCCGACGTCGCCGCCCGCGGTGGTGATCCTGCCGAGGCGCGCGACGCCGTACAGGCAGCGCTCGTGGAGGCCCGCCGCTTCCTGTGGCAGTTGCGGCCCCGGGGTGGCACCGGCCTCGTCGGCGCCCTCGACCAGCTCTCGGCCCACCTCAAGGAGTCCGGGGGCAGCCCGATCGGCCTGCTGGGCGATGTCGAGGTGGCGGCAGCCCTGCACGGACCCGCGGGCGTCACGGCGTACCGGCTCGTGCAAGCGGTCGCACGCACGGACGGGCCCGACGTGCAGGTGCGCCTGCGTACAGAGGGGGACCGCCTCGTCGTCGACATCGAGGGCGGCGTCCCGCTCGCCTCCCCCGACAAGTGGAGCAGGCGCGCTCAGGCCCTCGGCGGCGAGCTCCAGACCAGCACGGGTCGAGTCCGGCTCGTGCTCCCGCACTCCGACGCGAGGACTGACCCGTGACCACCGTGTTGATCTGCGACGACCACCGCATCGTGCGGGAGGGCCTGCGCACCTTCGTGTCCAACGTGCCAGGGGTCGACAAGGTCGAGACGGCAGCCTCCGGGGAGGAGGTGCTGGCGCGGTACCCGCACGAGCACCCTGACCTGGTCCTCATGGACGTCCGCATGCCGGGGCTCGGTGGGCTGGAGGCCACGCGGCGGCTCGTGCAGCTCTACCCCGAGGCCAAGGTGATCATGCTGACCGCCGCGGACGACCGGGACCAGGTGGCGGCTGCGGTGTCCTCCGGCGCCCGCGGGTACCTGCTCAAGGACGTCTCCCACGAGGAGCTGTGCGCGGCCGTCGCCCACGCCCTCGATGGCATGGACCTCGTCGAGCCCTCGCTGCGCCGGGCGCTCACCACTCGTGACACCACCCGCTCCGGCCCCGCGCAGGCGCAGCTCACCGAGCGTGAACTGCAGGTGCTGCGCGGCATGTCGCAGGGCAAGAGCAACAGCGCGATCGGCCGCGAGCTCTACCTGTCCGAGGACACCGTCAAGACGCACGCGCGGCGGCTGTTCCGCAAGCTCGGGGTGAACGACCGCGCCCAGGCGGTGGCGCTCGGCTTCCGCCGGGGTCTCGTCAGCTGAGGTCCGGTACGGCGGACCGCTGGCCCGCACGGCTAGGATGGGTTGCTTCCTCCGGCAGCCGGGAGCACTTCGTATGGACCCCCTCCAGACCGACAGCTTCGGGGGCCTGCTCGCCCCGATCGGGCTCACGTTCGACGACGTCCTGCTCCTTCCTGGCCCCTCCGACGTCATCCCGAGCGAGGCGCAGACCGCGACCCGGCTCTCGAAGAGGATCACGCTCTCCGTGCCGCTGCTGTCGAGCGCGATGGACACCGTGACCGAGGCGCGGATGGCCATCGCCATGGCGCGCCAAGGCGGCATCGGTGTGCTGCACCGGAACCTGTCGATCGACGAGCAGGCGGCCCAGGTCGACCTCGTGAAGCGCTCCGAGGCGGGCATGGTGACCCACCCGGTCACCTGTTCGCCCGACCACTCGCTCGCCGACGTCGACCGCATGTGTGCGCGCTACCGGATCAGCGGCCTCCCCGTGGTCGACGAGACCGGCGTCCTGCTCGGCATCGTCACCAATCGCGACATGCGCTTCGAGTCCGACACCAGCAGGCTCGTCCGGGACGTGATGACCCCAATGCCGCTCGTCACCGCGCCGGTCGGTGTGAGCAACGACGACGCCCTCGCGCTGCTGCAGAAGAACAAGATCGAGAAGCTCCCGCTCGTCGACGCTGCCGGTCGGCTGCAGGGGCTCATCACCGTCAAGGACTTCGTGAAGAAGGACCAGTACCCGCTCGCGACCAAGGACGAGGACGGCCGGCTCCGGGTCGCTGCTGCCGTGGGGTTCTTCGACGACGCGTACAAGCGGGCCATGGCGCTCGTGGACGCCGGCGTCGATGCGCTCGTGGTGGACACGGCGCACGGGCACGGGCAGGGCCTGCTCGAGATGGTGGCCAGGCTCAAGAAGGACCCGGCCGTCGCCCACGTCGACGTGATCGGCGGCAACGTCGCCACCCAGGCGGGGGCACAGGCGCTGGTCGAAGCCAACGCCGACGGGGTCAAGGTCGGTGTCGGGCCTGGGTGCTTCGCTGCGGGAACCCGGGTTCTCATGGCCGACGGCACCTACAAGGACATCGAGAAGATCGTTGCCGGGGACAGGGTCATCACGGGGGGCGGGCGGCCGACGAGAGTCGTCAAGGCCTGGTGCACCGGTGTCCGCGAGGTCGTTGCCGTTCGGCACACCGCCTCGGGTGTCGAGACCTACGCCACCTCCGACCACCGCTACCTCACGGGCGACCTGTCCAGCGTGTCCGCGGTGACTGTGGCCAGCCAGGGCTACGCCTCGGTCCTGACAAAGCCGACGCGACTCGGGACGAGCAAGATCGACTGGCAGGAGATCGGCCAGGCCGACAGGGCCGCGCTGCTCTTCCCGCGCCGCGTCGAGTTCGAGCTGCCTGAGCACCTGCGACTGGACCTGCGTGAGTACTCAGTGCGTGAGAGCGACCTGGCCCGCTACAACGTGGTGGTCGAGGAGAGCGAGGACCTGGGCTACCTGCTCGGCTTCTTCCTGGGCGACGGCCATGCCTTCCTGAACAACAACGGGAAGAGCGACATCGGCCGCGTCAGCTTCTACGCCGGCACGCACGAGACCTCGGTGCGCGACCGCGTCCTCGACACCGCGGAGCGGGTCACGGGCGTACGCCCGGTGGTCGGCACAGAGGGCGGCGGCGTCTCCCACCTGCATCTGTACTCCTTGCAGTGGGCCCGCTTGCTGTCGCAGTGCGGCAACAAGGACGCCAAGCACCTCCCGACGGAGTGGTTGTGCTCCGACCCTTCCTACCTTCGGGGACTCCTGCAGGGGCTGATCGACAGTGACGGGCACGTCGACCAGGGCGGTCGGCTCTGCTTCCGCAACACCAGCCTCGCCCTCTCGGAGCTCTACGGCGTCCTGTGCCTGCTCGTGCACGGGAGCCTCCCGAACGTCGCCTCCGAGGAGGGCTCGGCCGGCGGTCTCGCCGGCGACGACCCGATGCGCTGCCTTCCGTCGTACAAGAGCCGGTTGAACGTCACGCACGAGAAGCGGCAGCTCGAGGAGCACTCCGTCGTCAAGCTGCTCAGCGTGCGCGAGACAGGCTTGTCGATCCCGGTCTACGACATCGAGGTCGAGGACGACAGCCACAGCTTCATCGCCGACAATGCGATCGTCCACAACAGCATCTGCACGACGCGAGTGGTGGCGGGGGTCGGGGTGCCGCAGGTGACGGCGATCCACGAGGCCGCCAAGGCGTGCAAGCCCGCCGGCATCCCCGTGATCGGTGACGGCGGGTTGCAGTACTCCGGTGACATCGCCAAGGCGCTCGTCGCCGGCGCTGACACCGTCATGGTC